>NZ_QWFB01000037.1:0-346538 GCF_003576205.1 Achromobacter sp. K91 | reverse complement strand
AGATGTGTATAAGAGACAGCGCTGCACTCGCTGATGACCAAGTCGGTGGACGTACTGACGGTGCCGGTCACCACGGCGTTGTACCGGCTGGCGCCGCCCTCTTTCCTGGCGGGGGCAGAGGGGGCTGGCATCAGGCTGGGAGCAGGCATCAAGCGGAAGATTATAAAATCACCGCACCATGTCTGCCTCCCTCATTGCAATCGTGCCCGCTGCGGGCGTAGGGGCCCGCGCCAGCCGGCCCGGGCATGAAACCGTGCCCAAGCAGTACCGTCCGCTGTCCGGACAGCCCATGCTGCGCCATGCGGTATGCGCGCTGCTGGCCGATGAACGCATCTCGCAGGTGCGGGTGGCCGTGACGCCCGGAGACGGCTGGGTCGATGCCGCGCTGGCCGGCCTGCCGCGCACGGTGTGGCGCGCCTGCGGCGGCGCGACCCGCGCGGATACCGTGGCGGGCGCGCTGGCCGACAGCGGCGTGGCCGACGATACCTGGGTGCTGGTGCATGACGCCGCGCGCCCCGGGCTGCCGGCAACGGCGCTGGGCCGCCTGATCGACGCCTGCCTGGCGGATCCCGTGGGCGGCCTGTTGGCGCTGCCCGTGGCCGACACCGTCAAGGCCGGCCACGAGCGTGTGGAGCGCACGCTGGACCGCAATGGCCTGTGGCTGGCGCAGACCCCGCAGATGTTCCGGGCCGGCGTGCTGCGCGATGCGCTGACGGCGGCCTCGGTGAGCGGCGCGGCCGTCACCGACGAGGCCTCGGCCATCGAGGCGGCTGGCTATGCGCCGCTGCTGGTGCCCGGCGCCATGCGCAATTTCAAGGTGACGTGGCCGGACGATTTTGAACTGATGGAAAAATGGCTATGAGTATTCCTTTTCGCGTCGGCCAGGGTTTCGACGTGCACGCGCTGGTCGAGGGCCGCCCGCTGATCATCGGCGGCGTCACGATTCCCCACACGCATGGCTTGCTGGGGCATTCGGACGCGGACGTGCTGCTGCACGCCATTACCGACGCGCTGCTGGGCGCCGCCGGCCTGGGCGACATCGGCCGCCACTTTCCGGATACCGACCCGGCCTTCAAGGGCGCCGACAGCCGCGTGCTGCTGCGCGAGGCCATGGCGCGCGTGCGCGCCGCGGGCTGGACGCCGGTGAACATCGATGCCACGCTGCACGCGCAGGCGCCCAAGATCGGTCCGCACGCGCCGGCCATGGTGAAGAACATCGCCGCGGATACCGGGCTGGCCGAGACCGAGGTCAACATCAAGGCCAAGACCAACGAAGGCCTGGGGTACCTGGGCCGCAAGGAAGGCATCGCGGCGACGGTGGTGGCGCTATTGGGGCGGATTTCCTAGCCCGCCGCGGGGCCCGCGGGCAAGGGGCTTTCGCATATTCTCCGCAATTCATTTGGTTTTGATACATCTTTAACAAATGAATAAGCGGGTCGGATTGATCTGGCATATTCTGCGCTACTTCATTTCGACTACTGAGACATTCGGATGCATTTACGTGGCATCGCCCTGGCTTCCATCTTCGGCGCGGTAAGCCTGCCCGCGCATGCGCAGTACGAGCAGCAGCTCGGCCCGCTGGCCGGCGCGGTCAAGCAGCAGATGCTTGAGGGCTGGACCGCCGGCGTGCAGGATGGATGGTTCACCCTGCACAACGCGAACAAGGCCGACAGCGAACAGACGCTGTACATGAATGTCGGGCCGGCGCCGGAATCGGGCCGGGTGACCGACGTCAATGTGGTCGTCAAGTCGCCGAATCCGAAAGCGTCCATCGGCGTGGCGCTGAGCAACCGCGCCAACAAGAGCCTGTGCCTGCTCGAACTCACGGCCGACAAGAATACGCTGCTGTTCTGTCTGCAGGGGAAAGATCGCCGCGACATCGCTGCGCTGCCCAACGTAGCGAAGCTGGACGGTACCGACCGCATCAGAGTGGTCGAACTGCCCGGCGCGGCCCGTTTCATCGTCAACGGCCAGCAGATCGGCGATGTCAGCAATGAGCCCGCCACGGGCGCCGAGCTGGGCATCATGGCCTACGACGTAGGCACCTTCGGCGTTGCCGATTTCAAGATCACGATGACCGGCGGCCAATCCGCCGCGGCGCCGGCGGCCGGCACCTTGCCCGCGCGCGGCGGCAACGCAGGCGGGGGCACGGCGCAAAAGCCCCAGGCGCAGGCTCCGGCCGCTGGACAGGGCGGCGGTGACTACAACCCTGCCTTGCCGGGGGAAGGCCCCTATCCGCGCTTTGGCGGCGACACCATGCGCATTGTGTCGGTGTACATCGGCATCATGCGCAGCATCTTCATGCACGAGTTCGGGCACGCCCTGATCGGCGAGCTGGAGCTGCCCTCGACGGGGGCGGAAGAGGACGCGGTCGACATCTATTCGGCGCTGCAGATCGTCGAGCCGACCATGTATCCGTCGGACAACAAGGAAGTGAACACCATGGCGCAGGACGCGGCAAAGTACGCGGCCTTGCAGTGGTACTACAGCGGCAAGGTGGCCGAGCGCAGGGGGGCCGACGCCTCCTCGGCCTGGCAAGACGAGCACACTGGCGACCTGAAGCGTTTTCGCAACATGCTCTGCATCATGTACGGCGGCAACCCCGCCGTGTTCGAGTCCATTGCCAAACACGTCGGGCTGGAGGACCGGACCCGGGCGCGTTGCGCGGATGAATTCAACAAGCAGAACCGCGCCTGGAACAAGATCCTGGCGCCTCACACGCGCGTGGGCACCTGGACGCCCGAAGGCCAGCAGCCGGCGAATGCGCCCGGCGCGCCGGTGAAGGTGGTGTTCCAGCCGTCCAAGCGCAAGATCGGCAACTTGTTTGCGAACAATCTGTCCGAAGCGATCTCGAACAACATCAAGCTGCTGGGCGAACGCTACGTGCTGCCGCGCCCGGTCAACGTGGTGTTCAAGGACTGCGGCCAGCTCAATGCCTGGTACAGCCCGCGCGAAGGCTCGATCACCATGTGCTATGAGCTGATCGAAAACATCGCGGTGATGATTTCCGACATCGAGATGGGCACCGTGGGCGGCGAGGTCGCTCAGGCAGGGGCGGCTCCGGGCTCGGCTGCGCCGCGGCAGCAGCCGGCGCAGCCGGGGCAAGGCCTGCCTGCCAGCGCCATCGACGAGCTGAAGGACTTTGGCGTGCCGGCCACGACCATGCTGTTCACCGCGCCGTACAAGGGGCCGACGCCCAACAAGATCTACCGGGCCCAGGTGATCACGACCGCCGACCTGGTCGGGATGATCAAGAAAGACAAGAATCTCCTGATCGTCGATACCAGCGGGCTGCGCGACACGGTGCCTATCGGCTATCCGCTGACCGATGCGGGTTCGGACGGCAGCGTTACGGATCACCTGCAGCAAGGCTTCGACGCCTGGCTGTTGAAGAACAACGGTGGCGATCGCAAGGCGCCCGTCGTGGTCCTGGGCGCCGGCATGAACGATCGTTCCGCCTACAACGCGGCGCTGCGCGCCGGCACGCTGGGCTGGACCGTGTACTGGTACCGCGGCGGCGTCGAGGCGTGGGTCGCGAACGGCCTGCCCACGACGTCGAGCATGCCGAAGAAATAAACGGTCGGCGACGTAAATAAAAAGCCCGCCTGCGGTTACGCAGGCGGGCTTTTTTTTGCCGGACGGAGGCTTACTTGCCTTGGGCAGCCAGTGCCAGGGCGGCAGCGTTGACCACGGCGGCGATGCGGCCGGCATCGCGCAGCTGCTCGGTCGACAGGCCGTCATTCTTCAGGTTTTCGTAGTGCGAAGCCACGCAGAAGTGGCACTTGCCGATGATGGAGGCCACCAGGGCGAACAGCTCGAAGCGCTTCTTTTCCACGCCGCCGTGGGTGGCGTAGGCGTTCATGCGCAACTGGGCCGGCAGGCTCTTCAATTGGGCGTCGCCAGTCATTTCGACGTACGGATACCAGGTGTTGTTCATGCCCATGAGGGCCGAGGCCGTCAGCGCGGCGTTGGCGTCGCCTTCGGACAGGCCGCTCTTGAAGGCTTCGACCAGCACCGGGCTGCGCGCGGCGTAGGCGGCGGACAGCGCGGCGCCGACGGCATCTTCAGGAGCCAGCGTCGAGCGGGCGATCACGGCGTCCAGATTCAGGCGGATATCCTTGGCCCAATCCGGCAGTTGTTCCTTAATGGTCGTAAGAAATTCCATAGCTTTTACCTATAATCTAGAGCAGTTAAAGCCCAGCGCAGGACCCGCAATCGGGTCCCGGGCCGGGCTGGAAATTACAGCGTGGCGCCGCCAACCGTACGGTTGCACGGGCACAACTCGTCGGTTTGCAGACCGTCGAGCAGACGCAGAACTTCTTCCGGGTTACGGCCGACGTTCAGGTTGTTCACCGAAACGTGCTGGATCGTGTTGTCCGGATCAACGATGAAGGTGGCGCGCAGGGCAACGCCAGCGCCCTTTTCACGCACGCCCAGCTGGTCGATCAGAGCGCCGGTGGTGTCGCCGAACTGGTAGTGACCCAGCTTGTTGAGGTCCGGGTGCTCACGGCGCCATGCCAGCTTGACGAATTCGTTGTCGCTCGAGCCGCCCAGCAGGACGGCGTCGCGGTCTTCGAAATCCTTGGCCAGCTTGTTGAAGCCGACGATTTCGGTCGGGCAAACAAACGTGAAGTCTTTCGGGTAGAAGTAGATGACCTTCCACTTGCCGGGGAACGAGCTTTCGGTGATGTCTTCAAACGCCGACACGCCGTTTTCTTCGTGCTGGTTGAAGCCGGGCTTGACGCCGGTGACCTTGAAGGGTTCGAGTTTGTCGCCAACAGTTTTCATGTTTACTCCCAGTTGTTGGTGGAATTAAGGCTGCGCCTCAAACCTTAATTCTACGCTATGGATTCTCGTTGTCTAATTGATAATTCCTAAACTTTGCTTTGGGCAACTCTATCCTTGCGGTCAGGCCGCCGCCCTCGCGCGGCAGCATGCGCAACGAGCCGCCGACATGCTTGAGCAGGCGTTCGACGATGGCCAGGCCCAGCCCCGCGCCGCTGACGCCAGTGCGCGCGGCTTCGCCGCGCGAGAACGGCCGCAACAGGCGGTCGACGTCTTCCGGCGCGATGCCGGGACCGCGGTCGGACACCTCGATCACGATCATGGAGCCTTCAGCTTGCAGTGTCATGACGAGATGCGCCATGCCATCGGCCGAACGGCCGTAGCGGCGGGCGTTCTCGATCAGGTTGCTGACGATGCGCTTGAGGTCGAGCGCCGTGATGCGGGCGCGCAGGCCCGGCTCCAGCGTGGCGTCCAGCTCCCCGCCCAGGGATGCGGTATGGCTGCGTTCGCGTTCGTAGAGCTCGGCCAGCACCGCGGAGATGTCCGTGGCCAGCTGCGGCAACGTGCCGGCGGGACGCGCGTACTCCATCAACTGGCCGATACTGTGGTCGATCTGGCCCAGGTCTTCGTCGATGGCCTGGCGGGCGTCCTCGGATACGCCGCTCAACTCGATCTCCAGCCGCATGCGCGCAAGCGGCGTGCGCAGGTCGTGCGAGATACCCGCCAGCATCAGCTCGCGGTCGGCCTCCGCCTGTCTGAGGTCCTTGGCCATGCGGTTGAACGAGGCGTTCAGGTCGCGGATTTCCAGTGGTCCCTGCTCGGGCAGGGCGGCGGGGGTTTCGCCCCGCGACAGCACCTGGGCGGCCCGGGCCAGCCGCGACAGCGGCCGGTTGACGAAGCCCACGCTGACTGCGGCGCCCACCAGCGACAGCAATAGCGCCGTGGCGCCCCAGCCCAGCCATTCGATCCCGCCCGTCAGGCCGATCTGCTCGCGCTCGAACACCAGCCAATACAGGTCTTTTTCTATCTGGAAGCTGACCCAGAAGCCGGGCACCTGGTTGACGCCCCAGGCAATCTGCGTTTCCGGGCCGAAGCGCGTGCGGATGTGCTGGGCAACGCGTTGCCAGTAATCGTCGTCCGGGAGGGCTTCGGCGAAGTCGGTGACTTCGCGCGGATAGACCTGGATGCCTTCGTTGGTGGCCAGATCCAGCAGCAGCTTGCTGCGCTCGTCGTTATGCGAGTAGATCAGCGCGGTGCGCGTGATATTGACGGCCGTGATCACCCGCTGCGCCATTTGGTTGGCGCGCGGTCCCAGCTCCATGCTGAAGAATACTTGTAGCCACGCGCCCAGGCTGACGAGCATCAGCGCGGCGAGCAACAGGAACGTGCGGCCGAACAAGCCGAGCCGCAAACGTGATGTCAGGTTCCTGAAGGTTCTGCGCAAGCGGGGCACGAGGCTGCGCTCCTGCCCGGGGCGGGCGAGTCGGTCAGCTACCACCGTCCGGCACAAACACGTATCCGAGACCCCAGACGGTCTGGATGAATACGGGCTTGGACGGATTCGGTTCGATCAGCTTGCGCAGGCGCGAGATCTGCACGTCCAGGCTACGATCGAAGGCTTCGTATTCGCGGCCGCGCGCCAGTTCCATGAGCTTGTCGCGCGACAGCGGGATCTTGGGGTGGCGCGCGAACACCTTCAGCACCGAGAATTCGCCGGTGGTGATGGGCACCTGTTCGCCGTTGCGCGTGAGCGTGCGGGTGGACAGGTTCAGCGTGTAGGGGCCGAAGGCGATGGACTCGTTTTCCTGGCTGGGGGCGCCGGGATGTTCCTCGGTGCCGCGGCGGCGCAGGATCGCGTTGATACGCGCCAGCAGTTCCCGGGGGTTGAACGGCTTGGACAGGTAGTCGTCCGCGCCCATTTCCAGGCCGACGATGCGGTCGATTTCTTCCGCCTTGGCCGTCAGCATGATGATGGGGGTATTGTCGTGACCACCGCGCAGCCGGCGACAGATGGACAGGCCATCTTCTCCAGGCAGCATCAGATCCAGCACGAGCAGGTCGAAATGCTCGCGTTGCCAGAGTTTGCCCATCTCTTTGGCGTCTTCGGCAACGAAAACGTTGAATCCCTGCTCGGATAAGTACCGACGCAGCAAATCGCGCAAGCGCGGATCATCGTCGACGACGAGGATTTTTCGGGTGGGGGTGGTGTTTTGCGTATTCATGGCCGGAAATGTAACAGTGGCAAGAACCAGCGGCTAGTGGGCGTTCACAAGATATTACACATTGCGAACCATGGTTGAAATCCCCCTCGCATCCCCCTGATAACCGGGGGCGGAGTCGCGGTATTTCGTACAATCTGCATCTATGGAACTAAACCTGCTGGCTTTGGAAACTTCTTCGTCCCGTTGCGGCGTGGCCCTGTTGCGGGCGGCCGATGGCCGCCTGGAGGTCAGCGTCAGGGAACACGAGGGTTCCCAGGAGCACGCGGAAAGGCTCTTGCCCATGGCCAACGAACTGCTGGCGGCGTCCGGACTGGCGCCAGCCGCCTTGCACGCCGTGGCTTTCGGCCAGGGGCCGGGCGGATTTACCGGCCTGCGGGTGGCCTGCGGAGTGGCGCAAGGCATGGGCCTCGGCCTGGGCATCCCCGTACTTCCCATTGTCTCTCATCAGGCGGTCGCCGCACAGGTGGAGGCCACGCCGGCGGACGCGATCGTGGTGGCGCTGGACGCCCGCATGAATGAGGTCTATCTGGCCGTCTACCGCCAGACGGACGTTTCAGATGGCGAAATCTCTTGGGAAGTCCTGCAGGCGCCGTTGCTGATCGCGGCGGCTGAAGTGGTGCCATGGACCGCCCATCACCTGCCGGCATGGTCGGCGCGCGCGGGCCGGCCGCTGGAACCGGTATTGGCCGGCGATGCCTGGGACGCCTACGCGTCCGAAATGGAATATCCCGGCGCCTGGCGCCGCGCCGACGCCAGGCGTCCGGAAGCGGCCAGCGTTGCCCGTTTGGGCCGGCAGGGCTGGCTGCGGGGCGAAGCCGTGGCGCCCGAGTTGGCCGCGCCGCTGTACGTGCGCGACAAGGTGGCGTTCACCACTGCCGAGCGCATGCGGGGCGAGGGCGGCAATCCGAAAGCCCAGCCTTCGCTGGTTCCCGCGGTGCCTCAACCGATGACCGACGCCGACCTGGACGAGGTCGTGGCGTTGGAAGCGCACGTGCAGGCCTTCCCCTGGACCCGTGGCAATTTCGCGGACGCCCTGGCGGCAGGCTACGGCGCCTGGGCGCTGAGGCGCGAGGGCAAGCTGGCGGGGTTCTGCGTGCTCATGTTCGCGCCCGACGTGGCGCACCTGCTGGTGATCGCGGTCGCCAAGCCGCTGCACCGCCAGGGCCTGGGCGGCGTGCTGCTGGACTGGTGCGAGCAGCAGGCGCGTGAGCGCGGCATGGAGGGCGTGCTGCTGGAAGTGCGCCCGTCCAACGAGTCGGCCGTCAGCTTCTACAAACGGCACGGGTATCTGCAGATCGGCGTGCGCCGGGGCTATTACCCGGCCGAGAAAGGCGGCAGGGAAGATGCCCTGGTCATGCAGAAGCGCTTTGCGGCGGATGGAGCGGCGGCATGAGCCAGCCCAACATAGCGCCGCCGCCGGCCGCGCCCCGGGTCAATCCGCTGCAGCGCATCTGGCTGCGCGAGATCGGCATGGAGCGGCTGTGGCTGCGTCCAGCCCCTGCGCCCGGCAAACCGGCGGCCGAGGCGCAAGCCCTTGTTTCCAAGCCGGTTTTGCCGGCTGCGGCCCAGGATCCCGTCGCCGAGGCGCCGCTTGCGCCGCAGCCTGTCGCTCCGGTCGCGTCGGTCCCGGCGGTCCCGGCGCGCGAGGCATCGCCCGCCGCCGCGGCGGCTCCTGCGGAACCCGCTCCCGGCCGCCCCGGCATACCGACGTCGATCCTGAACCGCAAAGGCCCGCCGCCGCCGCCGGCTCCCAAGGCCGAGGCCGAGGCGGCGCCTCCGCCGCCCGTGCCTGTGGCAGAAGCGATCCGGAATTCCACACTGGAAGAAATGCATGACCAGGTCGTGGCCTGTTCCGCCTGCGGCCTGTGCAAGGGCCGCCGCAACGCGGTGTTCGGCCACGGCGGCCAACCTACGCGCTGGCTGGTGGTGGGCGAGGCGCCTGGCGAGCAAGAGGACCGGCAGGGGCAGCCCTTCGTGGGACGCTCCGGCCAGTTGCTGGACGCCATGCTGTCGTCGGTGTCCATGAGCCGCGAGCGCGATGTGTTCATCACCAACGTCATCAAGTGCCGGCCGCCCGGCAATCGCAATCCCAAGCCTGAGGAAATCGCGGCCTGCAGTCCGTACCTGATGCGCCAGATTGCGCTGCTCAAGCCGGAGCGGATCCTGGTGCTGGGCCGTTTCGCGGCCCAGACGCTGCTGGGCACGGACGCCACGATCGGCAGCCTGCGCGGCCGCGTTCACCAGTTGAAGACGGATGAAGGGCGGGAGATTCCGGTAATTGTCAGCTACCACCCCGCCTATCTGTTGCGCAGTCCCAGCGAGAAGGCGCGCGCCTGGCAGGACCTGCGCCTGGCCGTGGCGCAATTGGCCTGAGCCTGGGTTCCATGGTCTTGATGCAATGAAAAACCGGGCGCAAGCCCGGTTTTTCATTGCAGCGGAATCGCGCGCCTAGTGCGTGGAGTCCAGCGCGCGCCCATGGCCTTCCTGGCCGATCTGGTCGTGCAGTTCCGGGTTGGCCTGCAGGTTGCGTTTGCTCCAGCGCATGAAGACCACCATCAGCACGGCGACCACGGTGCCGAAGATCACGATGATGATGTTGATGGGCAACTGCAGCCACAGCAGCAGCGTGTACATGGCGACCATCAGCAGGATGTTGAGCTGTTCGTTGAAGTTCTGCACGGCGATGGAGTGGCCGGCCGACAGCAGCACGTGGCCGCGGTGCTGCAGCAGCGCGTTCATCGGCACCACGAAGAAACCGGCCAGGCCGCCCGTGATCAGCAGCAGCAGGTAGACGCTCCAGGGCGAGTAGACCAGCGGCATCAGCAGCACGACCAGGCCCATGGCGGCGCCGACCGGCAACACGGCCAGCGCGCGGCGCAGCGGAATGCGGCCGGCCAGGATGGAGCCGACGACGGTGCCCAGCGCGGCCACGCCCATCAGCATCGAGGCCTTGTCCAGCTGGTATCCGAGATGGCTGCGGCCCCATTCGATGACGATCAACTGCAGCGTGGCGCCCGCGCCCCAGAACAGGGTGGTGACGGCCAGCGAGATCTGGCCCAGCTTGTCTTTCCAGAGCACACAGACATAGCCCCAGAAGGTGCGGATGAGCCGTACCGGGTTCTTTTGTTGCGGCGGGTAGCGCACGTGGGTGTGCGGAATCAGCAGGTTGCACAGCGCCGCCAGCAGGTACACGAAGGCGATGACCAGGATCGCGGCTTCGGCCGGGGTGTGGACCAGCTTGCCGATGAAGGAATGGCTGAGCAGGGCGGTGGAAACCGAGGACGAGATCAGCAGGCCGCCCAGCACCGTACCCAGGATGATGGAAAAGACCGTCAGGCCCTCGATCCAGCTGTTGCCCTTGACCAGCATGGCCGGGGGCAGCATTTCCGTGACGATGCCGTACTTGGCGGGAGAGTAGGCCGCGGCGCCGATGCCGACGATGCCGTAGGCCGCGCAGACCAGGTAGGTCTGGTATTCGGGGGCGACGCCGATGCTGGCATACGAGAACATCAGCATGCAGCCGGTCACTTTCAGGGCATTGGTGGAGAACATCACGCGGCCCTTGGGGAAGGAGTCCGCCAGTGCCCCGACAAAGGCGGCCAGCACGACATAAGCCAGCGCAAACGACCACTTCATCATGGGCGCCATCCAGTCCGGCCCATGCAGTTCCTGTATCAAGGCGATGGCTGCGATGAACAGCGCGTTGTCCGCCAATGACGAGAAGGCCTGCGCGGCCATGACCAGATAGAAACCACGTTTCAAGAATGTCCCCGTTCTCAGGCCTGGCCCCGGCCAGTCCGCGTGAAAATTTATGTGTCGTGCAAAAAAGTGTCAGGGAGTATAGCCGGACCCCAGACGGCGGCCATTGAGCGTTTGCCCGCGGATTGACCGCCGGCAAGCCTCAGGGACAACACGCCTTGACCCTTGCTGACGTTTGGGGACAGACTGCCTGCGGTATCATACGACCCATATGTGCGCCGGCCCTCCAGGGGCCGGTTTGCAATCTGTGCGGCAGGTCCGTTAACGCCTTTCGTTCAACCCACCCCGTCGTCATCGTACTGTGCGTCTTACTCAGCTAAAACTCGCCGGCTTCAAGTCCTTCGTCGATCCCACCGTGATTCCCGTGCCCAGCCAACTGGTGGGCGTGGTGGGTCCCAATGGCTGCGGAAAATCGAACATCATTGACGCCGTGCGCTGGGTGCTGGGCGAGGCCAAGGCCTCGGAACTGCGCGGCGAGTCCATGCAGGACGTCATTTTCAACGGCTCCGGCAACCGCAAGCCCGCGGCGCGGGCCTCGGTGGAAATGGTGTTCGACAACAGCGAGGGGCGCGCCGCCGGCCAGTGGAGCACCTACGCGGAAATCGCCGTGCGCCGGGTGCTGACCCGCGATGGCACCAGCAGCTACTTCGTCAACAACCAGCAGGTCCGCCGCCGCGACATCCACGACATCTTCCTGGGCACCGGCCTGGGTGCTCGCGGCTACGCCATCATTGGCCAGGGCATGATCAACCGCCTGATCGAGGCGCGCCCCGAAGAACTGCGGGTGTTCCTGGAAGAGGCGGCAGGGGTGTCGCGCTACAAGGAACGGCGTCGCGAGACCGAGAATCGCCTGTCCGACACGCGCGAAAACCTGACCCGCGTCGAAGACATCCTGCGCGAACTCAACAATCAGCTGGAAAAGCTGGAAGCGCAGGCCGAAGTGGCCACGCGCTACCGCGAACTCCAGGCCGACGGCGAAAAGAAGCAGCATGCGCTGTGGTTCCTGAAGGAAACGGGCGCGCGCGAAGAGCGCGCCAAGAAAGCCCAGGAGATGGCCCAGGCCCAGAATGAACTGGAAGCCGCCATCGCCGGCCTGCGGGCGGGCGAAGCTGCGCTGGAATCCCGCCGCCAGGCCCACTACGCCGCCAGCGACGCCGTGCACACCGCCCAGGGCGGGCTGTACGAAGCCAATGCGCAGGTCAGCCGCCTGGAAGCCGAAATCCGTCACGTGGTGGATTCCCGCAACCGCCTGCAGGCGCGTCGCGATCAGCTGCAGCAGCAGATCGGCGAGTGGACCGCCCAGCGCGAGCATTGCACCGAACAGATCGCCCAGGCCGAGGAAGACCTGGCCGCCGGCGCCGCCCGCACCGAAGAGGCGCGCGCCAAGGCCGAGGACGCCCAGGCCGCGCTGCCGGCCGTGGAGCAGCGCGTGCGCGAAGCCGCCTCGGGGCGCGACGAGATGCGCGCCGCGCTGGCCCGCGTCGAGCAGAATCTTGCCCTGGTGGCCCAGTCGCAGCGCGACGCGGACCGCCAGATGCAGGCCCTGGACCAGCGCCGCGAGCGCCTGCAACAGGAACTGCGCGAACTGCACAGTCCCGATCCGGTGCGCCTGGAGCAACTGGCTGGCGACCGAGCCGCCGGCGAAGACCAGCTCGAGGAAGCCCAGGAAGAGCTGGCCACCCTGGAAGGCCGCGTGCCCGAAGCGGACGCCGAGCGCAGCCGCGCCCAGGCCGCCGCCCAGACCGACGTGCAGAACCTGGCGCGCCTGGAAGCCCGCCTGTCGGCCCTCGTGAAGCTGCAGGAAGACGTGCAGAAGCAGGGGGCGCTGGAACCCTGGCTGGCCAAGCATGAACTGGCCGGGTTGTCGCGCCTGTGGCAGAAGCTGCACATCGAACCCGGCTGGGAAACCGCCCTGGAAGCCGCCCTGCGCGAGCGCATGGCTTCCATGGAAGTGCGCAACCTGGATTGGGCCCGCGCCTTCGCCGAAGATGCGCCGCCGGCCCGGCTGGCTTTCTACCAGTTGCCCGCCGCGGCGCCGACGCCCGCCGCGCCCGCCGGCCTGACGTCGCTCGCCAGCCTGCTGCGCATCACCGATCCCGACCTGCGCACGCTGCTGAATGAGTGGCTGGGCGGCATCTACACGGCTACCGACGTGACCCAGGCGCTGGCCATGCGCGCCAGCCTGCCCGCGGGCGGCGCCTGCGTGGTCAAGGCCGGCCATCTGGTCGACGCCCACAGCGTGCGTTTCTACGCGCCGGATTCCGAGCAGGCCGGCCTGTTGGCGCGCCAGCAGGAAATCGAGAACCTGCAACGCGAGATCAAGGCCCAGCAACTGATCGCCGACCAGGCGCGCGCCGCGGTCGCCCGCGCCGAAGCCGCCTGGCAGCAAGTGTCCCAGGCCATCGCCCCGGCGCGCCAGCGGGTGGCCGAGGTCACGCGCCGGGTGCACGACATCCAACTGGAACACTCGCGCCTGCAGCAGCAGGCCGAACAGTCCGGCGAGCGCGCCTCGCGTCTGCGCCAGGACCTGGAAGAGATCAAGGTCCAGGAAGAAGACCTGCGCGCCACCCGCGAAGAGGCGGAAGCCCGCTTCGAGGCGCTGGACGAAGAGCTGGCCGAACACCAATCCCGTTTCGCCGACGCCGAGATCGACGGTGAAACCCTGGCGGCGCAGGCCGAAGCAGCCCGCGCCGGCCTGCGCGAACTGGAACGCGCCGCCCAGGAAGCCGAATTCGCCGAGCGCGGCATCCAGGTGCGTATCACCGATCTGCAGCGCAACCAGCAATTGGCGGCCGACCAAAGCCAGCGCGGCAGCGTCGAGCTGGAACAGCTGCTGGTGGACCTGGCCGAGCTGGACGCCTCGGCGTCCCAGGCTGGCTTGCAGGACGCCCTGGAAGCGCGCGCCGAGCGCGAGGAAGCGCTGTCGCGCGCCCGCCAGGAACTGGAAAATCTGGCGGCCCTGCTGCGCGGTGCGGACGAAGACCGCCTGCAGCAGGAGCAGACGCTGGAGCCGCGGCGCGCCCGCATCATGGAACTGCAGCTGCAGGAACAGGCCGCGCGCCTGGCTGAAGAGCAGTTCACCGAACAGCTGAACGCGCGCGAGGTCGACCGCGAGGCGCTGGCCCAGGATCTGGCCAATCAGCCCGACGAATGGCGCCGCGCCAGCTGGCTGCAGTCCGAAGTCAGCCGTATTTCACGCCAGATCGAAGCCCTGGGCTCGGTCAACCTGGCGGCGCTGGACGAATTGAATACCTCGCGCGAGCGCAAGGGCTTCCTCGATTCGCAGCATCAGGACCTGATGACCGCCATCGAGACCCTCGAGGACGCCATCCGCAAGATCGACCGCGAAACCCGCGAGCTGCTGCAAGAAACCTTCAACGTCGTCAACGGCCACTTCGGCGAGCTGTTCCCCAAGCTGTTCGGCGGCGGCGAGGCCAAGCTGACCATGACGGGCGAGGAAATCCTCGATGCCGGCGTGCAGGTCATGGCTCAGCCTCCAGGCAAGCGCAACAGCACCATCCACCTGCTGTCCGGCGGCGAAAAGGCCCTGACCGCGACCGCCCTGGTGTTCGCGCTGTTCAAGCTCAACCCCGCGCCGTTCTGCCTGCTGGACGAGGTGGATGCGCCGCTGGACGACGCCAACACCGAACGCTATGCGAACCTGGTCGCCAACATGAGCGAGCAGACCCAGTTCCTGTTCATCTCGCACAACAAGATCGCGATGCAGATGGCCAAGCAACTGATCGGTGTAACCATGCAAGAGCAAGGGGTTTCGCGTATCGTTGCGGTAGACATAGACTCGGCCGTCCAGATGATGGCCTCCGAAGCGGCATAAACCCAATATTCAGAAGGGCGTCGGGGTTTCGGCGCGGGATTGATACATGAGTGATTTGCAGATCGGGCTGATAGCCCTGGGCGTATTGCTGATACTGCTGGTGCTGGGATTCAACTGGTGGCAGGACCGGCGCGTCCGGCGCAAGATGCAGACCCATTTCCCCTCCACCGAGCAGGATCCGCTGTTGGGGGCGGGCGCGGCAGCCGGCGCGTCTGCAACCGCGGGCGCAGCGGCGGCGCGCCGTGAGCCTGGCATGGGCGGCGAGAGCGCCCGTGCCCAGCCCGGTCAGCCGGCCCCGGTCGATGCCGGCAGCGATGCCGACGATACCGAAGAACCCGATCCCGCTTGCGAGGTGGTCATCGAGATCAACTTCGCCGACGCCGTGCGCGGCGCCGATTTGCTGCCCTACATGCAAAGCCTGCGCCACGTGGGCCGCAAGCCCATGCGCGTGTTCGCCGAAACCGATCAGCGCCGCCACCGCGCGCGCGTCCACGCCGGCGAATCCTACGCCTCCATGCAGCTGGCCGTGCTGCTGGCCAATCGCAGCGGCCCGCTGACCGCCATCGAATGGTCGCAGGCCTGGGCTCGCGCCCAGGACATGGCCGAGCGTTTCGACGCCACCATCGAAGGTCCGGACCAGCAGGCCGTACTGGAGCAGGGCGCCCGATTGGACGACACCTGCGCCGCCCTGGACACCCAGGTCGGCCTGACCCTGCTGCTGGGTGCCGCCCAGCCCGCCGCCGAGGTCCTGTCCGTGGCGCGCGACATGGGCTTCGTTGCCGACGGCAGCCGCCTGGCCTGGCTGGCGGAAAACGGCGTAGCCCGTTTCACGCTGGCGCGCGGCGACGGTGCGGCATTCGATGCCGGCATGGGCGGCATCGAACGTCTGTACCTGCTACTGGACGTGCCTTGCAGCCCGGCGGACGAGCGCGCTTTCGGCCGCATGGTCGACGTGGGCCGCGACCTGGCCGCTCGCCTGCGCGCGGACCTGGTGGACGACCAGGGCAAGCCGCTGGCCGATGGTTCGGAAACGGTCATCGACGAGCGTCTGCAGGTGCTGTTCGGCCAGCTCGAACAAGCGGGCCTGCCCGCTGGCAGCGAGCGCGCCCTAAGGGTGTTTGCATAAATGAGCGGCGCGACTGGCGGTGAAAACGCGGCGCAGGCCGCGGCGCGCTTGCGCGCCGAAATCGAACAGCACAACGTCCGCTACTACGTCTACGACGATCCGTCGATCTCGGACGCCGAGTACGACCGGCTGATGCGCGAACTGCAGGCGCTGGAGGCCGAGCATCCGGAGCTGGTGACGCCTGAGTCGCCGACGCAACGCGTGGGCGCGGCGCCTGTTTCGGCCTTTGGCAGCGTGCGCCATGTCGTGCCGATGCTGTCGCTGGGCAACGCCTTCGACGAAGAAGACGTGACCGCCTTCGACCGCCGCGTCACCGACACGCTGCGCGGCGCGGGCCTGCTGGGGCCGGCGCAGCAAGCCGATTACTTCTGCGAGCTCAAGCTGGACGGGCTGGCGATCAGCCTGCGCTACGAGGACGGCCGCCTGGTGCAGGCCGCGACCCGCGGCGACGGCCAGACAGGCGAAGACGTCACCTCCAACATCCGCACGATCAAGGCGATTCCGCTGCAGCTCAAAGGGGCATACCCCAAGGTGCTGGAAGTCCGCGGCGAAGTCCTGATGAACCGCGCCGACTTCGAAAAACTGAACCAGGCCCAGGCCAAGCGCGACGAAAAAGTCTTCGTCAATCCGCGCAACGCCGCCGCGGGCAGCCTGCGTCAGCTGGATCCGCGTATCACCGCCAAGCGGCCGCTGCGCTTCTTTGCCTATGGCTGGGGCGAGGTCCAGGGCTTGGCGGGCTCCCAGGGAGGGCTGTTCGCCGAAGCCTCGGCGGGGGCGGCCGAAGCCTCGCAATTGCCCGAGAAATCCCATGGCGCCATGCTGGACTGGCTGGCCTCGCTGGGCCTGCCGGTCAACGTCAAGCACAACCACTGCGCCAGCGGCGCCGAGGGCCTGATGGCCTTCTACGCCAAAGTTGGCAAACTGCGGCCTGAGCTGCCCTACGACATCGATGGCGTGGTCTACAAGGTGGATTCGCTGCCGGCGCAGAAGGTGCTGGGTTTCGTCGCGCGCGCGCCGCGCTTTGCGCTGGCGCACAAGTTCGCCGCCGAGGAAGCCACCACCACCTTGGTCGATATCGAAGTGCAGGTGGGCCGCACCGGCGCCATCACGCCGGTCGCGCGCCTGAAGCCCGTGTTCGTGGGCGGCGTCACCGTCACCAACGCCACGCTGCACAACGAAGACGAGATCCGCCGCAAGGACGTGCGCATCGGCGACACCGTCATCGTGCGCCGCGCGGGCGACGTGATCCCCGAAGTGCTGGGCCCGGTGCTGGATAAGCGCCCGGATGACGCCCGTGAATTCGTCATGCCCACGGCCTGTCCGGTCTGCGGCTCGGCCATCGAACGCCTGGAAGACGAGACCATCGCGCGCTGCACCGGCGGCCTGTTCTGCGGCGCGCAGCGCAAGCAGACGCTGTGGCACGCCGCCAGCCGCAAGGCGCTGGACATCGAAGGCCTGGGCGAAAAACTGGTGGATCAACTGGTCGACAGCGGCCGGGTCAAGACCCTGGCCGACCTGTACAGCCTGCGTCCGCTCGAATTGGTGGGCCTGGACCGCATGGGCCAGAAGTCCGCCGACAACCTGGTGGCCGCCATCGACAAGGCGCGCGCCCCCGGCTTGAACCGCCTGCTGTACGCGCTGGGCATCCGCCATGTGGGCGAGACCACGGCGCGCGACGTGGCGCGCCATTTCGGCAGCATCGACGCCATCATGGACGCCGATGAAGACGCCTTGTCCTCCGTGCCCGATGTGGGGCCGGTGGTGGCGGCATCGATCCGCCGTTTCTTCGCCGAGCAACACAATCGCGACGTGATCGAACAGCTGAAGTCGCAGGGCGTGAATCCCGTGGCCGAGGCTGCGCCGCAGGCTACGACGCTGGCCGGCAAGACCTTCGTGCTGACCGGCACGCTGCCCAATTGGACGCGCGAAGAAGCCTCGATGCGCATCCAGGCGGCGGGCGGCAAGGTCAGCGGTTCGGTGTCTAAGAAGACGGCCTATCTGGTGGCCGGCGAGGATTCCGGCAGCAAGCTCGCCAAGGCCCAGGAACTGGGCGTGGCGGTGCTGGACGAGGACGGCCTGAAAGCCTTGCTGGGCGAACAGGGCGGCTGAGGCCGCCCGCCCAGGCACAGAATCAGATGGTGCTGCGCGGCATCATGTCGCGGATGGCGGCGGCGGCGCGCTGCAAGGCCGGCAGATGCTGTTGCTTCAATTCGTCGGGCTGGCGGGAGCCCAGCACCATGCTGACGCTCAGGCCCGCCACCGCGCGGCCTTCGTGGTTGTACAGCGGCACGGCCACGCCCGCGAAACCATCCACCAATTCGCTGACCGAAATGCAGTAGCCGTCCTGGCGCACCTGCCGGATCAGCTTGCGCAGGGCGCTGCGCGACACGGTCGTGTAGGGCGTCAGGCGCTTCAGGTCCGCGCTTTCCAGATATGCGTCGAGCGCCTCGTCGTCCAGCGTCGATAGCAGCGTGCGGCCCAGGGAGTGGGCGTAGGCGGGCAGGCGGCTGCCCACCGACAGGTCCAGCTTGAGCAGCTTGGGGCCTTCTTCGCGCGCCAGGAACACGACATGTTGCCGGTCCAGCACGCCCAGCGAGCAGGTTTCCCCTACGGTCTGCGCGACTTCGCGCATGGTCGCGCGAGTCAGTTTGGGCAGGCTTAGCGAAGCGAAATACGCATAACCCAGGTCCATGACCTTGGGCGTGGGCGAGAAATTCCTGCCGTCCTGCCGCACATAGCCCAGTTTTTCCAGCGTCAGCAGAATGCGCCGCGACGCCGCGCGCGTCACGTCCAGTTGTTCCGCGGCCTCCTGCACGGTCACGCTGGCCACGCCCGTGGCGTAGATCTGCAGCAATTGCAGGCCGTTGGCCAGGCTGTCGAGAAACTCCTCTTTCCTTTCTTTCGGTTCCGGCAATGTCGTGTCCATGTATCGGCAGTCTTGTCGTTGGAGGCTCGATTGTAGTTTGACATCCGTGGCAATCTTCATAAAATGCCAATTAGCGAACAATTGTTCGTTAATTAGATGGGTCGGCCAGGGCACCCGCCCGGTACGTCCCGCAACAACGGAGACATGCCATGTGCAGGAGACTATTGCGCGCCTTGGGCGCATGCGCCCTGGCGGCGGGGGCGGCGGCCAGTTCCGTCGCCGGCGCGGCCGAGGCCTATCCCAGCAAACCCATCCGCTTCGTCGTGCCCGCCGCGGCCGGCGGACCCACTGAAATCGTCACCCGGTTGCTGGCCGAACGCATGACGCAGAGCATGGGCGTATCGGTCATCGTCGAGGCCAAGCCCGGGGCGGGCGGCAATATCGGGGCGGACGCCGTGGCCAAGGCGGCGCCGGACGGCTACACGATCCTGATGGGCACGATAGGCACCAACGCCATCAACCAGACCCTGTACAAGTCCATGCCGTTCCAGCCGTTGAAGGACTTCACGGCGGTGACGCAGGTCGTGTCGTATCCGCTGGTGGTGGTGGTCAACCCGAAGCTCCCGATCCACTCGGTGGCAGACCTCATCGCCTATGCCAAGGCCAACCCCGGCAAGCTCAACCGCGCCTCGGGCGGCAGCGGCACGTCCATGCACATGTCGGGCGAACTGTTCAACGAGATGGCCGGCGTGCAGATGCAGCACATCCCGTACAAGGGCAGCCTGCCCGCGCTCACGGACGTGATCGGCGGACAGGCCGACCTGGCCTTCGACAGTCTGGTCATCGCCCAGCCGCTGATCAAGTCCGGCAAGCTGCGCGCAATCGCCGTGACCGGGCCGGAACGTTCCCCAGCCGCACCCGACATCCCCACCGTGGCCGAAACCCTGCCGGGCTATGCCATGACGTCCTGGATCGGCGTGTTCGCGCCCGCCGGCACGCCGCGTCCCATCGTCGAACGCCTGCAGCAGGAAATTGCCAAGGCGCTGGCCGATCCCCGCGTGCGCGAACAACTTGTTTCGCAGGCCGCGGATCCGGTGGCCAGCAAGCCCGACGACTTTGCGCGCTTCACAGCCGATGAAACCGAGAAATGGGCGCCTGTCGTCAAGGCTTCCGGCGCATCCGTTTCCTGAATCCCCAAGGAGGAGTGACACATGCAGTCCATCGATTTTCAGGCGCGCCGCAAGCGCGTCGCCCAACACGCGCGCGAACTCGGCTTCGATGCCTACCTGGGCACCCGCCAGGGCGCGCTGCACTACCTGAGCGGCGCATTCATGCCCTGGCGCGGCGCCGTGCTGGTCACGGCTGACGGCCACTGCGAATTCATCTACTGGGCCATGGACGCCTCGCGAGTGCGGGTGGAAGGCCATGAGATGGAAATGTACGAGTTCGAGTTTTCCGACTTTCCGCAACTGATACGCCAGCGCCTGGAGCATCACGGACTGACGCGTGGCAAGGTGGCGCTGGACCTGTCGCACCCCGGGGCGGCGCAGGTGGCGCCGGGCATGCTGACTGCGGCCGAGTACTTCGACCTCACCAGCCATCTGCCCGACATCCGTTTCGCGAACGGCGTGGACGTGATCGACGACGTCATGCTGATCAAGGACGCTGCCGAGATCGAGCGCCTGCGCCATGCGGCGGAAGTCTCGGACTACGGTTTCGAGCAGGGCATGAATGCGGTGCGGGTCGGAGCGACCGAGAACGAGATCGCCGGCGAAATCGAGCGTGCGATCCGGCAACGGGGCAGCACCTGGTCCTGGGCGGTGACTGGCGGTACCGAAGTCGGGGCCGGCGAGCGCACGGGATTCCTGCGCGGCGTGACTCAGCAGGCGACCGACCGCGTCATCCAGCCGAACGAATTCGTGATCCTGGACCTGCATCCCTTGCTGGACCTCTACATGGCGGATACGGCATTGCCCGTGTTCCTGGGCAAGCCCGACCCGGTCCAGAGCAAGCTGATCGATTGCTGGGAAGAGACCGTGCAGACCATGCTGGCATCGTTGACGCCGGGCCGGCCGATAGCGGAGTGCGCCAGCCGCGGCATTGCCGTGTTCGAAAAGCACGGACTGAGCGAGTTCGGTCTGCCCCTGTTCGGCCATGGCCTGGGCACCTGCGCGCGCACCCGGCCCTTCATCAACCTGCGCAGCCGCGACGTCGTGACGCCCGGCATGGTGGTGGCGTTGGGCACGCACCTGTACCGCCCGGGCGTGGGCGGCATGCGGCTGGAGTATCCGGTGCTGATCGGAGAGCACGGCGCCGAGCCGCTGGTGCGCACCGAGGCCCGCGTGCACCGCCTTCCCTGAACCTCTGCCGGAGCCTGATGATGAAAGCGATACCCCTGAGCCCGCTGATCGGCGCGGCCGTCCATGGCGTGGATCTGGAAACCCTGGACGACGCCGCCTTCGCGGATGTGAATGCGCTGTTCCTGCGCCACCAGTTGCTGGTCTTCAAGAACCAGGGCCTCTCGCCCGAGGGCCAGTTGCGCTTCAGCCGCCGCCTGGGCGAGCTGGATATCCACGTGCTGGCCCAGTACAACCATCCCGAGTATCCCGAGATATTCGTGCTTTCCAACGAGGTCAAGAACGGCGTGCCGGCGGGCATCGCCGACGGCGGTTCGTACTGGCATTCGGATTTCGCCTTCCGCGAATGCCCGGCCAAGGCCACCATTCTGAATGCGCAACAGATTCCACCGGAAGGCGGCAACACCCTGTTCGTCAACATGTACCAGGCCTACGAGGAACTGGACGGCGCCGTGCAAAGCCAATTGGCGGGCCTGCGGGCGGTGCACCGCTACCGGCGCAAGAACACCAGGGCCGACGAAGGCACCCAGGTGAAGATGGACGCCAGCCAACTGGCCGGCACGCCTGACGTCGAACATCCCATCGTGCGCACGCATCCCGAGACGGGCCGCAAGGCGCTCTACGTCCATCCCGGCATGACCGCCGAGGTGTCTGGCTGGGGCGAGGCGGACAGCCAGGAATTGCTGGACCGCCTGTTCGCGCATTGCACGCAGGAGCAGTACCAGTACGCGCTGCAATGGGAGCCGGGCGACGTGGTCATGTGGGACAACCGCTGCGTGATGCACAAGGCCACCACCCGTGAACTGCCGGCCAGCATGCGGCGCACGATCTACCGCACCACGGTCATGGGCGAACGTCCCGTCTAGGCGCTGCCGATGTCCACCCGTCAGCCCTCAGGCCGCGCCGGTGGCGTGACGCAGTTGGAAGCCTTGCCTTTGGACGGCGGGGAAACGCTGGCGCCGGTCCGGCTGGCCTGGGCCAGCTACGGTCCGCCGCCGGAGCACGCGCGCGCCGTGGTGTTGCTGCTGCATGGCATATCCGGCAGCCACCAGGCCTTGCTTGCGGCCGAGGGAGAGGTCCATCCCGATGCCGGCTGGGCCAGCCCCTGGCTGGGGCCGGGAGCGGCGCTGGACACGCGCGATACCTGCGTGCTGGCGCCGAACGCGTTGGGATCCTGTTTCGGCAGCAGCGCGCCGATCGGGGCGGCCGCCAGCGCATTTCCTGACATATCGATTGCCGATGGCGTGCACCTGCAGGGGGAATGGCTGCGCGCGATCGGCGTCGAGCGCCTGGATGCGGTGGTGGGTTATTCCTACGGCGGCTATCAGGCCTTCCAGTGGGCCGTGGCCGCGCCGCTGCCCGTCGGGCGGGTGGTGGCGCTGGCGTCGGCGCCGCGCGGCGGCGGCAGCATGGCGGACGCGCAGCGCCTGCGCCGCATCGCCGCCGCCCTCGACGCGGGCGATGCGCATGCCTGGAACGAATGGGTCGAATTGCGCTGCGCAACCCTGCGTCGCTATGGCTACGCGCAATGGCTGGCCGATGCGGGCGAACCCGCCGCGGAGCAGCGCTTGCGGGCCGAGGCGCAGGCCTGGGCGGCGCGTTTTTCACCGTGGTCCATGGCGGCGCTCAGGACGTCCGCCTGCCGCTACGACGTGCGCGACGCGCTGCTGGAAACCGCTACGCCCGTGCGTTGGCTGCGCTGCGTATCCGACGAGCTCTTTGCGCCCGACGATCCGGGCGCGGGGGCGCGGATCGCGTATCCCGCCCATATTGTCCAGACCAGCGTGGCTGGGCGCTACGGCCATCTGTCGCCGCTGCTGGAAGGCCGTCTGTGGGATGCCCAGCTGCGGCAGGCGCTGGCATAGCAGAGGCTGTGCCACCCCGGCGCAGGAAAACCCGGGCGAAAAAATGCCCGCTTGCGCGGGCATTTTTCATCTGTGCGGCAAGGCTTACTGGATCTTGGCCTTTTCGCGCAGTTCCTTCTGGTAGTCGGCCAGGGTTTGCTGGCGCAGCATTTCTTCCAGTTGCGGGCGCACCTGGTCGAGCGGCGGGAATTCCACCGGACGGGTGTCGTCGACCACGATGATGTGCCAGCCGTACTGGGTCTGGACCGGCTTGTCGACCATTTCGCCCTTCTTCAGCTGCGTCACGGCTTGCGCGAACGGCTGGACGTAGTTGGTCGGGGGAGCCCAACCCAGGTCGCCGCCCTTGTCGGCGCTGCCGGGGTCCTTGGAGTTCTTCTTGGCCAGGTCGTTGAACTTGCTCTTGTTGCTCTTGATCTGGGCCAGCAGGTCATTCGCCGTCTTCTCGTCTTCGACGAGGATGTGGCGGACCTTGTATTCCATCTTGCCGGCCTGTTCCTTCTTGATCTTCTCGTATTCGGCCGTGACCTTGGCGTCCGACACGGGGTGCTTGGCCAGGTAGTCGGCCATCAGGGCGCGGACCAGGATGCCTTGGCGGGCCAGTTCGACTTCGGTCTGGACGTCGGCCTGCTTGGCGATACCGCTGGATTCGGCGGCTTGCACGAAGATCTGGCGGTTGATCATTTCCTGCTTGACCTGTTCGCGCAGTTGCGGCGAATCGGTGGCGCCCTGGCTGACCAGCAGCTTGACGAATTGATCCAGGCTCTTCTGCGAGATGGCCTTGCCGTTGACGGTAGCCACGTTCTGAGCGAAAGCCGGCACGGCGATGACGCAGGCCGCAGCCAGCATGACGATGCGTTTCATGAATATCCTTTTACTTTCTATTTGGGAGCCTGGGCATCTAGCGCAAGCGCATGAATCGGATAAGGGATCAAATCTTGCAAATGATGATACACCAGCCTATGCCGCGCAACGGGCGAAAGCCCCGCGAAGCAAGGCGCTACGATGATCACGCGATAGTGGCCGGCGCCGTTTTTACTGCCTTCGTGGCCGGCATGCAAATGCGAGTCGTCCAGAATGTCCAAACTGACAGGTTCCAGGGCGGCTAGCCGCTCCCGGATCAGGGAAATGCGGTCGGTGGTGTCTGACATGAGGAGTGAGGGTTGGTTCCGGCGCGGCGCGCCGGCCATGGATTTCGGAAGGGATCAGGGCTGGGGTGGCGGGGTGTCGGAGGAGGGGGCCTGTTCCTCCGTCTGGATATGCTTGCCCAGCCAGATCGACTGGCCGATCACGAAGACCACCATCAGGCCCATCAGGCCGAAGGCCTTGAAGCTGACCCACTGCGATTCGGTGAAGTGGCCGGAAAACGCCACATACAGGTTGAGCGCACCCGCGATCAGGAAGAAGCCGGCCCAGACCAGGTTCAGGCGTTCCCAGGCGGCGTCGGGCAGCTGGATCTGCTTTTCCATCAGGCGGCGGATCAGGTTGCGGCCGAACAGCAAGCGCGCAAAGACCAGCGCGCCGCCGAACAGCCAGTACAGCACCGTGGGCTTCCACTTGATGAAGACGTCGCTGTGCAGCCAGATCGTGGCCCCGCCGAACACCAGGATGACGGTCAGGTTGATCCAATGCATGGCCTCGGTGGCGCGGCCCGTCGCTTTCAGCCAGACGATCTGCAGCACGGCCGCCGCCATGGCGACGCCCGTGGCGATGAAAATGTCCGTGTACCGATACGCAATGAAGAAAAGGAACAGCGGAAACAGGTCGAACAGGAACTTCTTCATTCAGTCTTCTATGGGTTCAAACGTCATCGACAGGGAATTGATGCAGTAGCGCAGTCCGGTGGGTTCGGGGCCGTCGGGGAAGACGTGTCCCAGATGCGAGTCGCAGACGTTGCACAGCACTTCGGTGCGGACCATGCCGTGGGTGGTGTCGCGCTCTTCGCGCACCAGTTCAGGGTCCAGCGGCTGGAAGTAGCTGGGCCAGCCGCAGCCGGCGTCGAATTTGGTGTCGGAAGCGAACAGCGCCGTGCCACAGCCCACGCAGCGGTAGATGCCGTGAGAGAACGTATTCCAGTAACGCCCGGTGAATGCCCGTTCGGTACCCTTTTCACGGGCGACGACGTATTCTTCGGGGGAAAGCTGGGCCCGCCATTCGGCGTCGGATTTTCGTACTTTGTCCATATGAGCTCTTGGAGTCCCGATGCCCGAAATGGTTCGGGCATAATCCCGCCCCATGTTAATCGAGTTTGACCAGGCGGTTGTTTCCACGCCCCAGGCGCAAGTGCTGAATGGGGTGAGCCTGACGCTGGCCGAACGACGCATCGGCATCGTCGGCCCCAATGGCGCCGGCAAGAGCACGCTGGCGCGCCTGATCAATGGGCTGGTCCTGCCCTCGGCCGGCAATGTGCGGGTGGGCGGGCTGGACACCCGGCGCGACTTGAAGGCCGTGCGCCGCCAGGTCGGGTTCGTGTTCCAGAACCCTGAAAACCAGATTGTCTTCCCCATCGTCCGCGAGGACCTGGCGTTCGGCCTGAAGCATCTGTCCCCGGACCGCCAGCAGCGCGAAGCCCGTATCGATGCGCAGTTGGGCAGCCTGGGCGTCGGTCACCTGGCGGACCGGACCAGCCACACGCTGTCCGGCGGCGAACGCCAACTGGTGGCGCTGGCGGCAGTGCTGGTGATGGAACCGGCGCTGATCGTGTTCGATGAACCCACCACCCAGCTGGACCTGCGCAATCGCAATCGCGTGCGCGACGCCATTGCGGGCCTGCCCCATGATGCCATCGTCGTCAGCCACGACCTGGAGCTGCTGGAGGATTTCGACCGGGTGGTGGTGGTGCGCGACGGTAACGTCGCGGCCGATGACCAGCCGGCCGCCGCGCTGCGTTGGTACCGGGAGCACTGCGCATGATGGAGCCGCTTTACGTCGCGGGAGATACCTTTCTGCACCGCCTGCCCGCCTGGCTGAAGCTGCTGGCGCTGATGGCGGCGGGCGCGGGCCTGTTCCTGCTGCGCGACCCGCGCTGGCTGGCGCCTGCCTTCCTGGCCGCCGCCGCGCTGGTCTGGTCCACGGGCGTGGCCGCGGCTGCCGTCTGGCGGCAGGTCAAGGGCTTGGCCTGGGTGCTGCTGGCCGTCGGCGTGTTCACGGCCTGGTTCCAGGGCGGCCTGGAGGCGCTGGCCGTGCTGCTGCGCGTAGGCGCGATGGTGGGACTGGCCCTGGCCGTCACGCTGGCCACGCGCACCTCGGATCTGATTGCCGTCTGCGAAAAGGCGCTGATGCCACTGGAACGCCTGAGGCTTGTCGATGCCGGCAAGGTTGCGCTGGCCTTGGCGCTGGCCCTGCGTTTCGTGCCGGAGATCTGGCGCAACTTCCAGGAAATCCGCGAAGCCCAGGCCGCGCGCGGCCTGGGCGCCAATCCGGTCGCGCTGATCGTGCCCTTGATCGTGCTGACGCTGAAAAGAGCGCAGGAAGTATCCGAAGCGATAGACGCGCGCAGCCACTGAGGCCCGCGCGCCCAGTTCCATCTCCCAAAGGGGAAAACCGTGAAATCCAGTAATACCGTGCTGATTGCGCTGTTCGCGGCGCTGATCGTCGTCCTGAGCCTGATCCCGCCGATTCCACTGCCCGCCATACCGGTGCCGGTCACGCTGCAAACCTTGGGTGCCATGCTGGCGGGCGCAATGCTCGGACCCGTCCGTGGCGCGCTGGCCTGCCTGCTGTACCTGGCGCTGGCGGCGGTCGGGTTGCCCGTCCTGCCGGGAGGCCGGGGAGGGCTGGGCGCCTTTTTCGGGCCTACCGGCGGCTTTCTCGTCGGCCTGGTGGCGGGCGCCTTCGTGACGGGCTGGCTGGCGCGCAGCCTGGCCGGCCGCGCCGCGGGCGGCTGGGGGAAGTTCGCCGGCTATTTGGCGGCATGCGTGGTGGGCGGCATCGCGGTGGTCTACGCCTGCGGCGTGCCCTGGCTGGCCGCCGTGACGAAAATGGGTTTGGCCAAGGCTGCGATGGCGGTCGCGGTGTTCCTGCCCGGCGACCTGGCCAAGGCCGTGGTTGCCGCCTGGGTGGCGTCGCGGGTGGAGCGCGTGTGGCCGATGTTGGGGCGTTGAGTGGCGCGCCGCAGTCCAAGGGAATCCCCCAACTGACGGCCGCAAAGCTTTTCTAGTACAAGTTCGCCATTAACGAATGCGTTTGCTGAATTGCGTTTTTCGTAGCACATCAGGGAATTACCGGAGTTGCGCATCGTCATTTGATACTGTTTTAACCCTATAATATTTTTTTCTGTATAACTTTAACTAGGCTCGCCCTGCCTCGACCGAGGCGCCTCAGAGCCACCACAGGAGACAAAAACATGCGCAAGCACTTCGGCTTGTCCGCGGCGGCTGCCGCCATTGCCCTGGCCCTGCCGCTACTGGCGAACGCCCAGGTCAAGGTTGGCGTGACCGTGTCCAGCACCGGCCCGGCTGCCTCGCTGGGTATCCCCGAGCGCAACACCGTGGCGCTGCTGCCCAAGGAAGTGGCTGGCCAGAAGATCGAATGGATCGTCCTGGACGACGCCACCGACACCACGCAAGCCGTCAAGAACTCGCGCAAGCTGGCCTCCGACGACAAGGTCGACGTGCTGATCGGCACCTCGGTCACGCCGGGCTCGCTCGCCATGGTCGACGTGGCTGCCGAAGCCAAAGTGCCGATGATCAGCGTGGCCGCCAGCGCCAAGATCGTCGAACCCGTGGACGACAAGCGCCGCTGGGTCTTCAAGACCCCGCAGAACGACGCCCTGATGGCCGGTGCCCTGGCTGACGCAATGGCCAAGTCCAAGGTCAAGACCCTGGGCTTCATCGG
Organism: Achromobacter sp. K91; assembly: GCF_003576205.1. Lineage (NCBI taxonomy): Bacteria > Pseudomonadati > Pseudomonadota > Betaproteobacteria > Burkholderiales > Alcaligenaceae > Achromobacter > Achromobacter sp. K91. The sequence continues at coordinate 318,890 of NZ_QWFB01000037.1, read as the reverse complement.
CTTTGCCGACGCCTACGGCGACGGCTGGCTGGACGTGATGCAAAAGGCCGCCAAGGCCAAGGGCATCGAGATCGTCGCCATCGAGAAATACAGCCGCACCGACACCAGCGTGACGGGCCAGGTGCTCAAGCTGGTCGGCGCCAAGCCCGACGCCATCCTGATCGCCGGCGCCGGCACTCCGTCGGCCCTGCCGCAAAAGGAACTGAAGGCCCGCAACTACGGCGGCACCATCTACCAGACGCACGGCGCCGCCAACAACGACGTGCTGCGCGTTTGCGGCAAGGACTGCGACGGCATGCTGCTGCCGGCCGGCCCGCTGCTGGTCGCGGCCCAGCTGCCCGATAGCAACCAGGTCAAGAAGTCGGCCCTGGCCTACGTCGAAGCCTATGAAAAGGCCAACGGCGCCGGTTCCACCAACACGTTCGGCGGCCACATGTGGGACGCCGGCCAGCTGGTCGTGGCCGCGCTGCCCGTGGCGCTGAAGTCGGGCGCCAAGCCCGGCACGCCGGAATTCCGCGTCGCCATGCGCGATGCCCTGGAAGGCGTGAAGGACCTGGCCGCGTCGCAAGGCGTGTTCAACATGTCGCCCACGGACCACGCTGGCTTTGACGAGCGTTCGCGCGTCATGGTCAAGGTGGAAGGCGGCAAGTGGGTCTACCAGCCCGGCCTGTAATCCTCCAGGATCGCCCGATCCAAGGGTGTGCAAAGCGCGGCGGCGCCCGCCGCGCGGCACCCTAGCAATGCTTCGCACCGGCCTTTCCGGCCGGTGTGTCGTATCAGTGTCCCGGGTGCGGCCGGAACACCAGAATAAATAAGGTTGTTAGATGGATTCCTCAATTGCGCTGATCCTGCTGCAAGACGGTGTCGTCAACGGCGCCATCTATGCCCTCCTGGGCATGGCTCTGGTGCTGGTGTTCGCCGTTACGCGCGTCATTTTCATTCCCCAGGGCGAGTTCGTGGCGTTCGGCGCCCTGACCCTGGCCATGCTGGTGGACGGCAAAGTGCCGGGCACCGCCTATCTCCTGCCGCTGCTGGGCATCGTCTGCCTGGCGCTCGAGCTGCTGCGCGCGCTGCGCACCCGCAGCGCAGCCGCCTTGCCCAAGGCCATCGCCACCTGTGTGGTTCTGCCGCTGGCGTTGCTCTGGCTGACCGTGACCTACACCGCACCCGGCAATTCGCTGTGGCTGAACATGCTGCTGACGCTGCTGCTGGTGATCCCGATGGGTCCGATGGTCTACCGCATCGTCTACCAGCCGCTGGCCGAAGCCACCGTGCTGGTGCTGCTGATCGTTTCCGTGGCCGTGCACTTCGCGCTCACCGGCCTGGCGCTGGTCTTCTTCGGCGCCGAAGGCTGGCGCACTCCGGCCTTCGTCAGCGGCCAGGTCGACCTGGGCTTCATGACCTGGTCGGCGCAAAGCCTGTTCGTGGTGGCGACATGCGCCATCCTGATCATCGGCCTGTGGCTGTTCTTCGGCAAGACGCTGTATGGCCGCGCGCTGCGCGCCACGGCCGTCAACCGCCGCGGCGCCCGCCTGGTCGGCATCAGCACCACCATGTCCGGCAGCCTGACCTTCACGCTGGCCGTTGCCATCGGCGCCATGTCCGGCATGCTGATCGCGCCCATCACCACCGTGTACTACGACACCGGCTTCCTGATCGGCCTGAAGGGCTTTGTCGGCGCCATCATCGGCGGGCTGGCCAGCTACCCCGTGGCGGCCGCGGGCTCGCTGCTGGTGGGCGTGCTGGAGTCCTTCTCGTCCTTCTGGGCCAGCGCCTACAAGGAAGTGATTGTCTTCACCCTGATTATCCCGGTTCTGGTCTGGCGTTCGTTCAGCACCCATCACGTGGACGAAGAGGAATAAACGTCATGAACCGCATTCTGCTTGCCGTCTTCATCGTCGTCCTGGCGGGCCTGCCACTGCTGCCGGTCACGCCCGAATTCTGGGTGACGCAACTCAATTACATCGGGCTGGCCAGCCTGGTGGTGCTGGGCCTGGTGCTCTTGACCGGCGTGGGCGGCCTGACCTCGTTCGGCCAGGCGGCGTTCGTGGGCCTGGGCGCCTACACCACCGCCTACCTGACCACGCAATACGATGTCTCGCCCTGGCTGGCGTTGCCGGCCGGGCTGATCCTGACGGCCGTCGTGGCCTACCTGCTGGGCGCGATCACCCTGCGCCTGTCGGGCCACTACCTGCCGCTGGGCACCATCGCCTGGGGCCTGTCGCTGTACTTCCTGTTCGGCAATATCGACTGGCTGGGCAAGCATGACGGCATCGCCGGCATCGAGCCCATCAGCATCTTCGGCATGTCCCTGGCCAGCGGCCGCCACATCTATTACCTGATCTGGGTGTTCGTGCTGCTGGCGTTGTGGGCGACCCGCAACCTGCTGAACTCGCGTCCGGGCCGCGCCATCCGCGCGCTCAAGAGCGGCGCCGGCATGGCCGAGTCCATGGGCGTGAACACCGCCGCCTACAAGGTCGTGATCTTCGTCTGGGCGGCGCTGCTGGCCTGCGTCTCGGGTTGGCTCTACGCGCACATGCAGCGCGCCGTCAGCCCCAGCCCGTTCGGCATCAACTACGGCATCGAGTACCTGTTCATGGCGGTGGTCGGCGGCGCCGGCTACGTCTGGGGCGCCCTGCTGGGCTCCAGCGTCATCCTGGTGCTGAAGGACCAGTTGCAGAACTTGCTGCCCAAGCTGCTGGACACCAACGCCAACTTCGAGATGATCGTCTTCGGCGTGCTGCTGATCCTGATGCTGCAATACGCCCGCAACGGCCTTTGGCCGATCCTGGCGGGCTGGTGGGACAGCATCACCGGCGCCGACAGCTCGCGCCGCAATCTGGCGCCGCCCGCGTCCGCGCCGGCCCTGCCGACGCGCGTGCGCCCGCAAGCCGGCCAGGTGGTGCTCGAAGTCGACGCCATCCGCAAGGAATTCGGCGGGCTGGTCGCCGTCAACGATATTTCCTTCAAGGTCGCGTCCGGCGAGATCATGGGCCTGATCGGTCCGAACGGCGCCGGCAAGAGCACGACCTTCAACCTGATCAGCGGCGTGCTGCCGGTGACGCGAGGCAAGGTTACCTTCATGGGCCAGCGCATCGACAGCCGTTCGGCGCGCGACATCGCCAAGCTGGGCGTGGGTCGCACCTTCCAGCACGTGCAGCTGCTGCCCGGCATGACCGTGCTGGAAAACGTGGCGCTAGGCGCGCACCTGCGCTCCGACGTCGGCGTGCTGGCGGGCGCCCTGCATTCGGACCGCGCCCGCGAGGCGCAGCTGCTGCACGAGGCCGCCGAACAGATCAAGCGCGTCGGCCTGGGCGAGTACCTGTACGAGCAGGCCGGCAACCTGGCGCTGGGCCAGCAACGCATCCTGGAAATCGCGCGCGCCCTGGCCGCCGACCCCGTGCTGCTGCTGCTGGACGAACCCGCCGCAGGCCTGCGCTACAAGGAAAAGCAGGACCTGGCGCGCGTGCTGGAACAGTTGCGCGCCGAGGGCATGAGCATTCTGCTCGTCGAACACGATATGGATTTTGTGATGCGTCTGACCAACCACCTCGTGGTGATGGATTTCGGCACCAAGCTGGCGGAAGGCGTGCCGGCCGACGTGCAAAAGAACCCGGCGGTGCTGGAAGCCTACCTGGGCGGCATCGATGATGACCTGCCCGAAGCGGACCAGGCCAAGCCCGTGTCGGCAGGAGGCGTGTGATGAGCGCTCCCGTACTCGAAGTCAGCAACCTGTCCGCCCGCTACGGCAAGGTGGGCGCGCTGGTGGGCGCCTCGCTCACCGTGCCCGCCGGCAGCATCGTCACGGTGATCGGCGCCAACGGCGCCGGCAAGTCCACCATGCTGAACGCCATGATGGGCTCGCTGCCGCAGACCGGCCACGCGGCCGGCACCGTGCAATACGCCGGCACCGACGTATCGGGCTGGCAGGTCGAGCGCCGCGTCGCGGCTGGCATGTCGCTGGTGCCAGAGCGCCGCGAACTGTTCGGCACCATGTCGGTGGAAGACAACCTGCTGCTGGGCGGGTTCCGCCGCTACCGCGCCCGCGAAAGCGGCTGGCGCGACACGCTGAACGAAGTCTTCGACCTGTTCCCGCGGCTGCGCGAGCGCCGCGCCCAGCAGGCCGGCACGCTGTCGGGCGGCGAACGCCAAATGCTGGCCGTCGGTCGTGCATTGATGGCCAAGCCCAACCTGCTGATGCTCGATGAGCCCAGCCTGGGCCTGGCGCCGCGCATCGTGCGCGAGATCTTCCACATCATCGCGCGCCTGCGCGAGACCGGCGTGGCAATCCTGCTGGTGGAACAGAACGCGCGCGCCGCGTTGCAGGTGGCCGATTACGGCTACGTGCTGGAAACCGGCGAAGTCATCCTGCACGGCCCGGCGCGCGAGCTGGCCGGCGACCCGAAGGTCATCGAAAGCTATCTGGGCCTGGGCAAGGGCGGCGAGCAAAGCTGACCGACTCCCAGCACATGAAGAGCCGGACGCCGCAAGGCATCCGGCTTTTTTTATCGTTCGAAGACCTCGACCACCCGGAACCGTTCGCACACCAGCACCAGGTCCGGCGCATAGCCGCCGTTGCGGTCGAAATAAGCGATGTGCGCATCGCGCCATGCCTCGTACGGGCCTTCGCCTTCGGCCAGCGCGAACGCCTCGTCCACCTGATCGAAGCGCTGGATCAGCACGCTGAGCGTCTCGATCACGCAAGCCGGGCGGCCCGAGCCGTCCAGCACGACGTCACGCCGACCGGCCTCGGGCACAGGTTCCTGTTCGTTGAAGTCGCGCAACGCGCCGCAGGTGGCGGTCTTCGTGCCGGCCAGCACCAGCGCAAGCAATTCGTCGGCTAACTCGGGCGAGTCGCCGAACTGGAAGGTCACGGCGTTTTCATAGGGGGCAGGTGGTTTCATGCCTGGGGTATCCATTGCAATATCAGCTCCTGTCCCATCGCGGGATCGGAAGTGGAGGGGGCGCCGGTTTCGATGCGGCCGGCCAGACGCCGCGTGTAGGTTGGATCGCCGCTTTCGCGCACGGTCAGGTCATACCATCCCGCGCTGCGGGTCATGTCCCAGGACAGGCTGACCGTCTCGCCGGGAGCGAGCGTGGCATCCTCTTCCTGGGGATAGCCGTAGGCGTTGGCTTCCACCCGGAATGAACGGGCCTGCGGGGCGGGGTTGCGCAGCGTCAATTGCAGCGATGCGCCAGGCCCCTGGTAGGCGGCCAAGACCTCCAGCGCCGGCAGGCCGGCGCGGCCGGTGCAATGGCGATGGAAGCCGTTGGGACCCAGCACCCACAGGTCGTAGCGTCCATCGTCAGCGGCGGTCTGCCATGCGCCCTCCAGATGCTTGCCGGCTTCCACGGTGTAGCGGCGCGGGCCGCGGTCCAGATGCAGCCGGTCATAGACGTGCAGCACCGCGCCCGCCGTGCCGCTGTTCTCGAAACGCAGCGTGACGCTTGCCGCGTCCGCGCGCGCGTGGACCTGCAACGCATAGGGCAGGGGGCGCGAGGGGCGCGTGCCCGCTTGCTGCCGCGCCGGCCCCGGCTGCAGCGGCGCGGGCGGCGTGATGGTGCCCGGCAGCGCCGATGCGAGGCCGGCGCGTTCGGCGGTGGCTGGAAAGCCGCTGGGCAGGCCTGCGCCGTCCGGCGCGGCGAAATCGAAGATCGAGGTCAGGTCGCCACAGACCGCGCGCCGCCACGGCGAGATATTGGGCTCGGCCACGCCGAAGCGTTGCTCGATGAAGCGCAGCACGGAAGTGTGGTCGAACACCTGCGAATTGACCCAGCCGCCCTTGGTCCAGGGCGACAGCACGTACATGGGCACGCGCGGACCCAGGCCGTAGACGCCGTGCAAATGCGCCAGCGTGTCGTCCTTCTCTGCGCCGGCGACGATCTCGTGATACTCGCCGCGCGTATTTACCGTGGACGCCCCGGCCAGCGCGCCCGATGCATCGCGCGCAGGCGGTGCGGGCGGCGGCATGTGGTCGAAGAAGCCGTCGTTTTCGTCGAACATCAGCAACAGGACGGTCTTGCTCCAGACCTCCGGGTTGGCCGTCAACGCATCCAGCACCCGGGCCGTGTAGTCGGCGCCTTGCGCCGGGCTGGACGGGCTGGGATGCTCGGAGCCGGCCTTCGTGGCGCAGATCCACGAGACCTGCGGCAGCGTGCCGTCCAGCACGTCCTGGCGCAGCAGGTCCAGGCCGCGGGTGGTGAGCGCCTTTTCCTTCAGCGCGGCCGCCGCGCCCGGCGCGCCATGGTAGGCGTCGCGGTAGGCCTTGAAGCCGGCGGTCGGGTTCAGCGAATAATTGTCCGCCATGTTCTGGTAGATGCGCCAGCTGATGCCGGCGGCCTCCAGGCGTTCGGGATAGGTCGTCCAGGTGTAGGCGCGCGCCGGATCGCCGCCCGTGAGCTTGTTGTAGGTATTGCCCAAGGCCGGGCCGTTGCCGCGGCCCAGGCCGTCGTTGGTGCCGGTCCAGACGAACAGCCGGTTGGTGTTGGTGCCGCCGGTGAACGAGCAGTGATAGGCGTCACAGACCGTGAAGGCGCGCGCCATGGCGTACTGGAAGGGCATGTCCTCGTCCGTGAAGTACGCCATCGAATGGTTCTTCTTGGCGGCCGGCCAGTTGCCCATGCGGCCCGCGTCCCAGGCGTCCTGCGCGTTGGACCAGGTGTGCGGCGTGCTGGCCACGCGCATGGTTTCGAAGGCCTCGCGCGTATCCAGATGGAAGGGCAGGACCGTGCGCGGCGCGCCTTCATCGGGTTTGTCGTTGTATTGCGCCCAGACGGTGCGATGGCGCGCGTCGGGGCTATCCGGCACGGGTATGGGAAAGCGGTCGCCAAACCCGCGTACGCCGGCCAGCGCGCCGAAGTAATGATCGAACGCGCGGTTCTCCTGCATGAAGATCACGATATGTTCCACGTCGCGGATCGTGCCCGTGCGCCGCGCCGCGGGGATCGCGAGCGCGCGGCGGATGGAGGCGGGCAGCAGGGCCAGGGCGCTGCCGGCGCCGGCCAGCGTCGCGCCGCTGCGGAGAAAATCACGTCGGGTCTGCATGAGGCATTCCTGAGAACGACGCTGCCCGCACAGGGGCGGGCAGCAGGGAGGGGGCTGAAACGGCGGCGATCCTACTTCGCGCCGGTGCTTTCCGCGTAATCCATGTACAGCTTGTGCGCGCGGCGGGCCATGGGGCCGTATTCCAGCTGGCGGTCTTCCACGCGGTTCACGTGCACCACCTTGCCGTAGTTGCCGGACGAGAACACTTCATCGGCTTCCTCGATGTCGGCGCGGGTCAGGCTGCGTTCCTGCACGTCGACGCCGTCGGCCTTCAACAGCGCCAGCACGCGGCGGCGCGTGATGCCGTTCAGGAAGGTGCCGTTGTCGGCGGGCGTGGACACCACGCCGTTCTTGGCGATCCACAGGTTGCTGGTGGCGAATTCGGCGATGTTGCCCGCGCCGTCCAGCATGATGGCGTTGTCGAAGCCCTTTTCGGCGGCTTCGCGGATGGCGCGCTGGCCGTTGGGGTACAGGCAGGACGCCTTGGCGTCGGTGGGCGCCATGTTGGGCCAGGAACGCGCAAAGCTGGAGAAGCAGGCGGAAAAGCCCTGGTCGCCCGGCATCGGCACCTTGAACACGTGCAGCACGAACTGGGTCTTGTCGGCGTCCGGCAGCAGGAAGCCGTCGGCGCAATAGAACATGGGCTTGATGTAGAGTTCGCTGCCTTGCGGGAACTTGGCTACAGCCTGCAGGCACAGCTTTTGGATCTCTTCCCAGCCGATCTGGGGCTTCATCAGCATTTTTTCGGCCGAGCGCACCACGCGCTGGCAATGCAGATCCAGGTCGGGCGTCAGGCCGCGGAATGCGCGCGCGCCGTCGAACACCATGCTGGCCATCCAGAAGGCGTGGTCGGCCGGGCCGAGCAATTTGGGGTTTTCAGTGGTCCAGTGACCGTTGTGCCAGAACAAGGCATCCATGGTTGTCTTCCTTCACTTGAATTGGGGTGGCGCTATCGGCGCGCCGAAACGTCAGGATACATGAGGCAGCGGCCGGCTTCGCGCCGTCATTCGCGCGCCAGCGCCGCCTGCACGCGGTCGGCTGCCTGCGCCGGCATCCATTGCCGCCAGACCGGGCCGTACTGCTTGAGGAAATAGCGCGCGGCGTCCTCGGGTTCCTTGCCTTCGTTTTCCAGCCAGCCCAGGGTGGCGTCGATGGCGTCGCTGGGCACAGTCAGCTTGCCCAGGAATTCGGCGATCTGCGGCGCCTGTTTCGCGAACTCGGCGTTCACGCCGGTGACGACGGGGTTGGGCTTGAACTCGGTGGGCACGGGATTCGCGCACTTGGGATCGGTCATGCAGGTGTAGGCGGCCTGGTCGAACGCGGGCAGTTCCAGCTTCACTAGATCCAGCGCGCCGACCAGCGAGGTGGGCGTCCAGTAGTAGAAGACGATGTCGCGTTTGCGCTTGTAGGCGGACACGATGGCGGCTTTTTGCGCGGCGCCGGAGCCGGGCGCGAACATCGCGTAGTCCTTATCGAGCTTCAAGGCGCGCAGCAGGTTCTCGTTCAGGGTGCCGCAGGCCCAGCCCGCCGGGCAGCCGTAGATCCGGCCGCGGCCGGGTTCTTCGGGATCGGCGAACACGTCCTTGAAGCGCGCCAGGTCGGCCGCGGACTTCAGCTCGGGATGGCGCTCGACGGTGTAGCGAGGCACGTACCAGCCTTCGCCGGCGTCGTAGACGTGGCCCACGCCCAGCACCTTGCCGCTGGCCAGGGCCTTCTTCCATGCCCCCTCGATCTGGCCGGGCCACACTTCCGGCGTGACGTCGACGTCGCCGCGTTGCAGCGCCGCCAGCATGGGCAGGGTTTCGCCGATTTCGACCGTGGTCTTGCAGCCGTAGCCGTGTTCCAGCACATAGCGTTCGATGCCGGCCAGCACCAGGTTGGATTCCCAGTTCAGGCCGCTGAAGCGGACGGGCCGTTTGACTTCGCATACCGGCGCGGCGGAATCCGCGGCTTGAGCAGCCGCGGGAAGGAGGGCTGCGGCCAGCGCCAGGGCGCCAAGGACGGGGGCGAGCGGATGCGGTTTGCGCATGGTCAGGCACCTGTTTGGTTGGGTGCCGTTCATTGTACGGGCGGCGGCCGCCGCGCCAAATGAAAACGGGGCCGCATAAAGCGGCCCCGTGCTTGCGCTGTCAGGATCAGGCGCGGGCGGCGCGGCGGCGATCGATGAAGGCGCCGACCTCGCCCACGATGCCGCGGCGGAAGGCCAGCACGCAGATCACGAAGATCAGGCCGATCACGATGGTGACCGATTCGCCCAGGCGCAGGAACCAGTCCACGCCGGTCAGGTTGGCCATCATCTGGCCGAAGTCGCCCACCTTGTTTTCCATCAGCACCACGATGAAGGCGCCGAGGATGGGACCGGTCAATGTGCCCAGCCCGCCGATCAGCGTCATCAGGATGACCAGGCCGGACATCTGCCAGGTGGCATCGGACAAGGTGGCCGACACGAAGACCAGGGTCTTGGTGGCGCCCGCCAGGCCGGCCAGCGCGGCCGACAGCACGAAGGCCAGCAGCTTGAAGCGGTCGACGTCGTAGCCCAGCGAGATGGCCCGCGGTTCGTTTTCGCGCAGCGCCTGCAGCACCTGGCCGAAGGGCGAATTCACCGTGCGCCAGATGATGAAGTAGCCGATGACGAAGATGGCCATCACCACGTAGTACAGGTTCAGGTCCTTGGACAGGTCGATCAGCCCGAACAGGGTGCCGCGCGGCACGCTTTGCAGGCCGTCCTCGCCGCCGGTGAACTTCGCCTGGAGGAAGAAGAAGAACACCATCTGCGACAGCGCCAGGGTGATCATGGCGAAATAGATGCCGCTGCGGCGGATGGCGATGGCGCCCATCGCCAGGCCCAGCAGCCCCGCCACGGCCACGCCGAACAGCAGGCCGACCTCGGTGGGGAAGCCCCATACCTTGAGCGCGTGGCCGGTGGCGTAGGCCGCGCTGCCCAGGAAGGCGGCGTGGCCGAACGACAGCAGCCCGGTGAAACCCAGCAGCAGGTTGAATGCGCAGGCGAAGAGCGCGTAGCACATGATCTTCATGGCGAAGATCGGATAGACCCCGATAAAGGGAAGAATGGCCACCACGATGGCCAGTACCGCATAGCCCAGGAATTGACGATTCATTTTTCTTTTCCGAACAGCCCGGCCGGGCGGATCAACAGAACGATGGCCATGATGATGAACACGACCGTGCTGGAGGCCTCGGGCCAGAACACCTTGGTCAGTCCTTCGATCACGCCCAGGCCCAGACCGGTCACGATGGCGCCCATGATGGACCCCATGCCACCGATCACGACCACGGCGAACACGACGATGATGAGATTGGAGCCCATCAGCGGGGAAATCTGCAGCACGGGCGCGGCCAGCACGCCGGCAAAGCCCGCCAGCGCCACGCCGAAGCCATAGGTCAGGGTGATCATGCGCGGCACGTTCACGCCGAAGGCCTCGACCAGGCGGGGGTTTTCGGTGCCGGCGCGCAACAGTGCGCCCAGGCGGGTGCGTTCGATGACGAACCAGGTTGCCAGACACACTACCAGGGAGGCTGCCACGACCCAGCCGCGGTAATTCGGCAGGATCATGAAGCCCAGGTTGGTGGCGCCGCGCAAGGCGTCAGGCGTGGGGTAGGGCTGACCCGAGACGCCGTAGAAGCTGCGGAACAGACCTTCGATGAGCAGCGTCAGGCCGAAGGTCAGCAGCAGCCCGTACAGGTGATCGAGCTTGTACAGGTGTCGCAGCAACAGCTTTTCTATGATGATGCCGAACAGCCCGACGACCAGCGGCGCCAGGATCAGCATGACCCAGTAGTTCAACCCCAGGTACGACAGCCCCATCCAGGCGATGAACGCGCCCAGCATGTAGAGCGCGCCGTGCGCGAAGTTGATGACGTTCAGCAGCCCGAAGATGACGGCCAGCCCGAGCGACAGCATGGCGTAGAAGGAGCCGTTGACCAGGCCTAGCAAAAGCTGGCCGAACAAGGCCTGTATGGGGATGCCGAAAATGTCAGTCATCTTATGAAAATCCTGCGCGTACGGAGGGAAGCGAGCTAATCAAAACGCGGCCCGACGGGTAGGATCGCCGGGTCGCGTCTGGGGCACATGGGCTGGATTACTTCTTGACCAGCTTGCAGGTGGACTCGGACAACTTGGTGTAGACCTCGTCGCCGGGCAGCGTCGCCACGACCTTGTAATAGTCCCACGGGGCCTTGGATTCGGCCGGCGTCTTGACCTGCATCAGGTACATGTCGTGGATCATGCGGCCGTCTTCGCGCACATAACCGCCTTGCGCGAAGAAGTCGTTGACCTTGTTCGACTTCATCCACTTCATGACGGCGTCGCCGTCGTCCGTGCCGGTGGCCTTGATGGCGTTCAGGTAGAAAGCCGTGGCCGAGTAGTCGCCCGCCTGCAGCATGGAGGGCTTGCGGCCGACCTTGGCTTCGAACTTCTTGGACCAGGCGCGCGAGGCGTCGGATTGATCCCAGTACCAGCCGTCGGTCAGGTACATGCCTTGCGTGGCTTGCAGGCCCAGCGCGTGCACGTCGTTGATGAAGACCAGCAGGCCGGCCATCTTCATGGTCTTGGTCACGCCGAATTCATTGGCGGCCTTGATCGAGTTGATGGTGTCGCCGCCCGCGTTGGCCAGGCCCAGGATCTGCGCCTTGGACGATTGCGCCTGCAGCAGGAAGGACGAGAAGTCCGACGCGCCCAGCGGCGCCCGCACCTGGCCCTTGACCTCGCCGCCCGCGGCCTTGACCACGGCCATGGTGTCGCGCTCCAGCGCGTGGCCGAAGGCATAGTCAGCGGTCAGGAAGAACCAGCTCTTGCCGCCGTCTTTCACCACGGCGGAGCCGGTGCCGCGCGCCAGCGCCACGGTGTCGTAGGCGTAGTGCACGGTATAGGGCGAGCATTGGGCGTTGGTCAGGTCCGACGCGCCCGCGCCGATCGCCATGAAGGGCTTCTTCTTCGCGGCGGCCACGCCGGCCATGGCCAGGCTGGTCGACGAGTTGGTGCCGGCGATGATGACGTCCACCTTCTGCTCGTCGAACCATTCGCGCACGCGCGCCGAAGCCACGTCGGCCTTGTTCTGGTGGTCTGCGGAGACGACTTCGATCTTCTTGCCGTTGATCGAACCGCCGGCGTCCTCGATCGCCATGCGCACGGCTTCCAGACCGGCCTTGCCGTCGATGTCCGAATACACGCCGGACATGTCAGTGATGAAGCCGATGCGGATGACATCGTCGGAGATACCTTGCGCGTGGGCGGTTGCCCCAGCAAATCCCAGGCCCGCCATGGCCAGTGCAGCAGTGATGGTGTGCAGCTTCATGGGATGACTCCTCTCTTCCCTACGGTGTAGTGTTGCCGGATTTCCGGCGGATGACACAGGTTCTAGACGCCCAGCAGTTCGTTGAGCGTGTCCTGTTTTTCTGAAAGTTCTGCGGCTTCGAAGTGCTCGACGATCTGGCCGTGCTCCATGACGTAGAAGCGGTCGGCCAGGGGCGCTGCGAAGCGGAAGTTCTGCTCCACCATGACGATGGTGTAGCCGCGCTGCTTCAGCGCCGTGATCATGCGAGCCAGCGCCTGCACGATGACAGGGGCGAGGCCTTCGGAGATTTCGTCGAGCAGCAGCAGGTTGGCGCCGGTGCGCAGGATGCGCGCCACGGCCAGCATTTGCTGTTCGCCGCCAGACAGGCGCGTGCCGGGAGAATTCCGGCGCTCCTGCAGATTGGGGAACATGTCGTAGATTTCTGCCAGCGACATGCCGCCGCCCAGCGAACCGACGACCGGAGGCAGCAGCAGGTTTTCTTCGCAGGACAGGCTGGCGAAGATGCCGCGTTCCTCGGGGCAATAGCCCACGCCCAGATGGGCGATCTTGTAGGTGGGCAGGTCGATGGCTTCGGTGCCATGGATGCGTACCGAGCCCTTGCGCGATCCCGTCAGGCCCAGGATGGCCCGCAGGGTGGTGGTGCGCCCGGCGCCGTTGCGTCCGAGCAGCGTGACCACTTCGCCTTGTCCAACGCGCATATCCACGCCGTGCAGGATATGCGATTCCCCGTACCAGGCCTGCAGGCCCGAAATTTCCAGTGCCGGGGTGCTCATGCGTGCGCTCCTTGAAGTTCGCCGTCGGTGGTGCCCATGTAAGCCTGCATCACGGCCGGATGGCGGGAGACTTCGGCGTACGATCCTTCGGCCAGCACGCTGCCGCGCGCCAGCACAGTAATGGTGTTGGCGATGGAGGACACGACATTCATGTTGTGTTCCACCATCAGGATGGTGCGTCCGGCGCTGACGCGCTTGATCAGTTGCGTGACGCGGTCCACGTCCTCGTGGCCCATGCCTTGTGTGGGTTCGTCCAGCAGCATCAGCTCGGGTTCCATCGCCAGCGTGGTGGCGATTTCAAGCGCGCGCTTGCGGCCATAGGGCAGGTTTACGGTGGTTTCGTTGGCGAAGGCGCCCAGATCCACCTGCTCCAGCAGGTCGCGCGCCGGCTGATTCAGCACGGCGAGCTGCCTGTCGCTTTTCCAGAAGTGGAACGACAGGCCGGTCCTGCGCTGCAGCCCGATGCGCACGTTCTCCAGCACGGTCAGGTGCGGAAAGACCGCCGAGATCTGGAATGAACGGATCACGCCGCGGCGCGCGATCTGCGCGGGCCGCTCGCCGGTAATGTCGATACCGTTGAACTTGATGCTTCCCGACGTGGGAGAAAGAAACTTGGTAAGCAGGTTGAAGCAAGTGGTCTTGCCCGCGCCGTTCGGCCCGATCAAGGCATGAATCTCGCCCCGCTTGATACGCAAATCGACCCCATTGACCGCGACGAATCCGCGGAATTCCTTGGTGAGGCCTTTTGTCTCCAGGATCGTGTCGTCCATGTTCGCTGCACCGGCGTTGTATTTATTTCGGTCTCCACCTGCCGTCGTTGCGCCAGGCCCCCGCAGGGTCCGGAAAACTGTTCAGGAAATCGCAGTTTTCTTATGAGTTGCCGGCGAGTATGCGCACCTATTTATCAAAATTCCATGAGGGTTTGTCATAGGTTTTGCAGTGCGGAATGGGCAATTGTCGGCAGGCCGACAATGCTTGCGCCACAAGGGAATAAAGGCTTTCCATAATGGAAATGCAATGCAGCAAATATGCGTTGATCGTCATCAACGCCTGATGGATTTGAGAGGGAGGGAAAACCCGATTTGCGTGCACCGAATGCCGTGTCGGCGCGTAAGCTAACGCGCCGTCAGGCGGGCGTCTTCTGCTTGAATTCGCAGAGGTCGGAAATGCCGCATTGAGGGCATTTGGGTTTGCGCGCCACGCAGACGTAGCGGCCCAGCAGGATCAGCCAGTGGTGAGCGTCCTGCATGTATTCGCGCGGCACGAACTTTTCGAGTTTCTGTTCGACTTCCAGCACATTCTTGCCGGGCGCGATGCCGGTGCGGTTCGACACGCGGAAGATGTGCGTGTCCACCGCCATCGTGGGTTGTCCGAACGCCGTGTTGAGCACCACGTTGGCGGTCTTGCGCCCAACGCCGGGCAGGGCTTCGAGCGCTTCGCGAGTCTGCGGTACTTCGCCGCCGTGCTGCTCGATCAGGATCTTGCAGGTGGCGATGGTGTTCTTCGCCTTGGTGCGGTACAGGCCGATGGTCTTGATGTAGTCGGCCAAGCCTTCTTCGCCGAGCGCCAGCAGGGCTTGCGGCGTGCCGTAAGCGGGGAAGAATTTGCGCGTGGCGATGTTGACCGATTTGTCGGTCGCCTGCGCCGACAGCAGCACGGCAATCAGCAACTGGAACGGCGTGTCGTATTCGAGCTCGGTGGTCGGATGCGGGTTGGCGGCCTGCAGGCGGGCGAAGATCTCTCGGCGTTTGGCTGCGTTCATGATTGAGTGGGGTTGCGGCGGGCCCGGGCGCGGGCCAGCGCGGATTCAATGGCGGAACGCTTGCGGTCCTCATTGCGCGCCTCGTCGGCGGCGGGAGCGGAAGCGCTGGGCGCGGCAGCCGCTTCGGGCGCCATCAGGCGCGCGTTGTCGGCAGCCAGGCGTTCGGTGCGTGCCAGATGGCTGCGGTGGCGCTGGCGGCTGATGGCGGCATCCTGCGAATTCCAGGCGCGACCTGCCGGCACCATCTGGATGCAATCGACCGGACAGGGCGCCACGCACAGGTCGCAGCCGGTACACCAGTCGGCCAGCACGGTATGCATATGCTTGTTGGCGCCCACGATGGCGTCCACGGGACAGGCCTGGATGCACAGCGTACAGCCGATGCAGTGCGCTTCGTCGATGCGCGCGACCAGCAGCGGGCCGGGTTCGCCGCGGGTGGCGTCCAGCGGCAGGATGGGGGTATCGAGCAGGACCGCCAGCGCGGCGATACCGTCGTCGCCGCCGGGCGGGCAGCGGTTGATCGGGGCGGAGCCGTCCGCGATGGCGTCGGCATAGGGCCGGCAGCCGTCGTATCCGCACTTGGTGCATTGCGTCTGGGGTAGCAAGGCATCGATGCGGTCGGCCAATGAGCGACAGGACATGGATGTGAAGATGAAATCGTGGGACGGGGGCGCGAAAGGCAGGAATCAGGGACCCCAAACGCGAATCGCGCGCAACCCATCAAACAGCGCTGAGATTTCCAGTCACCGCTGTTTGATGGGTTGCGCGCGTCGGAGGTCCGGATTCTAGTCCGGCTTGACTCGCGCTACACCCATCCTACGCAGATTGCCGGATGAATTCGGCAATTTTAGGACAGATCATTTCGCGCCAGCGGCGGCCCGAGAAAATGCCGTAGTGGCCGCAGTTGGGCGCCGTGTAGTGCGTCTTGCGCTCGGCCGGGATGTTCTTGCACAGCTTGATGGCGGCGCGCGTCTGGCCCTGGCCCGAGATGTCGTCCAGTTCGCCTTCGATGGTGAGCAGGGCGACCTTCTTGATGTCCGCCGGACGCACCAGCTTGCCGTCCACTTCCCAGGTGCCGTTGGGCAACTGGAACTCCTGGAACACCATGCGGATCGTGTCCAGATAGAACTCGGCCGGCATGTCCAGCACGGCGTTGTATTCGTCATAGAAGCGGCGGTGCGCTTCGGCGTCGCTGTCGTCGCCGCGCAGCAGGTCCAGGTAGAAGTCGTAATGCGACTTCATGTGGCGGTCGGGGTTCATGGCCATGAACCCGGCGTGCTGCAGGAAACCCGGGTAGACCTTGCGGCCCGCGCCCGGATAGCGCGGCGGCACCGGATGGATGACCTGGTTCTCGAACCAGCTGTAGGGCTTGGTCGTGGCCAGGCGGTTGACCTGCGTGGGCGACTGGCGCGGGTCGATGGGACCACCCATCATCACCATGCTGCGCGGCTGACAGGGATCGTTGGCGGAGGCCATCAGCGAGACGGCGGCCAGCACCGGCACCGTCGGCTGGCACACGGAAATCACGTGCACGTCCGGACCCAGGTGGCGGATGAAATCCTGCACGTAGCGCACGTAGTCGTTCAGATGGAACGGACCGGCCGACAGCGGCACCATGCGGGCGTCGACCCAGTCGGTGACGTAGACGTCGTGGGCCGGCAGCAGGGCGCGCACGGTGTCGCGCAGCAGGGTGGCGTGGTGGCCGGACAGCGGCGCCACCAGCAGGACCTTGGGATCGTCGCGGCCCGTGTGGCGGACATCGCGCTGGAAGTGCAGCAGGCGGCAGAACGGCTTGTCGATGGCCACGCCTTCGATGACGCGGACGGACTTGCCGTTGATTTCGGTGGTGGGCAGGTTCCAGGCAGGCTTCTGGTATTCCTTGCCGATGCGGGTCATCAGCTCATACCCGGCTGCCATCTGGCGGGAGATCGGGGTATAGGCGAGAGGGCTGTAGGGACTGGAAAACAGCTGGGAACCGGCGTCCGTAAATGCAGCGAACGGAGTCAGGAAGGCGCGCTGCATTTCGTGCAATTGATACAGCATTTGAGAAAAGTCCTTCTGGGTCGTGCGTGTGTCCCGATTATTGCTCCGGGCACTAACGATATTTCTAAACAGCCTGAAGAAACGCCGACAAAAAAAGCAAATCTGTTGCTAAAAAGCGACCCAATACCCATTGAGCACCAGTTTAGGGCGCTTTTTACAACGTGCTGTCATACCAAAAGAAGGATTTATGCACTAAGTCGGACGGACCGAAGCTACCAGTAGTTTTCCACTGCCAGGTTGCCGGGGATGCCGCGGCGTCCAGGCTTGAAGCCGCGTTCGCCCAGCAGCTTGCGGGCGTCGGCCAGCATGTCGGGATTGCCGCAAAGCATGATCTTGGCCTGCTCGGGGTCCAGCGACTGGCCTGCGAGCTGCTCCAGGCGGCCGTCGGCGATCAGCGTGGTCAGGCGTTCCTGCGGCATGCCGGGCAGGGCTTCGCGGGTGGCGATGGGCAGGTAGACGAGTTTCTGCGGATCCGCCGCGAAGAACTCGGCCAGCGCCGGCTGGTTGCGCCAGGATTCGATTTCGGTGCGGTAGGCGAGCTCCGCGGCGGTGCGCACCCCGTGCACCAGGATGATGCGGCGGTAGGCCCGCCAGACTGCCGGGTCGCGCAGGATCGAAAGGTAGGCAGACAGGCCCGTGCCCGAGGCCAGCAGCCAGAGATCGCCGCCCGGCGCGAAGCGCTCCAGGGTCAGAAATCCGTAGGGCGTCTTTTCCACATATAGCGAGTCGCCAGGCTGCAGCCGCGCCATGCGCGGACTGAACAGGCCTTCGGGGACCACGATGGAATAGAACTCCAGCCAGGGTTCGTGCGGCGCCGACACCATGGAATAGGCGCGCCACAGCGTGGGTTCGCCTTCCGAGGCGCCGGCTTCCGGCAGACCGACCCGGGCGAACTGGCCCGGCTGGAACGTATACGCGTCGTCGCGCGTCACGCGCACGGAGAACAGCTTGTCAGGCACCCAGGTGTGGACGTGGGTAACGGTCTGGCGCGTGTATTTGGAGTCGTCGGTCATCGGTACATCGCGCGAGGCCGGCCGCCAGGGCGGGGCCGGCGTTCGCGGATTATTTTTCCAGGTATTGCAGCTTGTCCTGCTTGCCATTCCATTCGTCGGCGTCGGGCAGGGGCTTCTTGGCACGGCTGATGCTGGCGAACTCGGGCGAGAGTTCGGCATTCAGGGCGATGAAATTCAACTGGTCCTGCGGCACGTCTTCTTCGGCGTAGATGGCATTGGCCGGGCATTCCGGGATGCAGACGGCGCAGTCGATGCATTCGTCAGGGTCGATCACGAGGAAGTTCGGACCCTCACGAAAACAGTC
Organism: Achromobacter sp. K91; assembly: GCF_003576205.1. Taxonomy (NCBI): domain Bacteria; kingdom Pseudomonadati; phylum Pseudomonadota; class Betaproteobacteria; order Burkholderiales; family Alcaligenaceae; genus Achromobacter; species Achromobacter sp. K91. The sequence goes on along the minus strand of NZ_QWFB01000037.1, from coordinate 300,635 downwards.
CACCGGGCACACGTCTACGCAGTCGGTGTACTTGCACTTAATACAGTTTTCGGTGACAACGTGGGTCATTCAGGAACTCCGGGAGCGGCGGCTTTTGTGTCTTGTTGGGCGGATTTTACCCAATGCCGCGCCGATGTGCCGGCAATACCCGTATTGACATAGTGGCCCTTCGCCCTGAACAGCGGGAGCTCTATGCTATGGTGTCGCGAAACGAAACGCGCCATCATGATAATCACTTCGCTGCTCGACACCGATCTGTATAAATTCAGCATGATGCAGGTGGTTCTGCATCATTTTCCCGCTGCCCAGGTCGAGTACCGTTACAAATGCCGCACGCCCGGGGTCGACCTGCGTCCCTACCTGGACGAAATCCGCGAGGAAGTGCATCAGCTATGCCAGTTGCGCTTCACCGAGGACGAACTTAAATATCTGGGCGGCTTGCGCTTTATCAAAAGCGACTTCGTCGATTTCCTCGAACTGTTCCATCTGCCGGAGCGCTGCATTCACATCGGCGTGGGCGATGGGCCGGGCGAAATCAGCATCGAGGTCAAAGGCCCCTGGCTGCATACGATCCTGTTCGAGATCCCGGTGCTGGCCATCGTCAACGAGGTCTATTTCCGCAACACCCGCAAGAATCCCGACTGGGAAGAGGGCCGCAAGCGCCTGCAGTCCAAGATGCACCTGGTGCTGGACGATCCGGCGCTGGCCGATTTCCGCGTGGCTGAGTACGGCACGCGGCGCCGCTTTTCCAAGATCTGGCACGAAGAAATCGTGTCCACCATGAAGTCGCAGATGGGCGTGCATTTCGCCGGCACCAGCAACGTGCTGCTGGCCAAGCAACACGAAGTGCTGCCCCTGGGCACGATGGGCCACGAATACCTGCAAGCCTGCCAGGCGCTGGGTCCGCGGCTGCGCGATTCGCAGGTGTACGCGCTGGAGGTTTGGGCCAAGGAATACCGTGGCGACCTGGGCATTGCGCTGTCGGACGTCTACGGCATGGATGCCTTCCTGCGTGATTTCGACATGTATTTCTGCAAGCTGTTCGACGGCGCGCGGCATGATTCGGGCGATCCCTTCGTCTGGGGCGAGCGCCTGCTCGAGCACTACCGCAAGAACCGCGTGGATCCGCGCGCCAAGACGCTGGTGTTCTCGGATTCGCTGACTTTCCCGCGCGCCATCGAGCTGGCCCGCCAGTTTTCCGGTCGCTGCAAGGTGTCCTTCGGCATCGGCACCAACCTGACCAACGACCTGGGCCACGAGCCCCTGCAGATCGTCATGAAGATGGTCCGCTGCAATGGCCAGCCGGTGGCCAAGGTGTCCGACGCGCCGGAAAAGACCATGTGCGACGATCCGGCCTACCTGGCCTATCTGCGCCAGGTATTCCAGCTGCCCCCCGCCTGACGGCGGCTCGGGGTAAATTGCGGGTTCTTCAGTATCGTTCCACCCAACCCACTCGAATCTAGGGGACTATTCATGAGCAGCATCAAGCGCTTCCACGTGGCCAAGCGCCTGTCCGACATGGCCGTGTACAACGGCGTCGCGTACCTGGCCGGCCAGGTGCCGGACGATTCCACGCTGGACATCACCGGCCAGACCGAACAGGTGCTCGCCACGATCGACCGCCTGCTGGCCGAAGCCGGCACCGACAAGACCAAGATCCTGATGGCCCAGATCTACGTGGCCAACATGAAGGAATTCGATGGCATGAACAAGGCCTGGGACGCCTGGGTCGCCGACGGCAATTCGCCTCCGCGCGCCACCGTCGAAGCCCGCCTGGCCAATCCGGACTACAAGGTCGAAATCGTCGTGACGGCTGCCGTCTAAGACGCCTGCCGCGTCGGGCGCCCCGGGCGCCTGATGCGTGCACGGGGGCGGGCTGGCGCGTGCGCCACCCGTCTCATCATCCCGCGTTGTGCCGGCTACTGCCCGAGCAACAGCGTCGCGGCCAGCAGGCCGCCCAATTCCTCGCATTTCGCAATATCCGCGCCGGCCACGATCTTGGGCGCCAGGATCTGCTGCGCCGTCTGCGCACCCATGTTGACGATGAGCGCCGGCGCCAGCGCGTTGAGCCGCCAGCCCGTGCAGATGCGCTCGACCTGCCGCGCCGCACCCGCGCCGTCGCTGCCCGCGCTGATGGCGCAGGCGTAGGGCAAGCCTTGTATCCGGTCCAGCACCGCGTAATAGTTGCGGTCGAAGAATTCCTTCATCTCGCCGCTCAGCGAGGCCAGGTTCTCGGGAGCGCAGAACAGGTAGGCCTGGCTGGCGAGCATTTCTTCGGCCTGCGTGTCGGCGGCGCGCCGCAAGACCACGTCCAGGTCTGCCGTCTGTTCCAGTTGCGCGGCGGCCGCGCGCGCGCCGCGCGCAGCGGCTTCGGCCATCTGCCGCGCGGCGCCGGTGCGCGAATGCCACACGATCAGCAGCTGTTTCATGCGTAGCGTTCCAGCGGATCCTGCCGGTAGTAGGCCCGCAGCAGCCCATACCATTGCGGCAGCGCTTCGTGCATGGGGTAGGGATCCACGAAGAAGTGTTCCGAGCTGACCGCGAAGAACTCGGCTTCGTCGGTGGCGGCATACGGGTCCATCGGCAGTTGGCCGTACCAGGCGTCGGCGGCCTCGCTTTCCGGATCCACATCATGCGGGATGGCGGCCTCGACCGCATCCACGGCAGCGATGAAGCGGTCCAGGCTGTCGTCCAGGATGCGGCGCCAGGCCTGTGGCTTGAGTTCGGGGTGCGCGGCCAGCGAGGGCATGCCGTCGGCATAGCCCGAACGCAGGTCCAGCTTGTGGGCGAACTCGTGGATGACCACGTTGAAGCCGCCGTCGGAGAACTGCGTGTCTTCCCAGGACAGCACCAGCGGCCCGCCTTCCCAGGCTTCGCCGGCGGCGTCCTCCAGGTATTCGTGCACCACGCCGTCATCGTCCTGGCGCGAGCGCGGGATGCGGAAGCTGGCGGGGTACACGATGATCTCGTCCCAGCCTTCGTACAGTTCGGGCGCCAGGTTGAGGATGGGCAGGCTGGCCTGGGCCGCGATGCTCAGGCGCATGAAGTCCGAGACCTCCAGTCCTTGCGCGCCGTTGATGTGCTTGCTGGCCAGCAGCCAGGCCGAACGCGCCTGCAACTGGGCCGCTTCATCGGCTTTCAATGCCGCCAGGAACGGGTGGGCGTCCAGCACCTGTTGCCACAGTTCCGGGGAGATGCGGGCCTGCATTTCGGCCACCGCGGAGGGGCGGGCGCCCCGGCCCTTGAGCCAGCGCAACATAAGCTTCGGTTCCTTCCATATGCCGGGGCTAGCGGCTGCTTTTGGTGTCTACAAACCCTAGTGTAGAGTGTCGGGATATCAAACTACATCCGCCTGCCGTCCGTCATGTCCGCCCCGCCTGTTCCCGACGCGCCTACGCCTTTCGACGCTACCTGGCGCCAGGAGGTAGGCGCCGGCCTGGATGCCGAGGGCGTGGCGCTGATCGACCAGGCCGTGGCCTGGGCCGAACCGCGTTTCGAAGGGCAGCAGGCGCTGACCGGCGAACCCCTGGCCGGACACGGCGCGGGCGTGGTCCGCATCCTGGCGGCCTTGCATACCGATGCCGCCACCCGCGCCGCGGCGCTGCTGGCTGCCTTGCCGACCGACCTGATGGCGCCCGCGCCGTCCCTGCGCAGCGATCCGGTCGCGGCCGCCTTCGGTCCCGAGATCGCGCGGCTGGTGCAGGGCACGCGCGCGCTGCTGCGCCTGGGCGTGGTGGCGCGGCAGGCGAGCGACGCCGCCGCCGAAAGCGGCTCGCAAAAGGAAATGCAGCGCAAGATGCTGCTGGCCATGGCGGCCGACCTGCGCATCGTGCTGATGCGGCTGGCCTCGCGCCTGCGCACCTTGCGCTGGCACGCGGAAAGCAAGGCGCCGTGCTCCACCGATTTCGCCCGCGAAACCCTGGACCTGTATGCGCCGCTGGCGAACCGCCTGGGGATCTGGCAGATCAAGTGGGAAATGGAAGATCTGGCGTTCCGCTTCCTGGAGCCCGACAAGTACAAACAGATCGCCCGCCTGCTGGAAGAAAAGCGGGTGGAGCGCGAAGCCTTCATCGCCGGCGCCATCGAACGCCTGCAGACGGGGTTGGCCAAGGCGGGCGTCGAGGCCGAGGTCAGCGGCCGGCCCAAGCACATCTACAGCATCTGGAACAAGATGCGCGTGAAGCGGCTGGATTTCTCGCAGATGTACGACCTGCGCGCGCTGCGCATCATCGTTGACGACGTGCGCGCCTGCTATACGGCGCTGGGCATGGTGCACGAAATGTGGACGCCGATCTCGGAAGAATTCGACGACTATATTTCGCGGCCCAAGCCCAACGGCTACCGCTCGCTGCACACGGTGGTGGCCGACGACGACGGCCGTCCCTTCGAAGTGCAGATCCGCACGCGCGAGATGCATCAGTTCGCCGAATACGGCATGGCCGCGCATTGGCGCTACAAGGAAGCGGGCGCCAAGGGCGGCCAGGTGGCGGCCTCCAGCGAATACGACCGGCAACTGGCGTGGATGCGGCAACTACTGGCCTGGAACAGCGATGTCGAGGGCGGCGGCGAACCCGCCCAGCCCGCGCCCGCCAAGCCGGCATCGGGCAGGCAGCGCGGCCCGGCGGCGGCGCCGGCCCATACCGATGAGCGCATCTACGTGCTGACGCCGCAGGCGCGCGTGATCGAACTGCCCGCCGGCGCCACGCCGGTCGATTTCGCCTATCACCTGCACACCGACCTTGGCCACCGTTGCCGCGGCGCCCGCGTCGACGGGCAGATGGTGCCGCTGCAGACCCATCTGTCCACCGGCCAGACCGTGGAGATCATCTCCGCCAAGTCCGGCGGGCCGTCGCGCGACTGGCTCAACCCGCAGCTGGGCTTTCTGGCCAGTCCGCGGGCCCGCGCCAAGGTGCGCATGTGGTTCAACGCGATCGAATTGCAGCAGCGCATCACGCAGGGCCAGGCGCTGGTCGAAAAGGAATTGCAGCGGCTGGGCAAGACTGCCGTCAATCTGGAACAGCTGGCGCAGAACCTGGGATTCGCCCGCGCCGACGACCTGTACGTGGCGGCGGCCAAGGAAGAATTCAGCCTGCGGCAGATCGACACCCTGTTCCAGCAGCCCGGGCCGGTCGTCGAGCCGCAGCCGGCCGCCTTGCGCCATGCCAGCGCCGGCAGCGCCGAGAAAAGCGGCAAGAGCGGCGTGCTGGTGGTGGGGGTGGGGTCGCTCTTGACGCAGCTGGCGCGCTGCTGCCGTCCGGCGCCGCCCGATCCGATCGCCGGCTTTGTCACGCGCGGACGCGGGGTGTCGATCCACCGCAGCGATTGCCACAGCTATCTGGCGCTGGCCGCGCGAGAGCCGGAGCGCGTCATCGAGGTGGCCTGGGGCGAAACCGCCGACACGTTCTACCCGGTGGACATCAGTGTGCGCGCGCACGACCGTTCCGGCCTGTTGCGGGACCTGTCCGAAGTCTTTGCGCGGCTGCGCCTGAACGTGGTGGGCGTGAACACACAGAGCAAGCAGTCGCTGGCCCATATGGTGTTCACGGTGGAAGTGCGCGGCGGGGAATCGCTGTCGCGCGCGCTGGACGCCCTGGCCGAAGTGCCGGGCGTGTCGTCGGCGACACGCCGCTAGGCGGGAAACCCGGGCCGGGCGGCCCGGGCGGGGGCAGGACTCAGTTGTCCAGCTCTTCGTGCGCGCGGTCGCGCATGTAGAACGCGGCGATCAGCCCCAGCGCCACGCCGAACATCACGTAATAGGCGGGCGCCATCGGCGAGCCGGTGGTCTTGATCAGCCAGGTCACGATGAACTGCGCGAAACCGCCGAAGATCATCACGGCCACGTTGTAGGCCAGGGACAGGCCCACCGAGCGCACGCGCGCGGGGAACAGTTCCGCCATCACCGTGCTGAACACGCCGAAGAATGCCGACACGAACAGGCAGACCACGACCTGCACGGCCAGCAGGCGGCCGATGGACGGCGCGTCCGACAGCCAGTAGTACAGCGGATACAGCACGATCAGGTAGCCGATGAGCGAGCCGATCACCAGGGGGCGTCGGCCGATGCGGTCGGACCAGGCGCCCATGAAGGGCGTCAGCAGCACCATCAGCGCCGCGCCCGCCATCTGCACCAGGAAGGTCTGGTTCAGCGGCAGCTTCAGGATCTGCGTGGAGTAGGTCACCAGATACGTGAAGGTGATGTAGATGGACACGGTCGCGGTGACGACCAGGCCCACGCCGATCAGCGCTTCGCGGGTATGCGTCTTCAGCATCTGGCCCAGGCTCAGGCGCTGCACGTCGCCGCGGGCGGCGGCTTGGCGCTCTTCTTCCTTGATCTGCTTGAACGCGTCGGTTTCATCGACGTTGCGGCGGATATAGATGGCGATGGGGACAATGACCAGGCCGAACGCGAACGGCAGGCGCCATGCCCAGTCGGCGATCTGTTGCGGGGTGAAGAACTCGGTGATGAGCGTGCCGCAGGCCGCGCCGATCAGCAGCGCCAGCATCTGGCCGGCCATCTGCCAGGAACCGTAGAAGCCGCGCTTGCCGTTGGGCGCCATCTCGATCAGCAGCGCCGTCGAGGTGCCGAATTCGCCGCCGGCGGAGAAGCCCTGCAAGAGGCGGGCGATCAGGATGAAGATCGGGGCCAGGATGCCGGCCGCGTGGTAGGTGGGGGCCACGGTGATCAGCGCGATCGACACGGCCATCAGCGAGGTCACCATGACCATGGCGGCCTTGCGGCCTTTCTTGTCGCCGTACAGGCCAAGGATGATGCCGCCCACGGGGCGCATGAAGAAGCCGACGCCGAAAATGGCGGTGGTCATCAGGATGGCGTTCAGCTCGCTGCCGGGAACGCTTGGGTCGGTGGGGAAGAACAGCTTCGAGATGATCGGCGTCATGAACGCGAACACCAGGAAGTCATACCATTCGAGGGCATTGCCTATTACTGCCGCCACGATGTTGCGTGTGGGAACTGCTTTGTGCTGCACGGTTTCTCCTTGGGGTTTGCCTAACCGGGCGACATTCTAGGCGCTTCGCGCGCCGGACCACGCCGAGACGCGGAGGCGCGCTGGCCTTACACTCCTGTTTTTCCCCAAGAGAGTAGTGACATGAACGCGCGCACCTGGCTGGAAACGCTGGTTGGCTTTGACACCACCAGCCGCAATTCCAATCTTGCCCTGATCGAAACCGTCCGGGATTGGCTCAAGGGCCAGGGCGTCGACGCATGGCTGGCGCACAATCCGGAGCGCACCAAGGCCAACCTGTTCGCGACCTTGCCCGCCCAGGACGGCGGCATGCAGGGCGGCATCGTGCTGTCCGGCCACACCGACGTGGTGCCGGTCGACGGCCAGGAATGGAGCACGGATCCGTTCAAGCTCGTCGAAAAGGACGACCTGCTCTATGGCCGCGGCAGCTGCGACATGAAGGGTTTCATCGCCAGCTCGCTGGCAATGGTGCCGGAATTCCTGGCCATGCCGCGCAAGAAGCCGATGCACCTGGCGTTCTCGTATGACGAGGAAGTCGGCTGCGCCGGCGCGCCCTACATGCTGGCAGACCTGCACGAACGCGGCATCCGCCCCGAAGGCTGCGTGGTGGGCGAGCCCACCGGCATGCAGGTGGTGGTGGCGCACAAGGGCATCAACCTGTTCCGCTGCAAGGTGCACGGCAAGGCGGCGCACTCGTCGCTGACCCCGCGCGGCTGCAACGCCATCGAATATGCCGCCCGCCTGATCTGCCGCATCCGCGACCTGGCCGACAGCTTCAAGGCCAACGGCCCCTACGACCAGTTCTACGACGTGCCGTTCTCCACGATGACCACCAACCAGATCCGGGGCGGCATCGCGGTCAATACCATCCCCGAACTGTGTGAATTTACCTACGAATTCCGTAACCTGCCCGGCATGCAGCCCGACGAGATCCAGGCAGAAGTTGAAAAATACGTGCGCGAAGAGCTCCTGCCGCGCATGAAGGCCGAATTCGACGGCGCCAGCATCGAAATCGAGACGGGCGCGGCCGCGCCCGCCCTGGAAGCGTCCGAGGAAGCCGCCATCACCCAGCTGGTGCGCGCCCTGACCGAAGACCGCGCCACCCGCAAGGTTGCCTACGGCACCGAGGCTGGCCTGTTCCAGGGCATCGGCATCCCCACCGTGGTCTGCGGCCCCGGCCATATCGAACAGGCCCACAAGCCCAACGAGTACGTCGCGCTGGACCAGTTGGCCGCCTGCGACACCTTCCTGCGCCGCCTGGGGCAGTCGCTCTGAGGGCAGGCTGACGGTTCCCGGGGCGGCTGGGGCGTTGCCCCCGGCCGCTGCCGGCGTCAGGTAAAATGACGGGTTGCAAACCGGATTTGCGGCCGGCAGTGGCCTGCCGCGATACCCGGGGGAGATGCTTGGTGAAACCTTACGACTTTCCGGATGCCCAGGGCCATTTTGGCCCTTATGGCGGTGTTTTCGTGGCGGAAACGCTGATGCACGCGCTCGACGAGCTGCGCGCGGCCTATGACCATTACCGTGTCGACCCCGCCTTCCAGGAAGAGTTCAACTACGAACTCAAGCATTTCGTCGGCCGGCCCAGCCCGGTCTACCACGCACGCCGCTGGTCTGAAATGGTGGGCGGCGCCCAGATCTGGTTCAAGCGCGAAGACCTGAACCACACCGGCGCCCACAAGGTCAACAACTGCATCGGCCAGGCCTTGCTGGCCAAGCGCATGGGCAAGCCGCGCGTCATCGCCGAAACCGGCGCCGGCCAGCACGGCGTGGCCACCGCCACGGTGGCGGCCCGCTACGGCATGGAATGCGTGGTCTACATGGGCAGCGAAGACGTCCGCCGCCAGGCCTCGAACGTCTACCGCATGAAGCTGCTGGGCGCGACGGTGGTGCCGGTCACGTCCGGTTCGCGCACCCTGAAGGACGCGCTGAACGAAGCCATGCGCGACTGGGTTACCAACATCGAAAACACCTTCTACATCATCGGCACGGTGGCGGGTCCCGACCCCTATCCCCGCATGGTGCGCGATTTCCAGACCGTCATCGGCAACGAATGCCTGACGCAGATGCCCGAGGCCACCGGCCGCCAGCCCGACTACGTCGTGGCGGCGGTGGGCGGCGGCTCCAACGCCATGGGCATCTTCCATCCCTACATTCCGTACGAAAATGTGCGCCTGATCGGCGTCGAGGCGGCGGGCGAGGGCATGGACAGCGGCCGCCATGCCGCTTCCCTGGCCGCGGGCCAGGTGGGCGTGCTGCACGGCAACCGCACCTATGTCATGCAGGACGCCGACGGCCAGGTTCAGGAAACGCATTCGGTCTCCGCCGGCCTGGACTATCCCGGCGTGGGCCCGGAACATGCCTGGCTGAAGGACTCCGGCCGCGCCGAGTACGTCGGCATCACCGACGCGGAAGCCCTCAAGGCCTTCCACGATTGCTGCCGCATCGAAGGCATCATGCCCGCGCTGGAGTCCTCGCACGCCATCGCGCAAGCCGTGAAGATGGCCGCCACGCTGCCGCGCGACGCCGTCATCCTGGTCAACTTGTCGGGCCGTGGCGACAAGGACATGCATACCGTGGCCGAACAGGCCGGCATCGAGCTCTGAGGCCCTGTCCATGACCACTCGCATCGACCGCATTGCCGCCGCTTTTGCGCGCACCGCCGAATCCGGCCGCGCTGCGGCGCTGATTCCCTACATTGCCGCCGGCGATCCTTCGCCCGCCGCGACCGTTCCCCTGATGCATGCGCTGGTCGAGGCCGGCGCCGACGTCATCGAACTGGGCGTGCCGTTCTCCGATCCCATGGCCGACGGCCCGGTGATCCAGCGCGCCGCCGACCGCGCCATCGCGCAAGGCGTGGGCCTGGCCCGCGTGCTGGAGCTGGTGGCTGAATTCCGCCAGCGCGACGCATCCACGCCGGTGGTGTTGATGGGTTATGCCAACCCGATCGAACGCATGGGCCAGGCCGAGTTCGCGCGTCGCGCCGAGCAGGCGGGCGTGGACGGTGTGCTGGTGGTGGACTATCCGCCCGAAGAAGTCGTCGAGTTCGCCGCCACGCTGGGCGGGCACGGCATTGCGCCCATCTTCCTGCTGGCGCCCACGTCCACGGAAGCGCGCATCAAGGCCGTCGCCGAAGTGGCGCGGGGTTACGTGTACTACGTGTCGCTCAAGGGCGTCACGGGTTCGGGCTCGCTCAACACTGACGACGTTGCCGAGCGCCTGGCCGTGATCCGCCGCCACGTGCGCGACATTCCGGTGGGCGTGGGCTTCGGCATCCGCGACGCCGAAAGCGCCCAGCGCGTGGCGCGCGCGGCGGATGCCGTCGTGATCGGCAGCAAACTGATTGAAACCATGGAGCAGGCGGCGGCGAATGCCCCCGCGGCCCAGAAAACCGACGCCGCAGTCACCGCCGCCAGCGGCTGGCTGCGCACCATCCGGCAAGCGCTGGATCAAGTAAAACGAGCAAGCGCGTCGGCCTGAGCGGCGGGCGTGACCTCATACGGGATGAATAATCAATGAGCTGGATCGAAAAACTCCTGCCTCCTCGCATCAATAAAACCAGCGAAAGCGGCCCCCGCCGCGTTCCCGAAGGCCTATGGGTGAAATGCCCGTCGTGCGAATCGGTGCTGTACAGCGAAGACCTCGCGGCCAACCTGCACGTCTGCCCCAAGTGCGACCACCACATGCGCATCGGGGCCCGTGCCCGCATCGACTCGCTGCTGGATGTCGAGGGCCGCGTCGAGATCGGCCAGACCACGCGTTCGGTCGATACGCTGAAGTTCAAGGACACCCGCAAGTACCCCGAGCGTCTGCAGGAAGCGGTCAAGCAGACCGGCGAAACCGACGCGCTGGTGGTCATGAGCGGTTCGATCCGCGGCGTATCCGCAACGCTGGCCTGCTTTGAATTCGAATTCATGGGCGGCTCCATGGGCTCGGTGGTGGGCGAGCGCTTCGCGCGCGGCGCCCAGGCCGCGCTGGACAACAAGACGCCCTTCATCTGCGTGGCTGCCTCGGGCGGCGCGCGCATGCAGGAAAGCCTGCTGTCGCTGATGCAGATGGCCAAGACCAATGCCATGCTGACCCGCCTGTCGGCGGCCGGCCTGCCGTTCATCAGCGTGTTGACCGACCCCACCATGGGCGGCGTGTCAGCCAGCTTCGCCTTCATGGGCGACGTGGTCATCGCAGAACCCAAGGCGCTGATCGGCTTTGCCGGCCCGCGCGTGATTGAACAGACCGTGCGCGAAAAACTGCCGGAAGGCTTCCAGCGCGCCGAGTTCCTGCTGCAGAAGGGCGCCATCGACATGGTCGTGGACCGCCGCCAGCTGCGCGAGGAAATCGCCCGCCTGCTGGCCTTGCTGACCAATCAACCGGCGGACGTGGTTACGGCCTGAGTTTGCCCGGGCCTGCGCCTGAGGGGACGGGCCAGACGAACAGCGCCAAGATGCCGCCGGCAGCCCAGGGCTTCCGGCGGCATTGTCATATGCGGCCCCGGGGCCGCATATGACGAACAATTTGCGGAACAGTGTTTTCCATCCGCAATGTTGCCTGCGTGCGACAAAGCTTGAGCCTTCCGGCCCGGATTTTGCTATGTTGCGTACTAGGTTTGAAATCTACGGAGTTTTCCAATGCAGTTGACCAAGAAGAAGATGCTTACCGGCCTTGTGGGACTTGCCCTGGCTGCAACCGCGTCGCTGGCAAGCGCCCAATCGTCCGAGGGTACTCAGGGCGGCGTCAGCGTGCATTACGGCATTGGAGACCACTATCAGCGCCTGACGATCAACTACGAAACGGCTTCGGTCTGGACCTACCAGTTCGGTGGCAACTGGGGCCGGCTGGACCTGACGCCCGAACTCGGCGCGTCGTACTGGAAGGCGAGCGGCTCGCGCTCCCCGGGCCATGTCTGGCAGCTCAACGCCATCCCGATGTTCCGCTGGTGGACCGGCGAACGCTTCTACATTGAAGCGGGTATTGGCGCCACGCTCTTCTCCAGCACGCGTTTCGCCGACGAGAACATCAGCACCGCTTTCCAGTTTGGCGACCACATCGGCATGGGCTTTCTCGTGACGCCGAACAATCGCATCGGCCTGCGCTATTCGCACTTCTCGAACGCCAGCATCAAGCGCCCGAACCCGGGCCTGGACGTGGTGCAGCTGACGTACACCTACCAGTTCTGATCACGCCATATATGTGGGCGTGGCGCGGCCCCAAGGGCCCGCTGCACAGACAGATCCACCCTCAGGGGTGGATTTTTTTTGGGCTGCTGTGCTGCGTTGCGGCAAGTCTAATTTGATACATCAAAAATATTATGTTCTGACGCTGCGTATACATACTTGTTGGTAGGGAGTGCAATCGCCAGAATGCTCTGGCACTGCACAACACACAACGAGCCGCCGCGCGGCTCCGCTTCCCGGCACGCTTGGCTGCGGCCGGGGAGGGGCGCGACGATGGCATACGGAGACCAACGCATGAACACCCCCTGTACGCCCGCGCGTCCCCTGACGCGCATGACGGTAGCCCTAGGCCTGGGCCTCGCGCTGTCCTGCGGCTCATCCGCCACCATGGCCGAGGAGTTTCCTAACAAGCCGCTGCGCATGGTCGTGGGCTTTGCCCCGGGAGGCGGCGCGGACATCGTGGCGCGCCTGGTCGGCGCCAAGATGGCCGAAAGCCTGGGGCAGCAGGTGGTGGTCGAAAACCGGGCCGGCGCTACCGGCACCATCGCCGCCGACAACGTCGCCCGTTCGCCTGCCGATGGCTACTCGCTGTTCCTGGGTTCGCAGTCCACCATGGTGGTGGCGCCTTCGCTGTTCCCGTCCTTGCCCTTCAAGCCCGAGAAGGACTTTGCGCCGGTATCGCAGATCGTGACCATGCCGCTGATCCTGGTGGTCAATCCAGTCTTGGTGGATGCCAAGACCGTACAGGAGCTGACGGAGCAGATCCGCAAGGCCGGCGATGGCGCAATGAGCTATGCCTCGTCCGGCCAGGGCGGCCCGCAGCACATAGCCGGGGAGCTGTATGCGCACATGGTGGGCACCAAGGTGACGCATGTGCCGTACAAGGGCGAATCGGCCGCCATGGCCGACGTGCTGGGCGGGCACGTGCCGTACATGTTCGCCAATCTGCCTGTGGCCTTGCCTCACATCGCATCGGGCAAGGTCCGGCCGTTGGCCATTACCAGCCTGAAGCGCGACCCCAAGGCGCCGCAAATCCCGACCCTGGCCGAGTCCGGGTTCAAGGACTTCGAAGTGTCGACCTGGTATGGCGTGTTCGCACCGGCCAATACGCCCAAGCCCGTGGTGGCCAAGCTTTCCGATTCCATCCGCGCCGCCGTGCAGCAGAACGATATGCAGGCCAAGCTCAGCGAGCAGGGCTTCACAGTGGTGGGCAGCGATTCCGATACCTTCACGCGTTTCGTGGGTTCGGAGCTGCCGCGCTGGTCGGTGCTGATCCGCGACATAGGCATCAAACCCGAATAGGCGTCCAGCCCGCGCGGGCGAGCCTTTATCCCTACGAGATCCAGACATGATCGATTTCACTGAAAAACGTGCAGCCGGCCCCGTCATCCGGCTGCATTCCGCGGACAACGTCGTGGTGGCGCGCGTGCCCATCGGCATAGGCATGGCCGTACCCTCCGAAGGCATCGTCAGCCGCAGCCAGATCCCGGCCGGGCATAAGATCGCGGCGCGCGACCTGCGCGCCGGCGAGCCCATCCTCAAGTACAACGTCTGCATCGGCTTTGCAGCGGGCGACATTCCGGCCGGCACCTACGTCCATTCGCACAACATGGACTTCCAGGAGTTCGACCGGGACTACGCGCACGCCCGCGATTACGTGGCGACGCCGGTCCTGCCCGAGTCCGAGCAGGCGCGCTTTCTCGGCATCGTGCGCGCCAACGGACAGGTCGCCACGCGCAACTACATCGGGGTCATGGCGACGGTCAACTGTTCGGCGACGGTGGTGCATCGCATTGCCGAAGCTTTCACGCCGCAGCTGATGGCCGCCTATCCCAATGTGGACGGCGTGGTGGCGTTGAGCCATGGCATGGGCTGCGGCATGGAAATGTCCGGCGAACCCATGGATTTGTTGCGCCGGACGATGGGCGGTTACGCCTGTCACGCCAACTTCGCCGCCGTGCTGATCGTCGGGCTGGGCTGCGAGCGCAATCAGCTGGATGCCTTGCTCAAGGACCAGGGCCTGGAGGCGGGCGCGCGGCTGAAGACTTTCATCATGCAGGAGACCGGCGGCACGCGCAAAACCATCGAGGCGGGCGTCGCCGCGGTGCAGGCGCTGTTGCCCGAGGCCAATCGGGTCGAGCGCGTGCCGGTGCCGGCGCGGCATCTGACGGTGGGCCTGCAATGCGGCGGTTCGGACGGCTTTTCCTCCATCACCGCCAATCCCGCATTGGGGGCGGCCATGGACATCCTGGTGCGCCACGGCGGCACCGCCATCCTGTCCGAAACGCCTGAGATCTATGGCGTGGAGCACACCTTGACCGCGCGCGCCCGCAACCGCGAGGTCGGCGAAAAGCTGGTGCAGCGCATCCGCTGGTGGAAGGAAGAGTACTCGCCGGGGCGCGACGTGCAGATCAACGGCAAGGTCAGTCCGGGCAACCAGATGGGCGGATTGGCCAACATCTTCGAGAAGTCGCTGGGCTCTTCGATGAAGGGCGGCACCACGGCGTTGATGGAGGTCTACCGCTACGCGGAGCCGGTGCGCCAGCCCGGCATGGTGTTCATGGACACGCCGGGCTTCGACCCCGTGTCCGCGACCGGACAGATCGCCGGCGGGGCCAACATGATCTGTTTCACCACCGGGCGCGGTTCGATGTTCGGCGCCAAGCCCGTGCCCTCGATCAAGCTGGCGACCAATACGCCGATGTATGAAAGGCTGACGGAGGACATGGACGTCAATTGCGGCGACATCCTGGACGGCACCGCGACGCTACAGGAAGTGGCGCAGCGCATCTTCGAGGAAATCCTGCTGGTGGCCTCCGGCACGCGCAGCAAGAGCGAGCTGCTGGGACTGGGCGATCACGAGTTCGTGCCCTGGAACATCGGCGTGGTGAGCTGAGCGGCACCGCCAAAAGAAGCGCCCCGGCGCACGGCTTCAGGTCGCCGTGCGCCGGGGCGCTTCGTGCTGCGGATATTGCGCTGTTCAATCCCACGGACAACTAGCACCCGCGGGATTGGGCGCTAGTTGTCCGCCAGGGTCTGCGCGCCGGGCATGTCGAAGCCGTTCTCATCCAGGGCGGCCTGCAAGGCGGTGCGCTGTTCAGCGTTCAGTTCCACGAGGGGCGGGCGTACCGTCGCCCAGGCCGGATCGCCGGATTTCCAGGCAATCGCGGCCTTCATCGCGGGGATCATGGGGAATTTGCCGAACACGTTGCGGGTCGCGTTCAGACCGGCCTGGCGGGCGTCGGCGTCGGCTTCCTGCCAGCGCTGCTGCAGGGCGACGATGGGGCCCGGATTGACGTTGCCGGTGGCGGTGATGCAGCCCACGCCGCCCGCGCGCAGGGTCTGCAGCAGGAAGGCTTCGCTGCCCGCGTAGACCTTGAAGCCGCGCGGCGCGAAGCGTTCGATCATGGCCGCCGTGTTGTTCCAGTCCCCACCACTGTCCTTTACGCCGGCGACCTGGCCGGGATAGCGGTCGAGCAGGCGGTCGATCAGGTCCAGGCTCAGCGGCACCTGGCTCACGGGAGGGATGTGATACAGGTACATGCGCAACCGGTCGTCGCCCACGCCTTCGATCAGTTCGGCGTAGTAGCGGAACAGGCCTTCGTCGCTCACGCCCTTGTAATAGAAGGGGGGCAGGACCAGCACGCCCATGCTGCCGCTGCGCACGGCGTGGCGGGTCAACTCGATCGCGTCGGGCAGCGCGCAGGCGCCCGTGCCGGGCATCAGCGCCGACGGTTCCACGCCCGCTTCCAGCAGCGCGTCCAGCAGGCTGCGCTTTTCCGACAGGGCGAGCGAGTTGGCTTCCGAGTTGGTGCCGAATATGGCCAGCCCGACGGATTGTTCGCGCAGCCAGCGGCAGTGCTTCACATAGCGTCCCAGCGCCGGGCGATAGGCTGCGTCGAATGGCGTCAGGACCGGAGAAAAAACGCCGGGAATGCTGGCTTGGGTGCTCATTGTCTCTACTCGTTTTCTGATGAATGAAAAGGACGCGCCACGGGGCGCAGCGGCAACGTCTGATTCTGGCACCGAAGCGGCCAGTGAACATCTGCTGTTTAATTGCTTCAATCCATAAAATTGTTGTGGTTTGCCCTGGCGCAAACCATGCCTGCAGAAAAAGAGGGGGGACGCTTTGGATACGCGATATGTGCAGAGCTTTGTGTCGGTGGTCGAATGCGGATCGCTGGCGGAGGCCGCGCGCCGGCTGGACCTGACCCCCGCTGCCATTGCGGCGCGGGTGCGCACCCTGGAGGAAGAGCTGGGCGCCACGCTCATCAAGCGCGTGGGCCGCAGCGTCAAGGCGACCGAAGCGGGCCTGAAAGTGCTGGAACGAGCCCGCAGCGTGCTGCGCGAAGTGCGCGACCTGCGGGCCAGCGCCAGCGACGACGCGCCCTTGGGCGAGTTGAGGCTGGGCGTGTCGGTGTCGGCGCTGACGGGCATCATGCCCACCGTGCTGGCGCGCCTGTACCGGCGCCTGCCCAAGCTGGCCGTTTTCGTGGAGCCAGGCACCTCCAATCACCTGTACCACCGGGTGATCAACGGCGACCTGGACGCGGCCTTCATCGTCAAGCCGCAATTCAACCTGTCCAAAGGCTACGCCTGGAAATTGGTGGCGGAAGAGCCTCTGGTGGTGCTGGCGCCGCCCGATACCGTGAGCAATGACGCCCACGAGCTGATGAGCACGCAGCCTTTCATACGCTATGACCGCAACGTCTGGGGCGGCCGGCTGGCGGACCAGTATCTGCGCCAGCACGGCATCGTGCCGCGCGAGCGCCTGGAGGTCGACGGCCTGATGGGCATCGCCTGCATGGTGTCGGAAGGGCTGGGCGTGTCGCTGGTACCCGATTGGGCGCCGGATTGGGTGGACAGCCGGCGCGTCAAGCGAGTGCCGCTGCCGGGGCGCGCGCCTCTGCGCTGCATGGGGATCATCTGGGCCCGGCATATGCCGCATTCGGCGTTGGCGGAAGCGTTCGTCGAAGAGGCCGGCCTGGCTTTGAACCTGCCCGCGGAGCCGATAGAGGACGAGTGAGCGGCCGAGGGGGCGCGCTGCGAATCGCGCGGGGCGTCGCTGCCCTGCGGACCCACCATGAAAAACACCCCGTACGCTGGATCGGTATCCAGCGTACGGGGTGCGATGTGCTGCCAGTCGCAAGCCCTTGCGGGCCTGCGGTTTAGTGGCGCGTTTCGACCTGAACCAGCGGCTCGTTGGAAACGGGCGCGACCGGCTTGCGCTCGCGGCCCAGGCGGACCGGCGTGTGCGCAGCGGCGATACGCAGCTGGGTCTGGGCGTGGCGGTCCGGATCGGTCTCCACCCACTGCAGGCCGGCGGCATTCACCACGTCGTGCAGGGCCTGGGCCTTGGCCGACGGGGCGACAGCCGGCACCACGATGGGCTGGCTGGCTGCGGGCGTCGCGGCAGCCGCTTCCTGCGCGACAGGCGCGGCCGGAGCAACCGGGGCCACCGGCGCCGGGGCGGGAGCAACCACGGGTTCGACGGCGGCGGCTTCCACCGGCGCCGGCTCGGTCGCTGCGGGGGCGGAAACCTCGCTCGCGGCCTGCACGGACACCGGCTGGGTCACTTCGGCGGCAGCCGTCTGCACGGGCTGGGCCACGGGTTCGACGGCTTGCTCGGCTTGGGCCTGCACGGGCGCTGCCGGCTGGGTTTCAACCGGAGCAGCGGCAACCTGGACGGGCTCGGCTGTCGTGGTTTCGGGCTGCTGGGCTTGCGCCGGAGCGGCCTGGACATGTGCGGCAGGTTCCTCGGTTTGCGCAGCGGTCACGGCGGGCTGGGCAGCGGCTTCTTCCGACTGTTCGATGCTGTCGTCGTCGGCGCCATCTTCCTGCTGGTCGTCGCTGCCGGCCAAGCCAGCTTCTTCCTGGCTGCGGCGGCCACGGCGGCTGCGGCGGCGGCGGCGCTTGCGCTCGGGATCGGCGGCGCCTTCGGCGCCTTCCACGGCGGGTACGCCATCGGCGGTCTGTTCGAGCACGGCTTCGGCTTCGCCGGCCTCGGCGGTCACCGCGGCGGCTTCAGGAGCCGGTTTGGTTTCGGGCAGGGCGGTGGCGACCGTCTGCGCCAGGGCGGCGACCATGCTTTCCTGTTCGCTCATCGGGGCGTCGGACTGGCCTTCCTCGCGGCGATTGCGGCCACGGCCGCGGCGGCGGTTGCGGCCGGCGCCGCTGTCCTCGCCGCCAGCTTCCACGGCTTGCTCGGGGCGGTTGGACGCCAGGGCAGCTTGCGCAGCCTGGGTGTCGCGTTCGCCACGGGCGTCGTTGCGGTTGTTGCGGTCGCCGCGTTCCTGGCGCTCGCCCTCGGCGCGGCGGTTGCCGCGGACGTGGTGGCGGCCGCCTTCGCTGCCCTCGGCGCCTTCGCCGCGGGATTCGCCGCGGCGGTTGCGGTTGCGGTCCGAACCATGGCGTTCGCCACGGCGTTCCTGGCCGTCATGGCTGCTGCGGCCCTTGCCGCGGCCGGAGCTGGCGCGCTTGGCGCTGTCTTCCTGGGCAGCGGGAGCGGGCTTGGCCGCTTCGGAGCTGCCGCCCAGCCAGCCGAACAGGCGCTTGAACAGGCCGCCCAGGCCGCCGGTTGCTGCCGGCGCGGGAGCCGGCGCAGCGGGAGCCGGGGTCGAAACCGGAGCGGGCTGCGAGGGCGTGATGCCCTTGACCAGCGCTTCCGGACGCGACTTGATTTCGTGCTCGCGCGGCTGCCAGGGGGCGTCCGTGGCCGGGGCTTCAACCAGTTCGAAGCTGGTCTTCAGTTCTTCCAGGCGCGGATCGTCGTGGCGCAGGCGCTCGATGTGGTGGTGCGGCGTTTCCAGATGCTTGTTGGGGATCAGCATCAGGTTGACCTTGAGGCGGGCTTCCATCTTGGTGATGTCGGCGCGCTTTTCGTTCAGCAGGTAGGTTGCAACGTCGACCGGCACTTGGGCGTGCACGGCGGCGGTGTTTTCCTTCATGGCCTCTTCCTGCAGCAGGCGCAGCACATGCAGGGCGCTGGACTCGGCGTCGCGGATCACGCCGGTGCCGTTGCAGCGCGGGCAGGTGATGTGCGAGCCTTCGTTCAGGGCGGGACGCAGGCGCTGGCGCGACAGTTCCATCAGGCCGAAGCGCGAAATCTTGCCCATCTGGACGCGGGCGCGGTCGAAGTGGAGGGCGTCACGCAGGCGCTGTTCGACGGCGCGCTGGTTCTTGCTGTCCTCCATGTCGATGAAGTCGATGACGATCAGGCCGCCCAGGTCGCGCAGGCGCAACTGGCGGGCCACTTCATCGGCTGCTTCCGAGTTGGTGCGCAGCGCGGTTTCCTCGATGTCGGCGCCGCGCGTGGAGCGGGCCGAGTTGACGTCCACGGAAACCAGGGCTTCGGTGTGGTCGATGACGATGGCGCCGCCCGAGGGCAGCGTGACCGTGCGCGAGTACGCCGTTTCGATCTGGTGTTCGATCTGGAAACGGGAGAAGAGGGGGATATCGTCGCGGTAGCGTTTGACGCGCTGGACGTTGTCCGGCATCACCACGCTCATGAAGGCCGTGGCCTGGTCGGCGATCTCGTCGGTATCGATGAGGATCTCGCCGATTTCCGGGGAGAAGTAGTCGCGGATGGCCCGGATGACCAGGCTGGATTCCAGGTAGATCAGGATCGGCGCGGAGTTGTCGCGCGCGGCGCCGTCGATCGCGGTCCAGAGCTGCAACAGGTAGGACAGGTCCCACTGGAGCTCTTCGACGTTGCGGCCGATGCCGGCGGTGCGGGCGATGATGCTCATGCCCTGGGGCAGATCGAGCTGCTCCATCGTGTCGCGCAGTTCCTGGCGGTCCTCGCCCTCGACGCGGCGCGAAACGCCACCGCCACGGGGATTGTTGGGCATCAGGACCAGGTAGCGGCCGGCCAGCGAGATGAACGTGGTCAGGGCGGCGCCCTTGTTGCCGCGCTCTTCCTTTTCAACCTGGACGATCAGTTCCTGGCCTTCGCGCAGGGCGTCCTGGATGCGGGCGCTGCGGACGTCCACGCCTTCCTTGAAGTAGCTGCGGGCCACTTCCTTGAAAGGCAGGAAACCGTGACGGTCTTCACCGTAGTTGACGAAGCAAGCTTCGAGGCCGGGTTCGATCCGGGTGATGACACCTTTGTAGATATTGCCTTTGCGTTGTTCGCGGCCGGCAGTCTCGATGTCGAGGTCGATGAGTTTTTGCCCATCGACGATAGCGACGCGTAATTCTTCCTGATGCGTCGCATTGAACAGCATGCGCTTCATGAGAGGGGTTCTCCGTTGTCATGACGCGCCGATATCGGCGCGTGACCTCGGGTCACTCGGGCTGCGGGCTGAAGCGGGCAAGAGTTGCGGACCGTACCTGGGCGGCGCCCAGGCGTATCCGCCGCGGGTCAGGCGGGCACGTCGAGCCGTGGGGCTCGGGGTTCTGTCAGCAGGAGGGTCAGCTTCACTGAATGTGGTTTGACGGAAAAGTGCTGTGAACGGCAGTTGCGGTCGGATTGGTTGCCCACGCGCAGCTGGTGCTTTAAATATGCGACGATTCTTGCGGTGCTTCAGAGCCGCTTGCGGCATGCAACGGACCTGCTGGGACAGCGGGCAAAATGAATGCCACACCACTATCCGGCAGGGCGCGGTTGCGCCGGCGACCAAATGACCCCGGGGGTTGAATGAGCAGGCAGTACAATGGCGGCCCGCGCGCTCGACGGAGTTGCGTAACGTTGCATCTCTACGTCAGGCGGCTAGTTCAGCCCCTTTAGGCTGTCCCGATTATATGTCGCTTTTCGCAATGCGCAAAGAAACTTCCCCCTCGCTTTCCCTCTCTAAAGCTCCCCCTGCCGTCCGGATGGTGGAAGTCGATGCCGAGCATGCCGGCCAGCGTCTGGACAACTACCTTGCGCGCCTGTGCAAGGGCGTCCCCAAAACCCATATCTACAAGGCCATACGCGGCGGCGAAGTGCGGGTAAACAAGGGACGCACTTCGGCCGACTACCGCGTCGCCGAGGGCGACGTGGTCCGCGTTCCGCCGCTGCGGCTGCCTGACCCGGGCAAGCCCCGTCCGGTGCCTGGCGCCGAATTCCCCGTGGTGTTCGAGGACGAGGCGCTGCTTGTCGTGGACAAGCCCGCCGGCGTGGCGGTCCATGGCGGCAGCGGCGTGTCCTTCGGCGTGATCGAACAGCTGCGGGCGGCCCGGCCCGGCGCCAAGTTCCTGGAACTGGTCCATCGCCTGGATCGGGAGACCTCGGGTCTCTTGATGGTGGCCAAGAAGCGCAGCGCCCTGCTGGCGTTGCACGCCATGCTGCGCGAAGGAAAAGGGGACAAACATTACCTGGCCCTGGTCGAGGGCGATTGGGTCAATGACCGCCAGCACATCAAGCTGGGGCTGTCCAAGTGGACCACCCAGTCCGGCGAGCGCCGGGTCAAGGTCGATCCGGACGGCCAGTCGGCGCACACCATCGTCACGCTCAAGCAGCGTTTTGGTGGCTATAGTCTGGTCGACGCCGAATTGCGTACCGGTCGCACCCATCAGATCCGGGTGCACCTGGCCGCCAGCGGCTTCCCCATCGTGGGCGACGACAAGTACGGCCACGACGAAGTACGGGCGCAGTTCGCGCGCATGGGTTTTGGCAGGATGTTCCTGCACGCCCACCAATTGACCCTGGCCCACCCGGTGACGGGCGAGTCCCTGACGCTTACCGCCGAGCTGCCCCCAGCTTGCCGGAAAATACTGAAACAACTGGAGTCGGTCTGATTATGTCGTATTCGCTGGTCGTTTTTGACTGGGATGGCACCCTGATGGATTCCACGCACAGCATCGTGGCCGCCATCCAGGGCGCCTGCCGCGACCTGGAACTGGCGGTGCCTTCGGCATCCGATGCCAGCTGGGTGATAGGCCTGTCCCTGGAAAGCGCCCTGCGCCGCGCGGTGCCGGAACTGACGCAGGCGATGCTGCCGCGCTTCCTGGAGCGCTACCGCACGCACTATCTGCTGCGTGATCCGGAATTGCGCCTGTTCGAGGGTGTGCAGGAACTCTTGGCCGAACTGGCCGGGCAGAACGTGCGCCTGGCGGTGGCTACCGGCAAGAGCCGCGTGGGCCTGACCCGCGCGCTGGCCGCGACCGGCCTGGGGCCGCTGTTCGATGCCACGCGCACCGCCGACGAAACTTTCAGCAAGCCGCATCCGGCGATGCTGCACGAGCTGATGCAGGAGCTGGACGTGGATCCGGACCGCGTCGTGATGGTGGGTGACACCTCGCACGACCTGCAGATGGCGATCAATGCCGGCGTGCATGGCCTGGGGGTGACCTATGGCGCACATACCCTGAAGGAACTTGAGGGTTGTTCGCCCCAGGCGGTGCTCGACAGCGTGCCGAAGGTGCGCGAATGGCTGCTGCCTCGTATCTAGCGACCTGGCGCCCGGGATTCTCCGGGCGTGCGCAGTCCGGGCGCGGAACGCCCGCCGTACGCGCGGGTCTATAGGAAATACCCGCAAGCGCCGGCTGCCGCGGAATATCATGGGGCGGCGCGGCGTCCATGGCTTGCGCAGGGCGCGTCCATGATCCTGCGGGCGCTACACCGGAGACCATGATGTTGATACGCAAGCCCGACGATATTCTTCCGTCCGAGATCACCTCCGAGGACGTCTGGCGTTCGCGCCGCGAACTGATGCTGCGCGCGGGGCTGGTCGCGGCCGCCGCAGGCCTGCCGGGGTGGGCCATGCGCAGCGCGCACGCCCAGGAGGCCGGCGTCCTGCCGGGCAAGCTCAACCCCGCCTTGAGCGTCATGGACAAGCAGACGACGCTGGCCGACGTCACCTCCTACAACAACTACTACGAGTTCGGCGTGGATAAGGGCGATCCGGCCGCCAATGCCGGCAAATTGCAGACACGCCCCTGGAGCGTGAGCGTCGAGGGCGAAGTCGGCAAGCCGCGCACCTTTTCCATCGAAGAGCTGCTCAAGCTGGCGCCGATGGAAGAACGCGTCTACCGGCTGCGCTGCGTCGAGGGCTGGTCCATGGTGATTCCGTGGATGGGCTATTCGCTGTCGGCGCTGCTCAAGCAGGTCGAACCCACGGGCAACGCCAAGTACGTGGAATTCGTCACCGCCGTGCAGCGCGAGAACATGCCGGGCGTGCGCGCCGCGATCCTGGAATGGCCTTATGTGGAGGGCCTGCGCATCGACGAAGCCATGAATCCCCTGGCCATGCTGGTGTTCGGCGTCTACGGAAAGGTGCTGCCGAACCAGAACGGCGCGCCGCTCAGGTTGGCGGTGCCCTGGAAGTATGGTTTCAAGTCGGCCAAGTCCCTGGTCAAGATCCGCCTGGTCGAAAAACCGCCCGTGTCGTCGTGGATCAAGGCCGCGCCCCAGGAGTACGGCTTTTACGCCAATGTGAATCCCGAGGTGCCTCATCCGCGCTGGAGCCAGGCCACGGAACGCCGCATTGGCGAGGACGGGCTGTTCTCCCCCAAGCGCAAGACCCTGATGTTCAACGGTTATGCCGAACAGGTGGCGTCGCTCTACCAGGGGATGGACCTGAAGGCGAACTACTGAGGCGATTCTATGCCTGACGGCACTCCGCAGGTGGCTCCGGCCACGCCGCCGCGCAAGACCCAGCTTTCCGCCAAGACTGTGGGGCGCTTCAAACCGTTCCTGTTCCTGCTGGGGCTGGCGCCGTTCGCGCGCTGGATCTGGCTGGGCGTGAATAACGGGCTGACGGCGAACCCGGTCGAGTTCCTGACCCGTTCATCGGGCACCTGGACCCTGGTCTGCCTGCTCGTGACCCTGGCCATCACGCCGCTGCGCCGGCTGACTGGCCAGCCGGCATTGGTGCGTCTGCGGCGCATATGCGGTTTGTTCGCGTTTTTCTATGGATCCATGCACTTCATGGCCTGGGTCTGGTGGGATCGCGGCTTCGATCCGGCGGGCATGCTGCGCGATATCGGCGAACGCCCCTTCATCATGGTGGGATTTGCGGCGTTCGTGCTGATGGCCGCTCTGGCGGCTACCTCCACGCAGTGGGCCATGCGCAAGCTGGGCAAGCGCTGGCAAAGCCTGCACCGCGCCATCTATGCCATCGGCCTGCTGGCGGTGCTGCATTATTGGTGGCACAAGGCCGGCAAGAACGACCTGACGCAGCCCGCCTTGTACGCCGCCGTGCTGGCCTTGTTGCTGGGCTGGCGGCTGGTCGCCTGGTTGCGCGGCAGGCGGTAGCGCTGCGCGTCCCTACAGCATCGCCAGCATGATGGCGGCAGTCTCCGCGTCCGGCTGGCCGTCGTACAGTGTCGGCCGGTAGTGCATCTGAAAGGCTGCCAGCGCGCCGATGGTGGCCGGGCTCAGTGTGCCGTCCTGTGGACACGCATAGCCCAACCGTGCCAGCTGTTTCTGGAACCATGCGACATCCGGGATGCCCTGGACCTGAAGGCGCGCGAGGTGTTCGGCGGCTCCGGTCTCGTCGTACCAGCGCCCGATTCCCGCCTCGGCCAACGTCTTCCACGGGAAAAGAGGGCCGGGATCCACCTTGCGCTGGGGCGCGATGTCGCTGTGGCCCACGATGTTCTCGGGCGTGACGCCATGCCGTTGCGCAATATCGCGCAGCAATATGGTCAGTGCGCGCAATTGCTGGTCGTTGTACGGATGCCAGACAGGCTTGCCGTCAGAGCCCTCCGTCCAGCCTGGGTTGACGATTTCTATGCCGATGGACGTGCTGTTCATGGCGATGTTGCCATACCAGGAGCTGGCGCCGGCATGCCAGGCGGCGCGGTTCTCGTCGACCAGCCGGTAGACGCGGCCGGCGTCGTTAACCAGATAGTGCGAACTGACCTTGCCCTTGGAGAGCAATTCCATGGAACGGGCGTCGTCCACGCTAGTGTAGTGCAGCACGATGCTGCGTACCCGGCTGGCCTGGCTGACCGCGGTGATCGAGGTGTCCAGGTCCAGGCCGGCGGGGCCGCGCGCGGCGCATCCCGCCAGGATGGCCGCGGCAAGCGGCACAAGGAATAGGCGGCGCATGGATCAGCGCGCCAGGAAGAGGAATAGCGTGGGCAGCTTGTCGAGCTGGGGCGCCGGCTGCTTTTTCCAGTCGGCCACGCTGCGGGTGACGATCCATTCGTCGGCGGTCGTGACCGAGCGAGCCACGCACAGCTTGGTGTCGCCCTTCAGGCTGGCCAGCAGCGTGGCGAACATGGCGGCGTTGCGATAGGGGGTCTCGATCAGCAGTTGGGTCTGGTTGTGCTTGGCCGAGTGCTGCTCCCAGGCGCGCAGCTGCTTGGCGCGTTCCGCGGGGTCCACCGGCGCGTAGCCATGGAAGGCAAAGCGCTGGCCGTCCAGTCCGCTGGCCATCAGGCCCAGCAGGATGGAAGAGGGGCCGACCCAGGGTTTTACCGTGATGCCCAGGCGGTGCGCGGCGTCCGCGACCTTGGCGCCCGGGTCCGCGACCGCGGGGCAGCCCGCCTCGGAGACCAGGCCGATTTCCGCGCCCTTGAGCGCCGGTTCCAGCCAGGCCTTGATCTGGGCGGCGTCTACCTTGTCGTTCAGGGTGTGGATGGTGATTTCCTGCAGCGGCCGGGTTGTGCCGATCAGCTTGAGGAAGGCGCGCGCGGTCTTGGCGTTTTCGGCGATGTAGGTGTCCAGCTGGCCTGCCAGGGTGCGGACCTCGGCGGGGAGCCAGCGCTCGGGCGGGGCTTCACCCAGGCCGACCGGGATCAGGTGCAGCGCGCCGCTCATGCGGATGCTCCGGGGGCGTCCAGCGGATCCAGGCCGAACTGCGCCAGCATGCCGGTCAGCGCGATCAGCGGCAGCCCGATGATGGCGGTGGGGTCGTCGCTCTGGATGCTTTCCATCAGGGCGATGCCCAGGCTTTCCGCCTTGGCGCTGCCTGCGGTATCGTAGGGTTCTTCGGCGCGCAGATAGGCTTCGATCGCGCGGTCCGACAGCTGGCGGAAATGGCAGCGCGTGACGATGTCGGCTTTTTCCACCCGCTGGCCGTCCGTGACCGCCAAGGCGCTGTGAAATTCCACGATTTGACCCGACAGGGCCCGCAATTGCGCCAATGCGCGCGGGAAATCCCCCGGTTTGCCGATGGGCTGTCCGTCGATGGTGGCCACCTGGTCCGAGCCGATCACGATGCTGCCGGGGTAATTGGCCGCGACCGCCATGGCCTTGGCCACGGACAGGCGCAGCGCCAGGGCTTCGGGCGTTTCGCCGGAGTGTGGCGTTTCGTCTACATCGGGGGAAATCGCCGTGAAAGGCAGGCGCAGGCGGGACAGCAGTTCTTTGCGGTAACGCGAGCTGGACGCGAGGATCAGGCTGGGCTTGGAAGGCATGCGATATTTGACGTTAAGGCGTAAGTCACAGTATTATCTAACGTTTTGCGGGATTTTTGCATGAATGGGCGCGCGAGCAAGCCGGTGGCGAAGCTTGGCGGCCTCGGCAAAATCATGGGTTCTGGGTTTTTCGGGGTTTAAACCCCCGGGGTTTTAAACCCGCGAGTTCGGGCTCTGTGAACAGCCCCGCGAATGCAAAGGACTGAACATCAAGCGCATCGATGCATACGCATTTGCCCAGATGGGCAAGGAAGCGCAAGGAACCATACCTCTTGTGCGGCTTACGCGCGTGGTTGACGGGCTGCCCGAACAACCGCAGGGCGATGCCGGACTCGTGACGTGGTCCGTGCGCGGCGAAATGGGTAGAACCGGCCTGCTGATGGGCCGGCCGCTACTGCATATCCATGTGCAGGCGAATCCGGTGCTGGTGTGCCAGCGGTGCAACGAGCCGTTCGTGTATCCGATCGACAGCGAAGTCCTTTTGCAGCTGGTCAAGTCCGAAGCCGATCTCGACGACGATGCTTCCTACGGGGATCCATCCGGCGAGGACGACGAGGACGAAGAAGGAAATGGTTTTGTGTCCAACCTGCCTGAAAAGGTGGTGGGTTCGCATCATTTTGATCTGCTGGCCCAGATCGAAGATGAGCTCATTCTGAGCGTTCCGTATGTGCCCAAGCATGATGTATGCCCGGGCGCGCTGGCCAAGGTCAGCGAAGCTTCTCCCGAGGAGCCCGCTGTCAAGCGTCCGTCGCCGTTTGCGGTGCTGGAACAACTGAAGCACAAAGATTGAGATCAACATCGGGCCGCATCGCGTACAATGCGCCCCGTTTCTAGGAGTCATCATGGCCGTTCAACAAAACAAGAAGTCCCCGTCCAAGCGCGGTATGCACCGCTCGCACGATTTTCTGGTGAACCCGCCGACCGCGATCGAACCCAACACGGGCGAAGCGCATCTGCGTCACCACATCAGCCCCAACGGCTTCTACCGCGGCCGCAAGGTCCTGAAGACCAAGGCCGACGAATAAGGCCCCCGGGCCGAACTCGTACTCGGACCATTTCGGCTGAGCGCTGATACCTGGCACCCGTGATACGCATCGCCATAGACTGTATGGGCGGAGACTTCGGTCTGCCCGTCACGATTCCGGCTGCGATCGAGTTCGCCCGGCAATTTCCGGATACCCGGCTATTGCTGGTCGGGCTTCCCGACGCCATCGAAGCGGCGCTCTCCGAGCACCGCGGCGTGGCGCGTGATCGCATTGAGATCGTGGCGGCTTCCGAAGTCGTCACCATGGACGACCCGGTCGAGGTCGCCCTGCGCCGCAAAAAAGACTCCTCCATGCGCCTGGCCGCCCAGTCCGTCAAGGACGGGCGCGCCGACGCCTGCGTTTCCGCGGGCAATACCGGCGCGTGGATGGCCATTTCACGCTATGTGCTCAAGACGCTGGACGGCATAGACCGCCCCGCGATCGCCACGTCCATTCCGAACCAGACGGGCCGCGCCACCACGGTGCTGGACCTGGGCGCGAATGTGGACTGCACGGCCGAGCATCTACTCCAATTCGCCATCATGGGCGCCGCGCTGTCGCAGGCGGTGGACCATCGCGAGCGCCCCTCGGTGGGCCTGCTCAACATCGGCGAAGAAGTCATCAAGGGCAACGAAGTCGTCAAGGAAGCCGCCGAGCTCCTGCGCAGCAGCCCGCTCAACTTCTACGGCAACGTGGAAGGCAATGACATATTCAAAGGCACGGTCGACGTCGTCGTCTGCGACGGTTTCGTCGGCAACGTCGTGCTCAAGTCCGTCGAAGGGCTGGCGAAGATGTTGTCCAGCGTCATTCGCGAAGAGTTCAAACGCAATCTGATCACGCTGCTGGCTGGCGCGGTGGCCAAGCCGGTGCTCAACCGCCTGCGCACCCGCGTCGACAACCGGCGCTATAACGGCGCCGCGCTGCTGGGCTTGCGCGGCGTGGTCATCAAGAGCCATGGTTCCGCGGACGTCTACGCCTATGGATTTGCGTTGCAGCGCGCCCGTGAAGCCGTAGTGAGTAAACTGCTGGAGCGCACCGCTGAGACGGTCGCTCAGATTACCAAGCGCGTTCAATCTGGCGAAGGCCCCTCGGTGTCGTCGCCAAACGTGGCTGGGGACACCGCTTGATGGATACCGCAATGAAATATTCCGTGATCGCGGGCACCGGCAGCTTCCTGCCGGAACGCGTGGTTTCGAATGACGAACTGGCGGCGGAGCTGGCGACGCGCGACATCGCCACCTCCGACGAATGGATCGTCGAGCGCACCGGCATCCGCCAGCGCCATCTGGCCGAGCGCGGCGTGACCACCAGCGTGCTGGCGACCGAGGCCTCGCGCCGCGCGCTCGCCGATGCCGGCGTGGACGCCTCCGAGGTCGACCTGATCGTCCTGGCCACGTCGACGCCGGACTTCGTGTTTCCGAGCACCGCCTGCATCGTGCAGTCCAATATCGGCGCCAAGGGTTCGGCGGCATTCGACGTGCAGGCCGTGTGCAGCGGTTTCGTCTATGCGATGACCACCGCCGACAGCTTCATCCGTGCCGGCCGTGCGCGTTGCGCGCTGGTCATCGGCGCTGAAGTCTTCTCGCGCATCCTGGACTGGAACGACCGCTCCACCTGCGTGCTGTTCGGCGACGGCGCCGGCGCCGTGGTGCTCAAGGCTTCCGACAAGCCTGGCATCCTGGCCGCGCAACTGCACGCCGACGGCAGCCAGGCCAAGATCCTGAACGCTGCGGGCAACGTAGCCTATGGCGACGTGACCGGCGATCCGTTCCTGCGCATGGACGGGCAGGCCGTGTTCAAGCAGGCCGTTACCGTGCTGGACCGTTCCGCGCGCGACACCTGCGCCGAAGCGGGCGTCGAGATCGCCGACGTCGATTGGCTGATCCCGCACCAGGCCAACGTGCGCATCCTGAATTTCCTGGCGCGCAAGCTTGCCGTGCCGGTCGAGAAGGTCGTCGTCACCGTCGACAGCCACGCCAACACCTCTGCAGCCAGCGTGCCGCTGGCCCTGGACGCCGCGCGCCGCGACGGCCGCGTCAAGCCGGGCCAGTTGATCCTGATGCAAGGCGTGGGCGGCGGATTCACCTGGGGCTCGGTACTGGCCCGCATGTAAGGGCGCGCTCCGGCGCGGCGTGGCGCTCGGCGCCGCGGCCGCCGGAACGATGTGCCTGGCATTCCACACAGACACTGAATCAATCCAAACGGTCAAACATGAAAATCGCTTTTGTCTTTCCTGGCCAAGGTTCCCAAGCTGTCGGCATGCTGGACGCCTGGTCCGGCGTCGCGGCCGTCACGGACACCGTGGCGCGCGCCTCGCAGGCGCTGGGTCAGGACCTGGGCGCGCTGATCGCGCAAGGCCCTGCGGAACAGCTCAACCTGACCACCAACACCCAGCCCGCCATGCTGACCGCTGGCGCTGCGTTCTACGCGGCCTGGTGCGCTGCTGGCGGCCGCAAGCCCGACGTCGTGGCCGGCCACAGCCTGGGCGAATACGCCGCGCTGACGGCCGCGGGCTCGCTCGCGCTTGAAGATGCCGTGCGCCTGGTGCGCGTGCGCGCCGACGCCATGCAGGCCGCCGTGCCGGTAGGCACCGGCGCCATGGCCGCCATCCTGGGGCTGGACGACGACGCCGTGCGCGCGGCCTGCGAAGCCGCCGCCCAGGGCGAGGTTGTCGAGGCCGTGAACTTCAACGCGCCCGCGCAGGTCGTGATCGCAGGCCACAAGGCCGCGGTCGAACGCGCTTGCGAACTGGCCAAGGCCGCAGGCGCCAAGCGCGCGCTGCTGCTGCCGGTGTCCGCGCCGTTCCACTCCAGCCTGCTCAAGCCCGCCGCAGACGTGCTGGCCGGCGCGCTGGCCGGCGTGACCGTGTCCGCGCCGCAGGTGCAAGTGATCAACAACGTCGACGTGGCTTCGCCTGTCGAACCCGATGCAATCCGGGATGCGCTGGTGCGCCAGGCATGGCATCCTGTGCGCTGGGTCGAAACCCTGCGCGCGATGAAGGCGCAAGGCGTCACGCACGTCATCGAATGCGGTCCCGGCAAGGTGCTGGCCGGCCTGACCAAGCGCATCGATCCCGAACTCACGGGCATGGCCATTACCGATCCTGCTTCGCTTGAAGCAGCGTTGGCCGCCGTCAACGGAAATTAAGAACATGGACAACACCTCGATCGAACTGCAGGGCAAGATCGCGCTGGTGACCGGCGCCACGCGTGGCATTGGCCGCGCCATCGCCCAGGAACTGGCTGCGCGCGGCGCCACCGTCGTCGGCACCGCCACGTCCGAATCGGGCGCTGCCGCCATCACCGAAGCGCTGGCGCCCCTGGGCGGCCGCGGCGTGGTGCTGGACGTGACCGACGCCGCTGCCTGCGATGCGCTGATCGACGCGCTGGGCAAGGAGGGCGGCGGTCCCCACATCCTCGTCAATAACGCAGGCATCACCCGTGATACGCTGGCGATGCGCATGAAGGATGAGGACTGGTCGGCTGTCATCGATACCAACCTGGCTTCGGTTTTCCGCCTGTCGCGCGCCGTGCTGCGCAGCATGATGAAGGCCCGCTGGGGACGCATCATCAACGTCACGTCCGTGGTGGGTTCCAGCGGCAACCCGGGCCAGGCCAACTACGCCGCGGCCAAGGCCGGCGTGGCAGGCATGTCGCGCGCCCTGGCGCGTGAACTGGGCAGCCGCAACATCACCGTGAACTGCGTCGCGCCCGGTTTCATCGATACCGACATGACGCGCGCGCTGGGCGAAAATCAGACTGCGGCCTTGCTGCAGCAGATTCCGCTGGGCCGCCTGGGTTCGCCTGCCGACATCGCCCACGCCGTGGCGTTTTTGTCCGGGCCGCAGGCGGGTTACATTACCGGCACCACCCTGCACGTCAACGGCGGGATGTACATGCAATAAGTCACGAATCGCGCGTAGGCGGCCAGTTCCGCCATGCCGCCGCCGGACACAAACGGCGAGGCAACGCGAGGTTCAACCGGAAACGCCGCACACCGGTTTCCTGCGCCATTCCCGGCGACAGATCAAGTGCGCGGTGTTATTTTTGTCACGGCCAGGCGTCGCAAAACTCCGCGCTTGGCTATAATTCGCGGGATTTTTCCCAATTGGAGATCTGCATGGAAAGCATCGAACAGCGCGTCAAGAAGATCGTCGCTGAACAACTTGGCGTCAACGAAGCCGAGATCAAGAACGAATCCTCCTTCCTTGACGACCTCGGTGCCGATTCGCTCGACATGGTCGAACTGGTCATGGCGCTCGAAGACGAATTCGAGACCGAGATCCCCGACGAAGAGGCCGAAAAGATCACGACCGTGCAACAAGCGATTGACTACATCAATTCGCACGGCAAGCAGTAAGCTGGGCTTTTACCCTTCTGGTTGCCTCGCGACGTCCGTCGCAGCCAGCCGGAAAATCGGGGCGGTTTCAGGAATTTGCCGTGCGGTCCGCATGCGGGAAGGGCGTAGTAATGCCCGACCCGCTTTCGCGTGGGCCGCACGTGCAGCGCATCCCGAAAACCGCCTTTCTTTTGTCTGTTTGAGGAGTCATCCGTGAAGCGACGTGTCGTCATCACTGGCCTGGGTATCGTTTCTCCCGTCGGGAACGACTTGACCACCGCTTGGGACAATATCGTCAACGGACGTTCTGGCATCAGCCGCATCACCCGTTTCGATCCCTCGGCCATCACCACGCATATTGCCGGCGAAGTCAAAGACTTCGACATCAGCACCTATATCTCGGCCAAGGAAGCCCGCCAGATGGATACCTTCATCCATTACGGCCTGGCCGCCGGGATGCAGGCATGGCGCGACAGCGGCCTGGAAGTCACCGAAGCCAACGCGGAACGCATCGGCGTGATCGTGGGCTCGGGCATCGGCGGTCTGCCGCGCATCGAGGAAACGCAGGTTGAATACCTGGCCAAGGGTCCGCGCCGCATTTCGCCGTTCTTCGTGCCGGGTTCGCTGATCAACCTGATCTCCGGTCATTTGTCCATCGCATATGGCATGAAGGGCCCGAGCTACGCGGTCGTGTCGGCCTGCACCACCGGCCTGCATTGCATCGGCGACGCTGCGCGTCTGATCGAGTACGGCGATGCCGACGTCATGGTTGCCGGCGGCGCCGAGTCCACCGTGTCGCCGCTGGGCATCGGCGGTTTTGCCGCGATGCGCGCCTTGTCGACCCGCAATGACGATCCTCAGACGGCTTCGCGTCCCTGGGACCGCGATCGCGACGGCTTCGTACTGGGCGAGGGTGCGGGCGTACTGGTGCTGGAAGAGTACGAACACGCCAAGAAGCGCGGCGCGCGCATCTACGGCGAGTTCGTGGGCTACGGCATGAGTTCCGATGCGCACCACATCACGGCTCCAGACAAGGACGGTCCGCGTCGCGGCATCGTGAATGCGCTGCGCAACGGCGGCCTGAACCTCGAAGACGTGCAGTACGTCAACGCGCATGGCACCTCGACGCCCCTGGGCGACAAGAACGAAACCGACGCCTTGAAGCTGGCTTTCGGCGATCACGCCAAGAAGCTGGTGGTCAATTCGACCAAGTCCATGACTGGGCACCTGCTTGGCGCGGCCGGTGGTATCGAGGCGGTGTTCACCACCCTGGCGGTCTACAACCAGGTGTCGCCGCCCACGATCAACATCTTCAATCAAGATCCGGAATGCGATCTGGATTACTGCGCCAATGAGGCGCGGCAGATGAAGATCGATGTCGGCCTGTCCAACTCGTTCGGCTTCGGCGGCACCAACGGCTCGATGGCCGTTCGCCGGGTCTGATTTGGAAGAGGCGCTCGGGGAACGCTGGGCGTTTCGCGTGCCCGTCAGGCGGCCAGGAAGCGCCACGGCGCTTTTTGGCCTGGCGCTGGCCGCGGCTGGCGCCAGCGTGCTGACGGCGGCGTCCTGGCACGGCGTGGCATGGGCAGCGGGCGCGGCGATTGCGCTCCTGCTTGTGCTGGCCGGGCTGTTACACTCGGCACGGAGCAGCCTGTCCCCCGTATCCGCGTTGCGCGCGGCAGCCGGGGCAGGGAGCTGGCAGGTACGCCTGCCGCAAGGCTGGCAGGACGCAAGGCTGTTGCGAGAACAGCGTGGTCCCCGCTGGCTGACGCTCACTTTGCAGCCCTTGTCCACCGGGAGTACGGCCTTTACCAACAGCACAATCACCCTCACCGTCTGGCAGCGGACGTTGCGCCCCGAGTCCTGGCGGCGCCTGTGCCTGCTGGCCGGCGCGGCGCGGCCTGCCCGTCCGGCGCCCAGCCTGCGGGAGGCGTCATGAGCGAGCGCGAAGTCGACGCCGAGCTTGTCGCGCGCGTCCAGCGGGGCGACAAGAAGGCTTTCGACCTGCTGGTGCTCAAGTACCAGCGCAAGATTCTCCGTCTGCTGGCCCGCATGATCCGCGACCCCGCGGAAATCGAGGACGTGGCCCAGGAGGCTTTCATCAAGGCCTACCGCGCCTTGCCCCAATTCCGTGGGGAGAGCGCCTTTTACACCTGGTTGTACCGGATCGCCATCAACACGGCGCGCAACTGGCTGGCCTCGCAGGGCCGGCGTCCCAGCGCGCCCAATGCGATAGAAACGGAAGACGGTGAAACTTTTAACGAAACCGACAACCTAACCGATATAAGCACGCCGGAATCCATGGTCGCCAGCCGCGAAATCGCCGAGACGGTGAACGCGGCTATTGAGGAATTGCCGGAAGAATTGCGTACCGCAATTGTCCTGCGTGAAATCGAAGGTATGAGTTACGAAGACATCGCCCAGAGCATGGATTGCCCGATAGGTACGGTGCGTTCCCGCATTTTTCGTGCGCGTGAAGCCATCGCCACCAAGTTGCGTCCGTTGCTAGGCACCGATGCCGAGCGTCGCTGGTAAGGAGTGGCAGTCATGCAAACAGCAGCCAAATCCGTTGTGATCGCCGAGTCCTCCTGGGAGGAGTCGGTTTCCGCCTGGATGGACGGAGAGGAATCCGACGACATCTTTCCCGGCTTGTTGTCCCGCGAGGGGCGCGAGACCTGGGACACCTATCATCTGATCGGTGATTCCCTGCGCAACGCCGATCTGGCGCTGACCCCCAGCGCGGCCTTCCAGGCCCGCCTGGCACGGGCGCTGGACGCGGAATTGCCCATTGTTGCGGCGCCTCGGCGCCGCTCGCCATTGCGGGTCGGCCTGTCCGGCCTGGCGGTGGCCGCTGCCGTGGCGACCGTCGCCTGGGTGGCGCAGCCTTACCTGACCGGCGAACCGGCGACCGAAGTCCGGGTACTGGCCGATGCCAGCTCGCCCGCCGCGGCTGCCGACGATTCGGGCTTGCGCGACTACCTGGAAGCGCATCGCCAGATGGCTGGCCCGAGCGCCGTGCGCCAGGTGTCCTTTGACACCGGGGTGGGGCGCTGATGGCGTTGGTGCTTCCATCGCGCTGGCCGGTGCTGGGCCGGGCCGCCACGCTGCAGGCCCACCGCGCCGGCTGGTTTGCCGCCACGCTTTTGACCGCTTTCCTGGCTGCGCACGAACCCGCGCGCGCGGCCGATGCCGCGCCTGCCGTCACCGATGACGTGGTCCAGCTGCTGACCCGCATCCAACAAGCCGCCCGCAAGCAGGACTACGCGGGCGTCTTCATGTACCAGCAGGGCGAAACGATCCAGTCCTCGCGCCTGGTGCACGTGGTGGACGGCACCGGTGAACGCGAACGCCTGGAAATCCTCGACGGCCAGCCCCGCGAGTACCTGCGTCACAACGAAGACGTGCAGTGTCTGCTGCCCGAGCGCAAGACCGTGTTGCTGGAGCGCCGCCGAGGCGACCGCTTCCCCGGCCTGCTGCTGGGCGACGCGGCCAACCTGTCCGAGCACTACAAGATCCACGCCGAGTCCGCGCTGCACCGCGTGGCCGGGCGCGAATGCCGCCTGATCACGATCGAGCCGCTGGACAAGCTGCGCTACGGCTACCGGCTGTGCGCGGACGTCGAAACCAATCTGCTGCTCAAGGCCCAGACGCTGAACGCCGCCCGCGGCGTGGTCGAGCAGGTGTCCTTCACCTCGCTGCGGCTGGGCTCGGAAGTCGATCCCCAGTTGCTGAGCTCGCGCTGGAGCACGCGCGACTGGAAGGTGCTGGAACCCTCGATGAAACCGGTGGATCTGGCTGCCCAGGGGTGGCGCATCCCGGCGCCCAAGGGCTTCAAGGCCGTCATGCAGGTGGCCCGTTCGATGGGGAAGGGCATTACGGTCAACCAGATGGTATTGTCCGACGGACTGGCGGCCATTTCCGTGTTCATCGAACCCTACGACAGCCAGCGCGGCCACCGTCCTCCCCACGGCGCCGCGCAGCGCGGGGCGATCACGGTCTATGGCACGCGCATCGCTGATTTCTGGCTGACCGCCGTGGGCGAAGTGCCCATCGCGACGCTGGAGCAGCTGGCGCAAGCCACTGAATATGTGCCCGCCGCGCCTGCGGCAGCAGCCCCCGGGGCCGAGTCCAAGTGATCGGCCGGGTGTGGCAAGCAGCAATTTCGGAGTAACACTTATGAAAGCAATGACAGTGTCGAATGCTTTTTTCCGGCGCTTTCTGGTGGCGGCCGCGGCCAGCGTCATGTTGGCCGGCGCCTATGTGCCTGCCGCCGTCGCCCAGGCGCCGACGGTGACGCTGCCTGATTTCACTAGCATTGTCGAAAAGGCCGACCCCGCGGTCGTCAACATCCGCACCACGGCCACGGTGCCGGTGCGCGGCATGGGCCCCGGCGGCGGCAATGATCCCTATGAACTGTTCCGCTGGTTCTTCGGCCCCGAATTCCAGCCGCCCGGCGGCGGCGCTCAGCCCGGCCCCTCGCCGCGTCAGCGTCCGCAGCCATCCCAGCCCGAAGAGCGCACCGTGCCGCGCGGCGTGGGTTCCGGCTTCTTCATTTCCGATGACGGCTACATCCTGACCAACAACCACGTGGTGGTGGACGCGACGGACATCTACGTCACGCTGACCGACGGCCGCGAGTTCAAGGCCAAGGTCATCGGCACGGACGAGCGCACCGACGTGGCGCTGATCAAGATCGAAGCCAAGGACATGACCCCGCTGGTGATCGGCGATCCTAAGAAGCTGAAGAAGGGGCAGTGGGTGCTGGCCATCGGTTCGCCGTTCGGCCTGGATTCCACCGTGACCTCCGGCATCGTCAGCGCCATCGGCCGCGATACCGGCGAATACCTGCCGTTCATCCAGACCGACGTGGCGGTCAACCCGGGCAACTCGGGCGGTCCGCTGATCAACCTGCAAGGCGAGGTGGTGGGCATCAATTCCCAGATCATTTCGCGCAGCGGCGGCTTCATGGGCATTTCGCTGGCCATTCCGATCGACGAAGCCATGCGCGTGGTGGACCAGTTGCGCGCTACCGGCAAGGTCACGCGCGGCCGCGTCGGCGTGCAGATCGGCGAAGTGGGCAAGGACGTGGCCGAAGCCATCGGCCTGCCCAAGGCCGAAGGCGCGCTGGTCAGCAGCGTGGAAGCCGATGGTCCTGCCGAGCAGGCAGGCGTGCAGCCGGGCGACGTGATCCTCAAGTTCAACGGCGAACCCATCAAGCGTTGGTCCGACCTGCCCCGCATCGTGGGCGAAACCAAGCCGGGCACGCGCGCCGACATGGAAGTGTGGCGCAAGGGCAAGAACCTGACGCTGACGGTCAAGGTGGGCGAGATCCCGACCGAGAAGGCCGCGGGCGCCAGCAAGAAGGGCGCGCCGCCAGTCCCGGAAGTCACCAATGCGCTGGGTCTGGGCGTGGTCGACGTGCCGGCCGACGTGCAGAAGAAGCTGCGCATCAAGGGCGGCGTCCAGGTCAAGGTGGCCGAAGGCGCTGCGGCCAAGGCCGGCCTGCAGGAAGGCGACATCGTGTTGGCCCTGAACGACACCGACGTCACGGGCGCCAAGCAGTTCGGCGAACTCGTGGCCAAGCTGGACAAGGGCCGCGCCGCAGGGTTGCTGGTGCGCCGCGGCGACCAGACGCAGTGGGTGGCGGTGCCGGCATCGAAGTAATGCCGGGCCCGTCTTCCGAGTCCGCAGAAAAAAGGCGCAAGACCGGCTAAAATGCCTGGTTGCCGCAAGAGGGGGCGCATGGCGCCCCCTTGTTTTGCCCGGGCCAGGCCCGTTGGCACCCTCCTCGTCAGCCGTGCGTATTCCGGCGGCGGTGTCTTCCGGCCCAGTGCCGAGTGTTCCGTCCCTTATAACTTCAAGCATGCAGCATATTCGCAACTTCTCCATCATTGCCCACATCGATCACGGCAAATCGACCCTGGCCGATCGCCTGATCCAGCGCTGCGGCGGATTGGCGGATCGCGAGATGTCGGCGCAGGTCCTCGATTCCATGGAAATCGAACGCGAGCGCGGCATCACCATCAAGGCCCAGACCGCGGCCCTGCACTACAAGGCGCAGGACGGCAAGGTCTACAACCTGAACCTGATCGACACCCCGGGGCACGTGGACTTCTCGTATGAAGTCAGCCGCTCCCTGTCGGCCTGCGAAGGCGCGCTGCTGGTGGTGGACGCTTCGCAGGGCGTGGAAGCGCAGACCGTGGCCAACTGCTACACCGCCATCGAGCTGGGCGTGGAAGTGCTGCCCGTGCTGAACAAGATGGACCTGCCGCAGGCTGATCCCGACAGCGCCCGCCAGGAAGTCGAGGATGTGATCGGCATCGACGCCTCGCAGGCGGTGCTGGCCAGCGCCAAGACCGGCATGGGCATCGATGAGATCCTGGAAATGGTCGTGGCCCGCGTGCCGCCGCCCAAGGGCGATCCCGACGCGCCGCTGCAGGCCCTCATCATCGATTCGTGGTTCGACAACTACGTGGGCGTGGTGATGCTGGTGCGCATCATCAACGGCGTGCTCAAGCCCAAGGACAAGATCCTGCTGATGGCGTCCGGCGCCACCCACCTTTGCGAGCAGACCGGCGTGTTCACGCCGAAGTCGCAACAGCGTCCGCATCTGTCGGCGGGCGAAGTGGGCTTCATCATCGCCGGCATCAAGCAGCTGGAAGACGCCAAGGTGGGCGATACCGTCACGTTGGCCAACAAGCCTGCAGCCGAACCGCTGCCCGGCTTCAAGGAAGTGAAGCCGCAGGTGTTCGCGGGCCTGTACCCCGTGGAAAGCTCCGAATACGACCAGCTGCGCGATTCGCTTGAAAAGCTCAAGCTGAACGACGCCGCGCTGATGTTCGAGCCGGAAGTGTCGCAGGCGCTGGGCTTCGGTTTCCGTTGCGGCTTCCTGGGTCTTTTGCACATGGAAATCGTGCAGGAGCGCCTGGAGCGCGAATTCGACATGGACATCATCACCACCGCGCCGTCGGTGGTATACGAGGTCGAACAGCGCGACGGTTCCGTGATCACCGTGGAAAGCCCGTCGCGCATGCCGGAAATCGGCAAGATCGCCGACATCCGCGAACCCATCGTGAAGGTCACGCTGTTCATGCCGCAGGACTACGTGGGTCCTGTCATGACGCTGTGCAATAACAAGCGCGGCGTGCAGGTCAACATGAGCTACCACGGCCGCCAGGTGCACCTGGTGTACGAGATCCCGCTGGCCGAGATCGTGCTGGACTTCTTCGACAAGCTGAAGTCGGTGTCGCGCGGCTACGCTTCGATGGACTACGAGTTCCTGGAGTACCGCTCGGCCGACGTGGTGCGCGTGGACCTGCTGATCAACAACGACCGCGTCGACGCGCTGGCCGTGATCGTCCACCGCAGCAACGCGCGCCATCGCGCCCGCGACGTGGTCACGCGCATGCGCGGCCTGATTCCGCGCCAGATGTTCGACGTGGTGATCCAGGCCGCCATCGGCGCCGAAATCATCGCGCGTGAAAACGTCAAGGCGTTGCGCAAGAACGTGCTGGCCAAGTGCTACGGCGGCGACATCTCGCGCAAGAAGAAGCTGCTGGAAAAGCAGAAGGCCGGCAAGAAGCGCATGAAGCAGGTGGGTAGCGTGGAAATTCCGCAGGAGGCGTTCCTGGCCATCCTGCAAGTGGAAGACAAATAGAACCCGAAAAGGCGGTTAGCTGATGAGTTGGAACTTTGCCCTGATTCTTTTTGTTTTGCTGGTGTTGACCGGCATTATCTGGGTGCTTGATCTGGCAGTGCTGCGCAAGGGCCGCGAACGCCGGGCCCAGGCGGCAATGGCGCAATACGATACGGCCCTGGTCGGCGACGCCCAGGAAGCCGAGCGCCTGCGCCGCGAAGCCGGCGACGCCGCGCGCCGCATGCCGTGGTGGATCGAATACGCCGTCAGCTTCTTCCCCGTCATCCTGTTCGTGTTCATGCTGCGCTCGTTCGTGGTCGAGCCGTTCCGCATTCCGTCGGGCTCGATGCTGCCGACCCTGCAATCGGGCGATCTGATCCTGGTGAACAAGTTCAGCTACGGCCTGCGCCTGCCGGTCATCGACAAGAAGATCATCGAGGTGGGCAAGCCCCAGCGCGGCGACGTGTTCGTGTTCCGCTACCCCGTGGATCCGGACGTTGACTACATCAAGCGCGTGGTCGGCCTGCCGGGCGACGAGGTCGCCTACCTGGACAAAAAGCTCTACATCAACGGCGAATTGGTGCCGCATGAGCGCGACGGCGACTACTTCGAGCCGGATCGTGTGTCATATATTGCGCAATATAAAGAGAAGTTGGGCGACGTTGAGCACAAAATCCTGCTGGATGAGGGCAAGCCGCAGGAGTATGGCCCGATGTGGCAATTTCCCAACCGCCAGAACTGCCAATACAGCCGTAATGGGGTACGCTGCAAAGTACCCGAGGGGCAGTTTTTCGCCATGGGCGATAATCGGGATAACAGCGCCGACAGCCGATACTGGGGCTTCGTACCGGAAGCCAATATCGTCGGCCGCGCGTTCTTCATCTGGATGAATTTCAGCGATCTCAGCCGCATCGGCCGGTTCAACTGATTATGTCGCTAGCCACGCTAGAAAACCGCCTGGATCACCACTTCAGTGATTCGGCATTGCTCGAACAGGCGCTGACGCACCGCAGCCACGGTGCGCGCCACAACGAGCGCCTGGAATTCCTTGGGGATTCCGTGCTGAACTTCGTCGTTGCGGCGATGCTGTTCGAGCGTTATTCCAAAATCGACGAAGGCGATCTGTCGCGCCTGCGCGCCAATCTGGTCAAGCAGGCCTCGCTGGCGGATATCGCCCAGCGGCTGGAACTGTCGCAATACCTGCGTCTGGGCGAAGGCGAATTGAAGAGCGGCGGTTTCCGCCGGCCTTCCATCCTGGCGGACACGGTCGAAGCCCTGTTCGGCGCCGTGTTCCTGGACGCGGGTTTCGACGCCGCCCGTCGCGTGATCGTGCGCCAGTACCAGCCGGTGCTGGCTTCGGTCGATCCCAAGACCCTGGGCAAGGACGCCAAGACCTTGCTGCAGGAATTCCTGCAGGGCCGCAAGCTGGCGCTGCCGGTGTACACGGTGGTGGCCACGCATGGCGCGGCCCATAGCCAGCAGTTCGAAGTCGAGTGCGCCATTCCGGCGCTCGAGATCAAGGTGATGGCGCCCGGCGCCAGCCGCCGCGCCGCCGAGCAATCGGCGGCCAAGCTGGCGCTGGAGGCCGCGTTGGCCGTCAGCCCGGCGACCAAGGCTGCCCGCAAGTCGGGCAAGGCGCGCAAAACCGCGCAATTGTCGCTGCCGGTGGCAGTGGCTCAAGAGACTAAATGAGCGATACCCCTTTTCGTACCGGCTTCGTCGCCATCGTGGGCCGCCCCAACGTGGGCAAGTCCACCCTGACGAACGCCCTGATCGGTTCCAAGATTTCCATCGTGTCGCGCAAGGCGCAGACCACGCGCCACCGCATCCACGGTGTGTTGACGCGCGAGCACGAGCAGTTCGTATTCGTCGATACGCCGGGTTTCCAGACCCGCCATGGCGGCGCCATGAACCGCATGATGAACCGCGTGGTCACGCAGGCCCTGGCCGACGTGGACGTGGTGGTGCATGTGGTGGAAGCCGGCAAATGGTCCGAGGGCGACGCCAAGCTGCTGCCGCTTTTGCCCGCGCCGGAACGCACCATCCTGGTCGTCTCCAAGATCGACGCATTGAAGAACCGCGACGACCTGTTCGCCTTCGTGTCCAAGATCATGGCGCTGCATCCGTTCGGCGCCGTGGTGCCCGTCAGCGCCACCAAGAACCAGCAGCTGGATCAGCTGTTGCAAGAAATCGCGTCGCGCCTGCCGGAAGGCGAGCCGATGTTCGAGGAAGACACGCTGACCGACCGCCCCATGCGCTTCATCGCCGCCGAACTGGTGCGCGAGAAGATCTTCCGCCTGGTTGGCGACGAACTGCCTTACGGCTGTACCGTCGTCATCGAGCAATGGGAAGAGACCAGCAAGGGCGCCAGCATCAATGCCTGCGTGGTGGTCGAGCGCGACAGCCACAAGCCCATCCTGTTGGGCGCGGGCGGCATGCACATGAAGCGCATCGCCACGGAGGCGCGGCAGGACATCGCCAAGCTGCTGGACAAGCCGGTGCACCTGGAGGTCTACATCAAGGTGCGCAAGGGCTGGTCCGACCGCGAGGGTGCGCTCCGCGATCTGGGCTATGAGTAGACGGGCGCCTCGCGTCCAGGATCGCCCCGGATACATGTTGCACGCCACCGCGTGGCGTGAAACCTCCCTCATCGTTCAGACTTTCTCACGCGATCACGGTTGTGTGGCCATGGTCGCCAAGGGCGCGAAGCGCCCGTATTCCGTCCTGCGTCCCGTGTTGTCCGCGTTCCAGCCGCTGCTGCTGTCGTGGACCGGCAATGGCGAGGTCAAGACGCTGACGCGCGCCGAGATCGCGGGCATCCGGCCGCTGACCGGCACCGCGCTGATGTCGGCCTGGTATATGAACGAACTGCTGCTGCGGCTGCTGCCGCGCGAAGACGCCCATCCGCTGTTGTTCGACGCCTACGACTTCGCCTTGCAGCAGTTGTCCGGCGGCACCCGCGCCGCGGGCGCGCTGCGCCGCTTCGAATGGACGCTGCTGCGCGAAACCGGTTATGGCGTGGACGAGGATCCCCCCGATTTCGACGACCCGGCGATCGAGCCGGCCCTGCGCCGCGACCTGCGCGAACGGCTGGCCGAAATCCTGGCGGGCCGTCCCTTGTCGACCCGCCGCGTGTTGCTGGACCTGCAACGCATCTGAGCGCACCGCGATCCGGCCATGACCTTCACGCTCAAGCAGGTCGAGACCTTCCGCACCGTCTATGAAACGGAAAGCGTCACCGCCGCTGCCAGACGGCTGGACGTGTCGCCCGCCACCGTCAGCGCGACCCTGGCCGCGCTCGAAGCCAGCATCGAGCTGCGTCTGTTCGAGCGCGTACGCCAGCGCATGCAGCGCACGCCCGAGGCGACCCTGCTGTATGAAGAAATCCGCCGCCTGAACGTCGGGCTGGAAAGCCTGGGCCGCAAGATCCGCGCCATCCGCGGCGCGGCGCAGCCGCGGCTGCGCATCGGCTGCATCCATGCCTATAGCGGCGCCATCATCAGCGACACTATTGCTCGCTTTCGCGAGCGCTATCCTGATACCGGCCTGTATCTGCAGATCCGGGATTCCAATACCTTGCGCGACATGGTTGTGTCGGGCGAGCTGGACCTGGCAGCTGTGGCCGACGAATCCGAACTCGAAGGCTTGCGCGGCCACCGGCTGGCCAGTTTGCGCGCCGTGGCGGTTTTTCCCAAGGGGCATCCGCTGGCGCGGCTGGAGCAAGTGGATTTTTCGCACCTGGCCGACGCCGACGTGATCGCGCTGAACGCCGAGGACGGCTCGCGCAAGCGCCTGGACGCGCTGTTGGCGCAAGCGGGGCAGAGCCTGAAGGTGGCCATCGAGACGCCTTATTCCAGCACCGTGTGCCAACTGGCGCTGGCGGGGCATGGCGTGGGCATCGCCAACCCGGCCACGGCAGTCGGCATGGCGGCGGCGGGCCTGTGCTATCGCCCGCTGGCCGCGCCGGTGCATTTCGAATGCCACATGATCCTGCATGGCAGCCGCCCCTTGTCCGAGGCGGGCAAGTTCTGGGCGACCTGCCTGCGCGGCGCGTTGGCGCCGCTGGTGGAAAGCTTCGGCGTCTAGCGCGCCGAAGCCGGCCCCCGGGCGCTAGCCGCGGCGCCCGTCCGAGGTCACGATCAACACCACGGACGACTCCGCATCCAACAAGCCCGAGCGCCGCAGCCGCGACACGGCAGCCAGCGCCGCGGCCGATGACAGCTCGGTCGCCAGGCCGATGCGTTCCAGCCGCTGCTGCGCTTGCGCGGCCGCGGCGTCCGAGATCTCCACCGGCGTGCCGCCGGAACGCGTCAAGGCTTCCAGCGATTGCAGCGTGCTGGTGCTGCCCGCGATCGAATACTGGTCCGTCACGCCGTCCCATTGCTTGCGCGCGTCGCCCGTGGCGCGCGCGCGCGACAGGCGGGCGTACGGCTCCACCGCATGCAGGCGCGGCAGGCGCGCGATGCGGCCGGTTTGCAGCAGATGCTGCCAACCCAGGAAGATGCCCCACAGCAGATCTCCGCGCGCGGTGGGCACCACGATGTCGCTGGGCACGCCGCAGCTTTCCAGGATCTCCTGTGCGATGGGCTTGTAGCCTTCCACGCCGTAGGGGTGGGTGCCCACGGGCGGATTCAGATAGTTCGTGCCGGCGAAGGCGCCATGGTTGCGACACAGGTCCTCGACATGGGGCCAGCGGCTCAGGCTGTCCTCGAAGGCGGTCAGCCGGGCGCCGAAGCGCTGCATGGCCTCGCGCTGCAAGGGCGGGCAGTTGGTGGTGATGGCGATGTCGGCTTCCAGCCGCGCGGCGGCGCAATAGGCGGCCAGCGAGACGCCGGCATTGCCGCTGGAGGCGGCCGCCACGCGGGTGGCGCTGGCCAGGCGCGCGCGCGACACCAGTTGGGCCGCCATGCGGTCCTTGTGGCTGCCGGTGGGGTTGGCGCTTTCGCATTTCAGCCAGAGCTGGCCCACGCCTTCGGTCTGCGCCAGCGCGGGCGCCGCGAGGCAGGGAGTGGCGCCTTCGCCCAGCGTGACGGCGTCCAGCACCGGCAGGGGCATGGCGCCGTCGGCCGAGGGTTCGTACAGGCATTCCAGGCTGGCGGGGTGGCCGGCTTCCAGGCAGCTGGGGCAGCCTTCGGGGTAATCGGCCGGCGGCCACAGGCTGGCGCAACGGATGCAGCGCAGGCCGGACAAGCTAGGGTTCATCTGCATGGGTCAATACTTCGAGGCAAGGGAATCGAGGGAAAGGGCGGGCGCGACTTGCAGCAGGCAATCGCCGTCGTCGCTGCGGGCGATGGCGCGCAGGCATACGACAGTGCCGGCCTGCGGACTGGTCAGCGCGCGCGGCGCCATGTCGGGTCGGGCGGGTTCCAGCAGTTGGCCGATGCGCTGGCGCGCATTGACCAGTTGTCCCAGTTCGACAGCGGGCACGAACACGCCAGCCTCGCTGGCGCGCAGGGTGGCGGCGGGAGCGTCCAGG
Source organism: Achromobacter sp. K91 (assembly GCF_003576205.1). Taxonomy (NCBI): domain Bacteria; kingdom Pseudomonadati; phylum Pseudomonadota; class Betaproteobacteria; order Burkholderiales; family Alcaligenaceae; genus Achromobacter; species Achromobacter sp. K91. The sequence goes on along the minus strand of NZ_QWFB01000037.1, from coordinate 255,717 downwards.
TCATAGAGGCGGACCTCGGGGCGGCGCGCGGGCGGGCGGTCGGGCAGGAGGCCGAGCTCGCCCAGGCAGCCCAGCAGGCCGTCGCGGCAGCGGTCGACCAGCGCCTGGCTGGTTTCGCGGCCGCCCCCGATCTCGGCGCTCAGGCGCAGCACCCCATGGCGGCTGGCGGCGGCCGGCATGGAGCCGGACTCCGTGCCGCGGAAGTACATGCAATCGGGCAGCCCGAAGGCTCGCGCCAGGGCGGGCAGGCGTTCGTCGTAGGCGTCGTCGCCGTAGCGCGTGATGACCGACGAGGGCAGGTAGCGCAGCGACGCGCCGCCGCTGTGCACGTCCACCAGCGCCTGTATGCGCGGCAGCAGCCGGGCTTCCAGCGCGGCGGCCACGCTTTCCGTGTAGCCGCGCGCGGGGGCGCCCAGGAAAGCGCGGTTGAGGTTGCCGCCGTCGGACGGCGACAGGCGCGTGCCCGCCAGCGAGGCCTCGGCGTTGGCCGCGGGCAGCAGGTAGACCGTGCCGCGTTGCAGGATGCCGGGCAGCAGGCGCCACAGCTCCAGGATGGCGGCCTGGCCTTCCCATTCGTCGCCATGCACGCCCGCCATCAAGGCAACGGCGGGGCCAGGCCCCGCCTCGATCCGCAGCATCGGTATGGTGACGCGCCGGTAGGCCGACGCGTTGGTCGCCGCGGCGCAGGAAAAGTCCTCGCGGCTTACCGTGGCCATGCGTCGGCTCCTGCTGATGTGACGATCCGGTTCAATCCAGCGTCGTGCCGGCGGCCTTGATGATGTCTTCCCATTTGGGCAGCTCCTTGCGTATCTGGTTCTGTACGTCCTGCGGCGTGCCACCCAGCGGTTCCTGGGAGCGGCTGCGCAGTTCCTTGCTGACGCCGTCCGAGCGCAGCGCAGCGTTCATTGCCGCGTTCAGCCGCGCGATGACCTCGGGCGGGGTGCCGGCGGGCGCGACCAGCGCGCTCCAGGCCGATTGCTCGTAGTCGGGATACCCTTGCTCCGCCACCGTCGGCACGTCCGGATTGGAGGCGGCGCGGGTCTTGGTCGTGACCGCCAGCGCGCGCAAGCGGCCATCCTTCAGGTTGCCGATCAGTGGCGGCAGGTTTTCCATCATGGAATCGACATGTCCGCCCAGCAGGTCGGACAACTGCGCGGCCGTGGCCTTGTACGGGATCTGGCGCACCGCGGCGCCGGTCTGGGCGATGAAGAGCTTGACCCCGACCTCGCTGGTGGTGCCCGGGTCGGCGGAGGTCATCGTCAGGCGCTCCGGCTGGGCGCGGCTGGCCTCGATGAACCCCTTCAGGTCGCGATAGGGCGAGGACGCGTTCACCACGATGACGTTGGGCGTTTCGGCCACCAGCCCGATGGCGGCGATGTCGCGGTCCAGGTCGTAGAGCTGCTGCTTGAACAGGAACCGGTGCAGCACCAGCGTGCCGACGTGGGCATAGCCGATGGTGTAGCCGTCGGCCGGCGCGCGCGCCACGGCCTGGGTGCCGATGCGGCCGCCCGCGCCGACGCGGTTCTCCACGACCACGGGCTGGCCCAGCTGGCGGCTCATTTCCTGGCCCACCAGGCGCGCGGTGATGTCGGCGTTGCCGCCCGCTGCGGCCGGCACGATCAGGGTGATGGCGCGTTCCGGATAGGCGGCCAGCGCGGCGGGCGCGGCCAGGCTTAGCAACACGGCGGCAAGACAGGCGGTGCGTTTCATGACGTTTCCCCAGGCATTGAGAGCTGCGCCATTGTGCGGTCGCGGCCTGGGGAATACGTTTGTTTCAGTGAGATGGATGTTCAATAAAACCTAAGACCTGTCCGCATTGCGCCGGTCGGCGGTCCGTCCCAGCCCGTGGCCCAGGGCGGCGGCCGCCAGCGCGCACAGGGCGCCCAGCGCGGCGATCAGCGCCGGGCCGTAGCCCAGCATGTCCACGCCCGCCTTGACCCAGCCGCTGGCCGCATCGCCCGCGCGGTAGACCACGGTGTCGATGACGTTCTTGGTCTTGTACTTGTCTTCGGGCGAGACTGCGGTGAACAGCATTTCGCGCCCCGGCCGGATCAGCGCGTATTCGCCGACCCGGCGCACGATCATGGCCGCGGCCAGCACGCCGAAGACGGGAAAGGCCGCCAGCGCCAGGAAAGCGGCCGTCATCGTCAGCGGCACGGCGGTCAGCAGGAAGCGCAGCCCCAGACGCGTGGCCACGCGTCCGGTGATGAAGAGCTGCGACAGCAGCGACAGCGCCTGCACCGTGAAGTCCAGCGCGCTGAAGACCCGGATGCGCTGGGCCGTGTCGGTAAAGGCATGCGCCACCAGCCGCGCCTGCTCCATGTAGAGAAACGTGTTGAGCGTGGCCAGCAGGATCACAAGCAGCGAAATCCCCAGCAGGTAAGGTGACTGGAAGATGCGCGAGAGGCCGGCCAGGATCGAACCTTCCAGCGGTCGGCGCATGTCGTCCGACGCCACGTCCTCGCGGTGGGCCGCGCGCCAGCGCAGCAGCCAGCGCTTGAGGGGCAGGGTGGCGGTCAACAGTAGCGCCGACAGCAGCAACAGGCCGGCCGGACCGAGCGCGCCGGCCAGCAGGCTGCCCAACAGCGGGCCTGCCAGCCCGCCGGCGCTGGCGCCCGCGGCAATCAGCGCGAACAGGCGCTTGGCGGACTCCATGCGGAATACGTCGGCCATCAGGCTCCAGGCGATGGAGACGACGAACAGGTTGAAGACCGACAGCCAGACGTAGAAGCTGCGCGCCGCCCAGACGCTGCCGGGGCGCAGATGGAGCAGGGCGGCGAAGCCGGCCATGCTGAGCGCGAAGGCGGCATAGACCCAGGTCACCAGCATGGCGCGCGGCACGCGCGCCGACAGCCAGCCGAACAGCGGCACCACGGCCAGCATGGCGATGAAGGTCGCGGTGAACAGCCATTGCAGCTGGTCGACGCCCGCCTGGATGCCCATGGTCTCGCGTATCGGCCGCAGCATGAAATAGCCGCAGAACAGAAAGAAGAAAAACGCGAAGCCGCAGGCTGCCGGCGCCAGTTCTTCCTGCGGAATGCCCAAGGCCTGCGCGGCGCGGCCTGGCAAGCTGCCGGGGGCGGACGCCATGGCGTCAGGCCAGCAGCGCGGCGATGCGTTCCCGCATGGCGGCGTCCGGCAGCGGCCCGAAGCCGGCCTGCGCGTTGTCCGCCATGTTGGCCGGCTTGGAAGTGGCGGGAATGACGGCGGTGACCGCGGGATGGCCGATGATGAACTTCAGGAAGATCTGCGCCCAGGATCCGCAATCGATCTCGGCGGCCAGCTCGGGCAGCGCCATCCCCTTGACCCGGCGGAACAGCGCGCCGTCCTGGAACGGGCGGTTGATCAGCACCGCGACGCCGTGGGCCTGGCAGGCGGGCAACAGGCGTTTTTCGGCGCTGCGGTCGGCTACGGACAGGTTGATCTGCAGGAAATCGGGCTTTTCGCGTTCGACCAGTTCGGTCAGTTCGTCGTGGGCATGGTCGGTGTAGTGCGTGATGCCCAGATAGCGGATCATGCCTTGCTGCTTCAGTTCGCGCAGCAGCGCCAGCTGGTTGGCGGTGTCGATCAGGTTGTGCACCTGGACCAGGTCGAGCTTGTCGCTGCCCAGCGCCTGTTGCGATTGGCGCACCTGGCGCATGGCCGACTCGTGGCCCTGCGTGCTGATCTTGGTCGCCAGGAAGGTCCTGGCCCGCACGCCGCCGTCGCGCGCCAGCAGCGCGCCGGTGACCGCTTCCGCCTGCCCGTAGCTGGGCGCGGTGTCGATCAGCTTGCCGCCCTTCTGCAGCAGCGTATCCAGCACCTGCGCCAGCGGCGCCATGGCGGCCTTGTCGGCGGGGGACACGTTGAAGGTGTCGGCGGTGCCCAGGCCGATCACAGGCAGCGCCTCGCCGGAGGCGGGTATGTTCCGCCTGTGCATGGGAGTTACCACGCTGAGGGCGCGGGCCGTCCAGGCCGGCCCGGTCAGGGCGGCGGCGGCAGCGGTCTGGAGGAAGCGGCGGCGGTCGGGCATGGCGTGGCTCCAGCGGCAAAGGGCGCCCGGGAGGGGCAAAGAAAAGGGCCTACACGTGAATGCAGGCCCAAGGTAAAAAAAGAGCCTACACGTGAATGTAGGCTCTTTGTGCCGGTTTGGCTGCGTTGCGATTACTCGCGGTTGCCGCCGAAGATGCCCAGCAGCATCAGCAGGTTCGAGAAGACGTTGTAGACGTCCAGGTAGATGGCCAGCGTGGCGGACACGTAGTTGGTTTCGCCGCCGTTGACCACGCGCTGCAGGTCGACCAGCATGAAGGCCGAGAAGATGACGATGGCCAGGACCGAGATGGTCAGCATCAGCGCGGGCAGTTGCAGGAAGATGTTGGCCAGGGCCGCCACCAGGATCACGACCGCGCCGATGAACAGGAATTTCTGCAATCCCGACAGGTCGCGCTTGATGGTGGTGGCCAGGGTGGCCATCGTGCCGAACACGATCGCGGTGCCGCCGAAGGCCGTCATGACCAGCTGCGAGCCGTTGCTCATGCCCATGACGAAGCCCAGCAGGCGCGACAGCATCACGCCCATGAAGAACGTGAAGGCCAGCAGCAGGACCACGCCCAGCGAGCTGTTCTTGTTCTTTTCGATCGCGAACATCAGGCCGAACGCGCCCACCAGGAACACGATGGCGGACAGGCCGGGACTTGCGCCCATGATGCGGTTGATGCCGGTGTACATGCCCACGGCCGCGCCCAGCACGGTCGGGATCAGCGAGAGCGCCAAGAGCCAATAGGTGTTGCGCAGCACCTGGTTGCGCGCGACCTCGCCCGGCGCGCCGGCTACGGCGCCGGAACGGTTAAAAGGGGACGGACGATATTCGTTCATTGAGAACTCCTGTGTGCGGCAGAGTAATGGTTGCCTAGAAGGCTTAGATGGGAAGGATACCTTACAGTTCCCTGAAGAATCCAGTTCTGCCTAGGATTAGACCAGAGGAGCGAAATAGGTTCCAGACGGGTCAACCCGGCCTGACGTCCTGCAGCACCCTGGCGACGATGCGCGGCAATTCCGCGTCCATGCGGGCCTGGATCTGTTCGATGGCCTCGGCCAGGGCTTCGCGCATCAGCTGCTCGACCTCGGCCTGGAGGCGGGCGCTCAGGACCGCGGCGTCCGGCGCCGCGGGAGGCGCAGCCAGGACGGCGGCTGCCGGCGGAATGATATCAGGGGACGCATCTGCGTCGTCCGCCACTTCCGTCAGTAGCGGAAAGGCGTCGTCGTCATGACCCTGCTCGCCATCGTCGGCCAGGTCGGTCAGCACGGGCATGTCCGCGTCGTCCGGGGACGCCGGCGGGTAGAGCGCGGGCTCGGCCCGCTGGGTCAGGGTAGGGATGCCGGGGTCGGCGTGGCGAGAGGGCATGATGGCTCCCGGGTGATCGAGGTGGCGCGCCGCAAGGCCGGCGCGTTCAGCCGTCCGGCTGCTGGCGGCTGAGGTCGTGGCTTTGCGGCGTGTGGCCCGCCGCCAGGTAGGTCCGCCAGCGCTGGCGGGCGGCCTGCTTGTCGTCGGGGTCGTCCGAGACGATTTCAAGCAGGCGCTCGAAGGCTTCGAAACCCGGAGGGCAGTCGAGGTCCAGGTTCAGCAGCCAGGACGGCTGGGGCTGTCCGCCCTGGCCCGCCGCGGCCGCGGCCTGTTGCGGATCGCCGGCAGTGAGAATTACAGGAGTCTCGCCCGCCAGCGGATCGTTGGCCAGCACGTGCGGCACGAAAGAAGTGTCGTCGAAGGCCCAGAGCATGCGGTCGAACGCGGCCAGCCGGGAGCCATCCCTACAGTACACCACCAGCCGCTGCCCTGCCAGGTAGCGCTTGCGCACCACCTGGCAGGCGGTGCGCAAGCGGTCGGGCGCGCCGAAGGCGAAGTCGATGCGCGTCATGCCGGGTTCCGTTGCTGCCGTTTCAAGCCTGGTCCAGCAGGTACTGCATCAGGAGCGGCACGGGGCGGCCGGTGGCGCCCTTGTCCTTGCCACCGCGCCAGGCGGTGCCGGCGATGTCCAGGTGGGCCCAGCGGTACGAGGTGGCAAAGCGCGACAGGAAGCAGGCCGCCGTGACCGCGCCCGCCGGAGGACCGCCGATGTTGGCGAGGTCGGCGAAGTTGGACTTGAGCTGTTCCTGGTAGGCGTCGTCCATCGGCATGCGCCATGCGGTGTCCAGCGACTGGCGGCCGGCCGCGGCCAGCGCATCGGCCAGCGCGTCGTCCTTGGAGAACAGGCCGCTATTGACGTTGCCCAGGGCCACCACGCAAGCGCCGGTCAGGGTGGCGATGTCGATCACCGCGGACGGCTTGAAGCGTTCCGCGTAGGTCAGTGCGTCGCACAGCACCAGGCGGCCTTCGGCGTCGGTGTTCAGGATTTCGATGGTCAGGCCAGCCATGCTGGTGACGACGTCGCCCGGCTTGTTGGCCTTGCCGCTGGGCAGGTTTTCGCAAGCCGGGATCAGGCCCACCACGTCCAGCGGCAGCTCCAGTTCGGCCAGGGCGCGGAACGAACCCAGCACGCTGGCGGCGCCGCACATGTCGTACTTCATTTCGTCCATGGTGGCGGCGGGCTTGAGCGAGATGCCGCCGGCATCGAAGGTGATGCCCTTGCCGACCAGCACGATGGGGCCTTGCGCGCCCTTGGCGGTCTTTTTGGCGGCCTTGTTGCCGGCATGGCGCAGGACGATGAAGCGCAGCGCTTCCTCGGAGCCGCGCGCGACCGACAGGAACGAGCCCATGCCCAGCGCTTCGACCTGCTTGCGATCCAGCACTTCCACCTTCAGCGACTTGAACTCGCGGGCCAGGCGCTTGGCCGTCTCGCCCAGGTAGGTCGGCGTGCAGATATTGCCGGGCAGGTTGCCCAGCGTGCGGGTCAGGTCCATGCCGTTGGCGATGGCGCCGCCTTCGCGCAGGCCCTTCTGGGCCTGGGCCGCGTCGGCGCGCTCGACGACCTGGACGATCTTCTTGAGCTTGGGACGGGCGTCGCGGTCGGGCTTGCCGAAGCTGGCGTCGTAATGATAGGTGGCGTTGCCGGCTGCGATGGCGGCGCTGCGGGCGCGCGCGATGACAGCCACGTCGGCGATCGGATTGGCGACCAGCGTGGACACGCCTTCAGCCAGCTGCGCCGATACGCAAGCCGCGGCGAAGGCCTGCTCGGCCGAGGCGTGGGCGCGGGCAGAATATTCTTCCTGCTTGCCCAGGCCCACCAGCACCACACGCTGCGCGGACACGCCGGGCAGGTTGCGCAGGGTCAGCGTGGAGCCGGCGCGGCCGCGGAACTCGGCCTTGACCACCGAACGCACCGCGCCATTGGAAGCGCGGTCGATGAGATCGGCGGCGGGGCTCAACACGCCTTCCGCATAGACCCCGACGGCCAGGGCGGCGGTCTTGACTTGGTGCAGGGAAGCAGTGGTCTGTGTGCTAAATTCCATGAGGGTTTCCCGTGTACGTCTGTGTAGAATGCGGTCGATTATCCCGCATATTCTCCCATGTCTCTATTCAAACGCTCTGTCGTCAGCGAGATCACCAGTCACGCTGGCGTTGTCTTTTCCACGTTGCTCATCGTATGGCTCAGCGTGTTGCTCGTGCGCCTGCTCGGTGAAGCAGCGGGCGGCAACATCGGGGCGGACGTCGTGGTGGTGCTGGCCGCGCTGTCGACCATCACCGCATTGCCGACCATTCTCGCGGTCTCCGTCTTCATTGCGGTCCTCACCACCGTCACGCGCAATTACCGTGAATCGGAAATGGTGGTGTGGTTCGCCAGCGGCCTCTCGCTGGCCGATTGGTTCCGGCCTGTGCTGCGCGTCGCCATCCCCGTGGCGCTGGCGGTGGCGGGGTTGACGCTGGTGGCGGCGCCTTGGGCGTACCGCCAGATCGGCGAATACCACGAACGCTTCGAGCAGCGCTCCGACCTGTCCAAGGTCACGGCCGGCCAGTTCGCGGAATCGTCCGGCGGCAACCGCGTGTTCTTCGCCGAAGATCCGCTGGAGCCCAGCGATGAACTGGGCAACGTATTCGCGCGCGAAAATGGTCCCGAATGGCTCAGCGTGCTGACCGCCAGCAAGGCCCATAGCGAAACCATGCCCAACGGCGACCGCTTCCTGGTGCTGGGCGAAGGCCATCGCTATGACCTGAAGCCGGGCACGCCCGAGATCCGGCTGGTGCACTTCGACAAGTACGGCCTGCGCCTCGAAAGCAAGTCCGGCGGCGATCCCGTGGCCGAAGCGCGCGCCAACGCGGAGCGTTCCGCCAAGGCGCGCACGACCTCGCAATTGATTGCGGACAACACCAATAGCAGCTGGTCGCAAGTGATGTGGCGGGTCTCGTTGCCACTGGCCGCGCTGAACCTGGCGTTGCTGGCGATTCCGCTGGGCGCCGTCAACCCGCGCCTGGGACGTTCGGGCGACCTGCTCATCGCCGGCCTGGTGGGCCTGCTCTACATGAACCTGATGAACCTGTCGCGCGCCTGGATCTCCAACGGCAAGCTCAGCTTTGGCGTGGGCGTGTGGGCGATCCATGCCTTGGTGGCGATGCTGACGGTCTTCCTGCTGATGCGGCGCTTGCGCGTGAAAGCGCCCAAGAACAGCGCCTGACGCCGGCACATCCAACGCCTTGCGGCCCGCCCAGCGCGGGCCGCGGCTTTTTCAGGGCAGGTACTTCATCGTGCCGCCCTTGCCGGCCAGCAGGTCGGCGTTCTTCAGCACTGACTTGCGAATGAACTCCCACAGGGCCGTCACGCGTTTGAGCTTGCGCAGGTCTTCATGGCAGTACATCCAGAACGAGCGCGTGATCTCGACCTCGTCCGCCAGCACGGGCGTGAGCCGCGGGTCCTGCGCGGCGATGAAGCAGGGCAGGATCGCCAGCGACTGGCCCTGCAGTGCGGCGTGGTATTGCGCCACCACGCTGGTGCTGCGCAATACCACCTTGCTGGCGGGCAGCAGGTCTTCCAGATAGCGCAGCCGCTCGCTGAACAGCAGTTCGTCGACGTAGCCGATGAAGGTGTGGTCGGCCAGGTCCGCGCGCTCGCGGATCGGCGGATGGCTGGCCAGATAGCCGGGCGTGCCGTACAGGCGCAGCGTGTAGTCGCACAGCTTGCTGCACACATAGGGGCCGCGCTGGGGGCGCTCGATGGTGATGGCCAGGTCGGCTTCGCGCTTGGACAGGCTGACAAAGCGCGGCACCGGCAGGATGTCCAGCGTGATGTGCGGATAGCGCCGCTGGAAGTCCGCCGCCAACGGCGTCAGCACATAGCTGCCGAAGCCCTCGGTGGCGCCGATGCGCAAGTGCCCCGACAGCGCCTGGCCGATGCCCGACAGGTTTTCGCGGGCGGAATGCACCGTGCTCTCCATCTGTTCGGCATGGACGAACAGGCGCTGGCCGTCTTCGGTCAGCACGAAGCCCGCGCCGCGCGACTTTTCGAATAGCAGGGTGTCCAGCTCAGCTTCCAGCGCGCGGATGCGCCGCGACACGGTCGTGTGCTCGACCCCGAGCTTGCGCGCCGCGGCGCTCACCCGCTGGGTGCGGGCCACTTCCAGGAAGTATCTCAGGCTGTCCCAATCAAGCACTTTCCGGCTCTCCAGGCCCGGCTGCGCGCTGCGCCGCCGGGCAAATTTTGCTTGTGCATGAATGCACAAGGAATGTGCATTTCTAGTGTTGCTTGTTGATTTTCACACATCTACACTGGGTCGGCGGGCTTGGGGCCTGTAGCCAGGCTCTCCGGGGCCTGAACCCCGGGACCGCAGGCCGCGTAGACGGCGCCATAACGAATAAAACTCAGGAGACAAATCCATGAAATTGCACGCACGCGGGCTGGCCGTAGGCTTGTGTCTGGGCGCCGCATTGGTCGGCCAGGCGCAGGCGGCGGATAAGCCGCCAGTGAAGATCGGCATTCTGACGGACATGTCTGGCACCTACGCCGGCATGGGTGGGCCTGGTTCGGTGGCGGCGGCGCAGTTGGCCATCGACGACTGCCTGGCCGCGGAATGCAAGGGCATGAAGATCGAGCTGGTGTCCGCGGACAACCAGAACAAGGCCGACGTGGGCGCGGCCAAAGCGCGCGAATGGTTCGACCGCGACGGCGTCACCGCCATCGCCGACCTGACCAACTCCGCGGTGGCGCTGGCGGTGCAGGGCATTGCGCGAGAAAAGAACAAGGTGGTGATGTTCTCCGGTCCCGCCACCACGGCGCTGACCAACAAGGAATGCTCGCCGGTGGGATTCCACTGGATGTTCGATACCTACTCGCAGTCCGCGGGCGGCGCCAAGGCCACGGTAAAGGCAGGCGGCAAATCCTGGTACTTCATCACCGTGGACTACGCCTTCGGCCACTCGCTGGAAGCCGACACGGCCAAGGCCGTGCAAGCGCTGGGCGGCACCGTCGCCGGCAGCGTGCGCCATCCCCTGAACGCGCCGGACTTCGCGTCCTACCTGCTGCAGGCGCAGGCCTCCAAGGCCCAGGTCGTGGCGCTGGCCAACGGCGGCCAGGACACGGTCAACGCGGTCAAGCAAGCGCGCGAATTCGGCATCGTGGCCGGCGGCCAGCGCCTGGTCTCGTTGCTGATTTTCTTGTCGGACCTGCGCGCGCTGGGCCTGGAAAGCGCCCAGGGCCTGTCGTACGTGGACGGCTTCTACTGGGATTACGACGACGCCACGCGCCAGTGGTCCGGGCGCTTCGAGAAAGCGTTCCGCGGCCTGAAACCCACCATGACGCAGGCCGGCGTGTACTCCAGCGTGCGGCACTACCTGCGCTCGGTCGCCGCTTCCGGCAGCACCGACGGCAAGGTGGTAGCCGACAAGATGCGCGCGCTGCCCATCGAGGATCCGATCATGCGCAACGCGTCCATCCGTCCCGACGGCCGCGTGATCCACGACATGTACCTGTATGAAGTGAAAAAGCCGTCCGAGTCCAAGGGCGGTTGGGACTATTCCAAGCTGGTGGCCACCATTCCGGCCGCCGAAGCCTTCCAGCCGCTGGCGGATTCGAGCTGCCCGCTGGTCAAGAAGTAAACCCGGGGCGCCGGCAGGCCCTTGCCGCCGGCGCCTCACCATCCATGTATGCGGATTCCATCCGCATCGACCATGCAGTGTGAGGAGCATCAAATGAGTGAAGTCCCCCGCGTTCCGCTATTGATCGGCGGCAAGCTCGTGCAGTCCAAAACCACCGAATGGCGGGACGTGATCAATCCCGCTACCCAGGAGGTCGTTGCCAAGGTGCCCTTCGCCACGCGCGAAGAACTGGACCTGGCCGTCTCCAACGCCAAGGAGGCTTTCAAGACCTGGCGCAACAGCGGGCAGGGCGCTCGCATGCGCGTCATGCTGAAGTTCCAGGAACTGCTGCGCGCCAATACCGGCAAGCTGGCCGAAATGATCACCCGCGAGCACGGCAAGACCCTGCCGGACGCCGAGGGCGAAGTCGGCCGCGGCCTGGAAGTGGTGGAGCACGCATGCTCCATCGCCAACCTGCAGTTGGGCGAGTACGCCGAGAATGCCGCTTCCGGCATCGACGTCTACACGCTGATCCAGCCGCTGGGCGTGTGCGCGGGCATCACCGCGTTCAACTTCCCGGTCATGCTGCCTTGCTTCATGTTCCCGATCGCCGTGGCCTGCGGCAACACCTTCATCCTCAAGCCTTCCGAGCAGGATCCGACGTCCTCGCTGTTCCTGGCGCAACTGGCGCTGGAAGCCGGCCTGCCGCCGGGCGTGCTGAACGTGGTGCACGGCGGCCCGGAAACCGCCAACGGCCTGTGCGAACACCCCGACATCAAGGCGGTCTCGTTCATCGGTTCGACCCGCGTCGGCACCGAGATCTACAACCGTGCCTCCGCCGCCGGCAAGCGCTGCCAGTCCATGATGGGCGCCAAGAACCACTGCGTGATCCTGCCGGACGCCGATCCCGAGGTCGCGCTGAACCAGCTGGTGGGCGCCGCCTTCGGCGCGGCCGGCCAACGTTGCATGGCCTCGTCCGTGGCCGTGCTGGTGGGCGAAGCCCGCAACTGGCTGCCTGACTTCGTCGAACGCTCGAAGAAGCTCAAGGTCAATTCCGGCATGGACCGCGAAGCGGATCTCGGCCCTCTCGTTTCGCCCAACGCCAAGAAGCGCGTCGAAAGCCTGATCCAGAAGGGCGTGGATGAAGGCGCCAAGCTGCTGCTGGACGGCCGCAGCCTGAAGGTCGCCGGCTTTGAGCAGGGCAACTTCGTGGGCCCGACGATTTTCGACGGCGTCACCGAAAACATGACCATCTACACCGAGGAAATCTTCGGGCCGGTCCTGTGCGTGGTGGGCGTGGAAACGCTGGAGGACGCGGTTGCGTTCATCAACCGCAATCCCAACGGCAACGGCGTGGCGCTGTTCACCCAGGATGGCGGCGCGGCGCGCTACTTCCAGAACAACATCGACGTCGGCCAGGTCGGCATCAACGTGCCGATCCCGGTGCCGGTGGCCTGGTTCAGCTTCACCGGCTCGCGCGGCTCCAAACTGGGCGACCTGGGTCCCAACGGCAAGCAGGCCGTGCAGTTCTGGACGCAGACCAAGACCGTCACGGCGCGTTGGTCGGCCCATGCCAAGAGCGTGAACACCACGATCTCGATGCGCTGAACTGGGGACGCCTTGCATGTAAGCTTATATAAATAAGTTATATAACAAGGCGTCCTTATTACTTATAATTGGCCCGTCTAACAGGGGCCAATTCATGAACCTGCAGCAATTTCGTTTTGTCCGCGAAACCATCCGGCGCGACTTCAACCTGACCGAAGCCGCCCGGATGCTCTATACCTCGCAGCCCGGCGTCTCCAAGGCGATCATCGAGTTCGAGGACGAACTGGGCATCAAGATCTTCGAACGGCACGGCAAGCGCATCAAGGGGCTGACCAAGCCCGGCCTGGCGGTGTCGCAGGTCATCGACCGCATCATGCGCGAAGTGGACAACCTGAAGAAGGTCAGCGACGAGTTCGCGCGCCGCGACGAAGGCGGCCTTGTCATCGCTTGCACCCACACTCAGGCGCGCTATCTGCTGCCGCGCGTGATTCCCGCGTTCCGCAAGCAATTCCCCAAGGTGCACCTGTCGCTGGCCGAAGGCAGCCCCGCGCAACTGGCCGAAATGGTGCTGCATGAGCAGGCCGACCTGGCCCTGGCGACGGAATCGCTGGCCTTGACGCCGGGCCTGGCGACCTTGCCGGTCTATGCCTGGGAACACACCGTGGTGGTGCGCCCGGACCATCCTCTGGCCGAACTGACCTCCAGCGCAGCCAAGCGCCTGTCGCTGGCGCAGCTGGCCGAGTATCCCATCGTGACCTACGACCGCGCCTTCACCGGCCGCAGCACCATCGATGAGATCTTCGCCAACCAGGGTATCCACCCAGACATCGTGCTGGAAGCCATCGACGCCGACGTCATCAAGACCTATGTCGACGTGGGCCTGGGCATTGGCATCATCGCCGGCGTAGCCTACGATCCGCGCCGCGACAGCAACCTGGTGGGCCTGCCGGTGGGCCATCTGTTCGGCACGCATACGACCCGCGTCGGCGTGAAGGCAGGCGTGTTCCTGCGTGACTACGTCTACACCTTCCTGGAGATGCTGGCGCCTTCGCTGACCCGCGCGGTGGTGACCGAAGCGGTGCAGGGCACGCCCAAGTAGGCATCCGTTTCACGGGGCGAGAGGCGCGGCGCCATTGGGCGGCGCGCCTTTTTTCTTGATGCGTCGCGGTCCGCGCTATCCCCTTTCATGGGCTCATAAAAATAATTAAATAAGAACTGATCTCATTTAAGTTGACTAAAAAATAGGAATCATTATCATTACATCCAGTCTCAACGACCCAGTGAGGTTCATCATGACGGCAGGATTAAGTGCAGTGGTAGTGGGCGCCGACCGCCTTGGCAACATCCCGGATCTGCTCAAAGGACACAATATTTCGATCACGCACCACATCAGCGGGCGTGATCCCTCGCATCAAAAGAAGACGTTGCAACTGCCCTCGGGCACCCAGCTGGTCATCCTGCTGACCGACTTCCTGGGCCACAACGTCATGAAAACCTTCCGCAACGCCGCGCAACGTGGCGGCATCCGGGTCGTCGCTTGTCGGCGTTCGGTATGCAGCATGCAGCAGGCCCTGCAGCAATGCGGCCTGTGCCAGCGGGCTGGCTCTGTGCACTGAAGACACGGTCTGCCGCCGCCAAACAAAAAACTGGGGAGGCCGAAACGGCCTGCGGCCCAAAGCGCCGCGAAGAGATGGAAAAACGCCGCCGGACTGGAAAGTCCGGCGGCGTTTTGCTTGTAGCGGGGAGAGCCTGGCGGCTATCCTGGGAATGTGTCAGTTGGAGGCGCGGGCGGACGCCATCAGACTGTTGTCCAGGCGGCGCGCGCCGTTGTAGCGCTTGGACCAGTAGGCCATGGTCATGTTTTCGACGCGGACCACGCCGCCAGCGCTGGGCGAGTGCACGAAGCGGTCGTCGCCCAGGTAGATGCCCACGTGCGAGTAGCGGCGGCCCAGCGTATTGAAGAAGACCAGGTCGCCGGCCTTCAGTTCGTTCTTGGCGACCGAGACGCCTTGCTGCGCCATCTCGGCGGCGTTGCGGGGCAGCTTCAGGCCCAGCGAACGTTCGGCGGTGTAGGTCACCAGGCCGCTGCAGTCGAATCCGGTATCGGGGGAATTGCCGCCGAAGCGGTAGCGGATGCCCAGATGGTTCAGGGCTTCGCTGACCAGGGCGTTGTCGCTGCTGACGCCCGAGTGGGTCTTCTGGCGTTCGCGCTTGAATTTCTGGCTTACCAGTACGCCGATGGGATCATCGGAGGTGGCGACCCATTCCGTCTCGTAGGGGTCAATCTCGGACGTATGGGCGGTTGACTTTTGATTTGTAGCGGCACAACCTGCCAGACCCACCACGCATGCAACCAACGCCAGCAAGCGCAGACCGCGAGTTGCTTGGCCGGAGGATGAATTCAGTCTCGCGTGGTTGGAGTGTCGATGCATGCGCCTGGGGGTGATTTGCAGATAACGGCAAAAAACACGGAATTCGCCGTGAATGTGGCCGAGATGTCAGCAAAATCAACATTGTTCTACAACTTCGCGGGGATTCTACCAAACTTTTAAGACCAGTTAGTTACGAAACCGGCGTTAATGTCCATGCAGCGTGGACATTTGGTAGAACATTTTGACTTGCGGCAAGCCTCGTGCAAGGTTTGCCTACCAGAATGACCGAAGGATCAGAGAAGAAATCAATCAGCCTTAAGGCCTAAGAAAGATAACAGGAGACATAAATGCAAAAAACCCGGGATTTCCATTACCGCTCGATACATGACCGCGACGCGTTCTGGCGGGAAGAGGCCGGCCGCATCCACTGGGAGACGCCGTTCGAGTCCGTGCTGGACTTCTCCCGGCCGCCGTTCGCCAAGTGGTTCACGGGCGGGCGCACCAATCTCTGTTACAACGCCGTCGACCGCTGGCTGCCGACCCAGGCTGAAACGCCGGCCCTGATCTGGGTGTCCACCGAGGTCGACCGCGAGCGCGTCTACACGCGCCAGGAAATGTATGAAGAGGTCAACGCCGCCGCTGCCATGCTCAAGGAGCTCGGGGTGGGGCGCGGCGACCGGGTGCTGCTGTACATGCCCATGGTGCCGGAAGCCGTGTTCACCATGCTGGCGTGCGCGCGGATCGGCGCGGTGCATTCGGTGGTGTTCGGCGGCTTCGCCTCGGTCAACCTGGCCCAGCGCATCGACGACGCGGCGCCCAAAGTGGTGGTCTGCACCGACGGCGGTTCGCGCGGCGGCAAGGTCGTGCCCTACAAACCGCTGCTGGACCGTGCCTTGGCGCTGGCCAAGACGCCGCCGGCCTCGGTGGTGGTGTTCGACCGCGGCCTGGCGCCGTTCGAACCCGTCGCAGGACGCGACCTGGATTACGAGACGCTGCGCCAGCGCCACCTGGGCGCGCGGGTGCCGGTGGAATGGCTGGAGTCCTCGGAGCCCAGCTATATCCTCTATACCTCCGGCACCACCGGCAAGCCCAAGGGCGTGCAGCGCGATACCGGCGGCTATGCCGTGGCGCTGGCCTCGTCCATGGAATACCTGTTCGACGGCCGCGCCGGCGACACCTTCTTCTGCACCAGCGACATCGGCTGGGTGGTGGGCCATTCGTACATCATCTACGGCCCCCTGATCGGCGGGCAGGCGACGGTGCTGTATGAAGGCACCCCGGTGCGTCCGGACGGCGCCATCCTGTGGAAGCTGGTGGAGCAGTTCGGCGTCAACACCCTGTTCTCGGCGCCGACCGCGGTGCGCGTGCTCAAGCGCCAGGATCCGGAGCTGCTCAAGCGCCACGACCTGTCCTCGTTGCGTGCGGTCTATCTGGCGGGCGAACCGCTGGACGAGCCGACCGCGCAATGGATCTCGGGCGGCCTGGGCAAGCCCATCATTGACAACTACTGGCAGACGGAATCGGGCTGGCCGATCCTGTCGGCCCAGCCTGGTGTGGAAAAGGTCCCGACGCGCTTCGGCAGCCCGTCGTTCCCGGTATATGGCTTTGACGCGCGCATCGTCAGCGAGTCCACGGGCGAGGATCTGGGCCCCGACCAGAAAGGCGTGGTGGCCATCGTGCCGCCGCTGCCGCCGGGCGCCATGTCCACCATCTGGGGCGACGACGAGCGCTTCGTGCAGACCTACTTCACCTCCATTCCCGGCCGCCAGGTGTATTCGACCTTCGACTGGGGCCTGGTGGACGCCGACGGCTACTGGTTCATCCTGGGGCGCACGGATGATGTGATCAATGTGGCGGGCCACCGGCTGGGCACGCGCGAGATCGAGGAATCCGTCAATAGCCACAACGCGATTGCCGAATGCGCGGTCGTGGGCGTGGCGGACTCGCTCAAGGGCCAGGTTGCGATGGCGTTCGCCGTGCTCAAGAATCCCGCCGGAGCCGAAACCGAGGAAGGGGCAAAGCGCCTGGAAGGCGATATCATGCGGCTGGTGGAAGAGCAGCTGGGAGCGGTGGCTAGGCCCGCCAGGATCCGGTTCGTGGGCGCATTGCCCAAGACCCGTTCCGGCAAGGTCCTGCGCCGCGCGATCGTCGCGGTATGCGAAGGACGCGATCCCGGCGATCTGACCACCATAGAAGATCCCACCGCCCTGGAACAAATAAAGGAGTCGCTGCAATGAATACCAAGCCCGTGCTGAGCGCCGAAGACGTCAAGAGGATTTTGGCTGCGGCCGAAGCACACGCCCTGCAGAACAAGTGGGCCGTCACGATCTCCGTGGTCGATGATGGCGGCCATCTGCTGGGCATGCTGCGCCTGGACGGCGCGGCTCCGATTTCGGCGCACATCGCGCCGGCCAAGGCCAAGACCGCGGCGCTCGGCCGCCGCGAATCGCGCGTCTACGAGGAAATGATCAACAATGGCCGCGTTTCGTTCCTGTCGGCCCCCTTGATCGACGGCCTGCTGGAAGGCGGCGTGCCGGTCGTGGCCGATGGCCATGTGGTCGGCGCGGTCGGCGTGTCGGGCGTGAAGTCGAGCGAAGACGTGCTGATCGCTCAAGCTGGCATCGCCGCCCTGGGCCTATGAGCCACGGCGAGCCGTCGGATGCGCCGGCCGGCGCATCCGCGCAGAACGCCGGGGCAGGGGGCGACGGCCCCCTGAATCCCGGCGTGGCCAAACGCGAGGTCTGGGCCTGGGCCATGTACGACTTCGCCAATTCCGGCTACACCACCGTGATCCTCACGGCGGTGTTCAGCACCTATTTCGTCGGTGTGGTCGGCGGGCGCGCGCCCTGGGCCACGCTGGCCTGGACCGCGGCGCTGTCGCTGTCCTATCTCCTCATCATGCTGACCATGCCCACGCTGGGCGCCCGCGCCGATGCGCGCGCCAGCAAGCGCCGCCTGCTGTTTTCGAGCACGGTGGGTTGCGTGGCCGCTACGCTGGTGCTGACGCAGGCCGGGCCCGGGGACGTCTGGCTGGCGCTGGCCGCCATCGTCATTTCCAACTACTGCTATTGCGTCGGCGAATCCGTGGTCGCGGCCTTCCTGCCGGAGCTTGCGCGGCCCTCCGCGCTGGGCCGCGTTTCGGGCTGGGGCTGGAGCTTCGGCTATTGCGGCGGCATGCTCACGCTGGGCTTGTCGCTGGTGGTCGTGACGCTGGCCGAGGGGCGTGGCGAGACGGCCGAGCATTTCGTGCCGTGGGTCATCGTGGTCACGTGCGCGGTGTTCGCGCTGGCGGCGCTGCCGTCCTTCTTCCTGCTGCGCGAACGCGCGAAGCCGCAGGCCGGCAAGCAGGAGGCGCTGCACATGCTCAAGCGCCTGGCCTATGCCTGGCGCGAAACCGGGCAGCATTTTCCGGAGTTCCGCCGCCTGCTCATGTGCATCGCCTGCTACCAGGCGGGCATTTCGGTGGTGATCACGCTGGCCGCGGTCTATGCCTCGGAGGTCATGGGCTTCACCACGCCGCAGATCATGCTGCTGGTGTTCACCGTAAACATCGGCGCGGCGGCCGGCGCGTTTTCGTTCGGCTACGTGCAGGACCGCATCGGCCACAAGCCGGCGCTGGCCCTGACGCTGTGCGGCTGGATCGTGATGGTGCTGGTGGCCTACGCCGCCGTGACCGCGCCCGTGTTCTGGGTCGCGGCCACGTTGGCCGGGCTGTGCATGGGCACCACGCAGAGCGCGGGCCGCGCCATGACCGGCGCGCTGGCGCCCGCCGGCCGGCTGGCAGAGTTCTACTCGCTGTGGACCTTCGCGGTGCAACTGGCCGCGGTGATCGGTCCGCTGACCTACGGCCTGGTGACCTGGGCCACGCACGGCAACCACCGGCTTGCGATCCTGGTGACCGGCCTGTTCTTCGTGGGCGGCCTCATCCTTTTGTCGCGCGTGGACGTGAAGCGCGGGCTGGAACGGCGCGCCGCCTGAGGCGCGCCGTTCGCGCAGGCTGCTATCCTTATGGACTGTCCGGTGCCGCCGCGTCGAGAGCGCGGCGGCACGCCTTGATTACCCGGCGCCGGCCTTGCGCCGCGGGCTCCGGCCCGCATTTTGCGTAAGGTGCCCGTAAGAGCGCGGCGATACGGTTGCGGTTGGGTAATGAACAAGCGGCACAAACAAACAGAATTACCGATTGGAGACAAAGATCATGTCGAACGCTATTGAGTCCGTACTGGTGGAAACCCGGGTGTTCCCGCCGCCCGAGCGCGCAGCAGAAGGCGCCGCGATTCCCAGCATGGAGGCCTACAACGCGCTGTGCGCGCAGGTCGAAAACGATTTCGACGGATTCTGGGCCGGGCAGGCGCGCGACAACCTGCAGTGGACCAAGCCGTTCACGCAGGTCCTGGACGAATCGGACGCGCCGTTCTACCGCTGGTTCGGCGATGGCGAATTGAACGTGTCGGCCAACTGTCTGGACGTGCACCTGACCAACGGCAATGCCGACAAGACCGCCATCATCTTTGAAACCGACGACGGCAAGGTCAACAAGGTCAGCTACCGTGAACTGCTGGCGCGCGTCTGCCGCTTTGCCAACGGCATGAAGGCGCTGGGCTACAAGAAGGGCGACCGCGCCATCATCTACATGCCCATGTCGATCGAAGCCGTGGTGGCCATGCAGGCCTGCGCGCGCCTGGGCGTGACGCACTCGGTGGTGTTCGGCGGCTTCTCGGCCAAGAGCCTGCAGGAGCGCATCATGGACGTGGGCGCGTCCCTGGTCATCACCGCCGACGAGCAGGTGCGCGGCGGCAAGACCATCCCGCTGAAGCCCGCGGTCGAAGAAGCCTTCACCATGGGCGGCTGCGAGGCCGTGAGCAAGGTCATCGTGTACCGCCGCACCGGCGGCAAGGTGCAATGGAACGAAGGCCGCGACCTCTGGATGCACGACGTCGAAGCCGGCCAGCCCGACACCTGCGAACCCGTGCCGGTCAACGCCGAGCATCCGCTCTTCATCCTCTATACCTCCGGCTCCACCGGCAAGCCCAAGGGCGTGCAGCATTCCTCGGCGGGCTACCTGCTGTGGGCGCTGCTGACGGTGAAGTGGACCTTCGACGCCCGCAAGGACGACGTGTACTGGTGCACGGCCGACGTGGGCTGGGTCACCGGCCACACCTACATCACCTACGGTCCGCTGGCCGCCGGCCTGACGCAGGTGGTGTTCGAAGGCGTGCCGACCTATCCCAACGCCGGCCGCTTCTGGGACATGATCGTGCGCCACAAGGTCACCACCTTCTACACCGCGCCCACCGCGATCCGCTCGCTGATCAAGGCCGCCGAGGCCGCGCCCGAAGCGCATCCGCAGAACTACGACCTGGACAGCCTGCGCATCATCGGCACGGTGGGCGAGCCCATCAATCCCGAAGCCTGGATGTGGTACCACAAGAACATCGGCCGCGAACGTTGCCCCATCGTGGACACGTGGTGGCAGACCGAGACCGGCGGCCACATGATCACGCCGCTGCCTGGCGCCACGCCGACCAAGCCGGGTTCCTGCACCTTGCCGCTGCCGGGCATCGCCGCCGCCATCGTCGACGAGACCGGCGGCGACGTGGAGCAGGGCAATGGCGGCTTCCTGGTCATCAAGCGTCCGTGGCCCGCCATGATCCGCAACATCTGGGGTGACCCGGAGCGTTTCAAGAAGAGCTACTTTCCCTCGGAACTGCGCGGCTACTACCTGGCCGGCGACGGCGCGCAGCGCGATGCCGACGGCTATTTCTGGATCATGGGCCGCATCGACGACGTGCTGAACGTGTCCGGCCACCGCCTGGGCACGATGGAAGTCGAGTCCGCGCTGGTGGCGCACGAACTGGTGGCGGAAGCCGCGGTGGTGGGCCGTCCGGACGACACGACGGGCGAAGCCGTGGTGGCCTTCGTGGTGCTCAAGCGTTCGCGTCCGGAAGGCGAAGAGGCGCAAGCCATCGCCAAGGTGCTGCGCGACTGGGTGGCCAAGGAAATCGGCCCCATCGCCAAGCCCAAGGACATCCGCTTCGGCGACAACCTGCCCAAGACCCGCTCGGGCAAGATCATGCGCCGCCTGTTGCGCGTGGTCGCCAAGGGCGAGGAAATCACGCAGGACGTTTCCACGCTGGAGAATCCGGCCATCCTGGATCAGTTGGCCAAGTCGCTGTGATCCTTCCCGTCCACTTGATGGACGGGAACGGCCCGCCTGCAGCCTCCGCGGGAGGCAAGGCAGGCGCATAATGTCATACGCCCGTATCGGAATCGCCGGTACGGGCGTATTTGCTTTTTCGCGCCCAGAATTTTTTCCCACGGAGCCGTGCCAGTGAGCCGCAGCAGTTTCGATCGAGCAGGGCTAGCCCTGATGTTCAGCACCATCCTGGTCTGGGCGGGCAGCTGGATCGCGATGAAACTGATCGTTCCCTACATCGGTCCCTTCGACTTCGTGGCGCTGCGCTACGTTTCGGGCGGCCTGGTGCTGTTCGCGCTGGCCATCGCAATGCGGCGGCCGCTGGCGATGCCGCCCTGGAAGCTGACATTGCTGATCGGCCTGACGCAGACGGCCGGATTCCAGGGGTTTGTACAGACGGCGCTGGTGTCGGGCGGCGTGGGCAAGGTCTCGCTCATGGCGTACACGATGCCGTTCTGGGTGATCCTCTTCGCGTGGTGGCTGCTGGGCGAACGTCCCACGGCGCGGCATGGGGTGGGCATTGCGCTGGCCGCCATCGGGCTGGTCTGCTTCGTCGAACCCTGGAACGGCCTGGGCGATATCCGGCCCGTGTTGCTGGGGCTGGGCAGCGGCCTGTGCTGGGGCGTGGGCACCGTGCTGTCCAAGCGCATGTTCGAGCGGCACGCGCCCGATGTGATGACATTCACCGCCTGGCAGATGCTGCTGGGCGGACTGGTCATGACGCCGGTCGCCTTTCTGGTGCCGCAGATGCCGGCCCAGTGGGGCTGGCAGCTCTGGGCCGGCATGGCCTACATCGTGCTGATCGCGACCGCCGCGGGCTGGTTGTTGTGGCTGCTGGTGGTGCGACTGGTGCCGGCGTCGATCGCAGGCCTGTCCAGCCTGGGCGTGCCAGTCGTGGCCATGCTGTTCGCCTGGGCGCTGCTGTCCGAGCAGCCTACCGCGGCTGAGCTGGGCGGCATGGCGCTGATACTGGCCGGCATCTGGGTAGTGAGCCGCGCGGCGCCGGCGGCGCGCGCCGAATAAGCGCTTTCCATATTCCTTTTCCTATCCTGGGATTTTCCATGATCGATCTGCGTAGCGACACAGTCACCCGGCCATCCGCAGCCATGTTGCAGGCCATGGTCTGCGCGCCCCTGGGCGATGACGTGATGGGCGATGACCCGACCGTGATCCGCCTGCAGGAGGCGGTTGCCGAGCGCACGGGCAAGGCGGCCGGGCTGTTTTTCCCCTCCGGCACGCAAAGCAATCTGGGGGCTCTGATGGCCCATTGCGAGCGCGGCGACGAGTACCTGGTGGGCCAGCTTGCGCACACCTATAAGTACGAAGGGGGCGGGGCGGCCGTGCTGGGCAGCATCCAGCCGCAGCCCATAGAACATGCGGCGGACGGCTCCTTGCCGCTGGACAAGTTGACCGCGGCGCTCAAGCCCGAGGGCGACGCGCATTTCGCCCGCACCCGCTTGCTGGCGCTGGAGAATACTTTCCACGGAAAGCTGATTCCGGCCAGCTACGTGCAGGCCGCGACCGACTGGGCGCGCCAGCATGGCCTGGCGACGCATCTGGACGGCGCTCGCGTGTTCAACGCGGCCGTCGCCAGCGGCAAGCCGGTGGCGGACTTGTGCGCGCCTTTCGACACGGTGTCCATCTGTTTTTCCAAGGGCCTGGGCGCGCCCGTGGGGTCGGTGCTGGTCGGCAGCGTCGAACTCATCGCCCGCGCCCGCCGCTGGCGCAAGATGCTGGGCGGCGGTTTGCGCCAGGCTGGCGTGCTGGCCGCGGCCTGCCTGTATGCGCTGGAGCACAACGTGGAGCGCCTGGCCGAAGACCACGAGAACGCCCGGCTGCTGGCAGAAGGGCTGCGCGCCATTCCGGGCGTAAAGGTATTGAGCCAGGACACCAACATGGTGTTCGCGGAATTCGAGCCCGCGCGCTGCGATGAACTCACCGCCAAGCTGGCGGCTGACGGTATCCAGATGCGGGCTGTGTATGGCGGCCCGACCCGCCTGGTCACGCACCTGGACGTGTCCGCCGCTGACGTGCGGCAGGTGGTCCAGGCGGTGACCCGGCACCTGGCATAAGCGGGGCGGGCGCTCAGGCGTCCCCGCGCAGCACATCCGACAAGACCGAGAACAATTCGTCGATCTGCGCGCGCTCGATGATGAGCGGGGGCGACAACAGCATGGTGTCGCCCGCCGAACGGATCAGGCAGCCGCGTTCCAGGCAGGCCTGGTGCACGGCGTACGCCCGCTGGCCGGGCTTGCCTTCCAGCGGTTCGAGTTCGATGGCGGCCAGGAGGCCGATGTTGCGGATGTCCACTACGTGCGGCAGTCCCTTCAGGCTGTGCGCCGCGTCTTCCCAATAGCGCCAGAGTTCGCGGCTGCGCTGGAACAGGCCTTCGCGGCGGCAGATGTCCAGGGTCGCGAGGCCGGCGGCGCAGGCCACGGGATGGCCGGAATAGGTGTAGCCATGCGACAGCTCGATGGCGCTGTCCGGCCCCTGCATGAACGCATCGTAGACATGCTGCTGCACCAGCGTGGCGCCCATGGGGATGGCGCCGTTGGTCAGCCCCTTGGCGCTGGTGATGATGTCGGGCGTGACGCCGAAGTGCGATGAGGCGAACGCGCCATCGATGCGGCCGAAGGCGCAGATCACTTCGTCGAAGATCAGCAGGATGCCGTGCGCGTCGCAGATCTGCCGCAGCTTCTGCAGATAGCCCTTGGGCGGCACCAGCACGCCGGTCGAGCCCGCCACGGGTTCCACGATGACGGCCGCGATGGTGGAGGCGTCATGCAGCGCGACGATGCGCTCCAGCGTATCGGCCAGGTGGGCGCCCCAGTCCGGCTGGCCGCGCGTGTAGGCCATCTGGCTGCGGTCATAGGTGTGCGGCAGGTGGTCCACGTAGGGCAGCAGATTGCCGAAAGGCTTGCGGTGGCCGGCGATGCCCGACACCGACAGGCCGCCGAACCCCACCCCGTGGTACGAGCGCTCGCGCCCGATCAGGCGCACGCGCTGGCCCTGTCCGCGCGCGCGGTGATAGCCCAGCGCGATCTTCAGCGCGGTGTCCACCGCTTCGGATCCGGAGTTCGAGAAAAACACGTTGGAGAATCCGGCGGGCGCTTCCTGGCGCAAGGACTCGGCCAGCTCGAAGGCCAGGGGATGGCTCATCTGGAACGACGGCGCGTAGTCCAGTTCATGGGCGGTGCGGGCGATGGCCTCGACGATTTCCGGGCGGCGGTGTCCGGCGTTCACGCACCACAGGCCCGCAATGCCGTCCAGCACGCGGCGTCCGTCCGGCCGGATGTAGTGCATGCCCTCGGCGGCGCTGAACAGCACGGGCGCGCGCTTGTAGCGGCGGTTCGCGGTGAAGGGCATCCAATAGGCTTCGGCGTTGATGGCGGGAGTGGGATGAGGCGCTGACGATGGCATGGGTGTTCCGGCGTGAAGAGATATTCGGGCTTTCTATTTTGTATTAATCAATTGATAAATACAATACAAGAAGACCCGAAGGTACTCGCAATGCGGACGCCATGCGTGCCGAGGGCCCGCGACGGCGGGCTGGCGGATGAATGAAAGCGGAGAGGGTGTCAGGACACTTGCAGCGAGGTCTTCAAGTGGCGCCGCATGAGCTGCGAAGCCCACTCCTGGTCGCCGGCCTCGAGCGCGTCGATGATCTGCAGGTGTTCGCTGCTGGAGTTGATGAAGCGCGCGTCGCGGTAGAACGCGGCATGCTCTTCCAGCCGGCGCAATTGGTTCTGCTGCTGCACCGCCTGCAGGATGTAGCGGTTGCCCGAGAAGCGGGCCAGCATTTCGTGGAACGAGGCGTTGAGATTGAAGAACTCGGTGGCCGAGATGTCGGCGTCGCTGCGCGCGGCCAGCGCTTCATGCGCGGCGCGCATGCGGGCCAGCGCCTCGCGGTCCAGGCGGAACGTGGGTTCCAGCAGGCCGGCGCATTCGATCGTCATGCGGAAGCGGTAGCTCTCGTTGAGCGCGTCGCGGTTTTCCAGCGACGGCGCGAATTGCCAGCCATGGCCCTTGCGCTTCTCGATCAGGCCGTCCGCGGAGAGCTGCAACAAGGTCTTGGTCAGCACGCTGCGCGGCGCTGGATAGCGCTGTTGCAGGTCGCGCTCGGTAAAGGTTTCCGGCAGCTCGCGCGAGGCGCGGTCATCGATCAGGCGCCGGTATAGCTCGTCCTGGGTGGGGCCGGCGCCCTCGATGGCTGGGGGCGCGGCCGCCGCGTGCGCCGCTACCGTGTAGCCGCTGTTGGGGCGGTGCGTGATGAGGCCCTGCGCAGCCAGCAGCTTCAACGCGCCGCGCACGGGCGTGCGCGACACCTCGTAGCTCGCGGCCAACGTTTCCTCGGACAGGTGGTCGCCGGGCGCATGGCGCCGGGCCACGATGTCTTCCGCGATAAGGCGCGCCAGGTCGACTTGCAGCGGAGTGGGGCGGGCGGGAGCGGCGTTGGACATGAAGGATGGGCGCGAAGGGCGACGGAGTCGGAATGGTACCGGAGAGCTACGCGCGCAACGTTCGCGATAGTGGCCCCGGGGAAACCCTTGTATTGAACTTTTTCTTATATTAGTACAAAATTTGACCGTCTTGAACCTTGCTCCGGAGCCTTGAGCCGTGACTTTGCCCACCCCCTTCCCCCTGGTCGATGTACAGGGCAGCCCATACGAGCGGGGCCGCCAGCATGGCGCCGCCGTCCCCGAGCGCGTGGCGCGCAGCGTGGCCCTCTACCGCGGGCAGCTGGAGCGGCGCGGCGTTGCCGCGGACCGCTTGAAGGAACTGGCCGCCGCCATGGTGCCGGTGGTGGGCGACTATGACGCGGCCTACCTGGAAGAGCTGCGCGGCATCGCCGACGGATCGGGCCAGGCGCTGGAGGATGTGGTGGTCATCAACTGCCGCACCGAAATGATGTTCGGCCATGCCGAGCTGGGCCGCGCCCGCAAGGGGCTGGACGATGGCTGCACCGGCCTGGTCGTGCTGCCCGAGGCCGCCGCCGGCGGCAAGCTCATGCATGCCCATAACTGGGACTGGCGCGAGGAATGCGTGGACACCGGCATCGTGCTGCGCATGCGCCGCGAAGACGGCCCCGACCTGCTGGTGTTCACGGAAGCCGGCAGCCTCGCGCGCCACGGTTTCAACAGCGCGGGCGTTTCCCTGTCCGGCAATTTCCTGTCTTGCGAACACGACTATCAGCGCCCCGCCGAGGTGCCGCTGGTGCTGGTGCGGCGCAAGATGCTGGAAGCCAGCAACATCTGCAACGCCATGAAGGTGCTGTGGGCCTCGCGCCGCTTTTGCTCCAACAACCTGATGCTGGCGCAGGCGCAGGGCGAGGCGGTCGACCTGGAGTGCTCGCCCGACGAAATCTTTTGGATTACCCCCGAGGACGGCCTGCTGGTACATGCCAACCACTGGATCAGCCCGCCCGCGCGCGCCAAGCTGTTCGACAAAGGGCTGGCGGCCAATCCGGATTCGATCTACCGCCAGCGCCGTGTGCAGGACATGCTGGCGCGCGCCACGGGCGGCATCGACTGGGACACGGTCAAGCGCATCCTGGCCGACGACTTCGCCGCGCCCGACGGCGTGCTGCGTTCGCCCAAGCCGGCCAGTTTCGACAGCATCTCGGCCACGGTGGCCACCACCTTGATGGAGCCGGCCAGCGGCGTGATGTGGATCGCGCGCAAGCCCTACGAAGGACGCAACTTCGCGGAGTACCGGCTCTTCTGAGCCGGCCCCCAGACCCGTATGCGGCGAGCGCCGCGCCTGGAGTGATCCCTATGAATTCGCATGCTACGCGCGCCAAGAACGCGCTGCTGTTGTCCGCCGCGCTGGCCGCCGCCGTGGCCGCTCTGCCCGCCGCCGTGCGGGCGCAGGCCGCCGCGCCAGAAATCCGCTACGCCGAAGGGTCGGGCACGCCGACCACGCTGCCCGGCGGGCGGTCCCGCAACACTTCCACCGACAACGTGCTGGCGCACGTGGTGGAGTCCCTGGTGGCGCTGCGCGCCGACATGAGCGTGGCCCCCATGCTGGCCGACAGCTGGACGCTGTCCGACGACAAGCGCGCCTATACCTTCAAGCTGCGCCAGGGCGTTACCTTCCATGACGGCACGCCCATGACCTCGGCCGACGTCAAATGGACCTACGACTACCTCAACGGCGCCCAGTCCGAGTACTCCTGCAAGAACCTCTACGACGGCAGCAAGGGCGCCAAGGTCGTGGCGGTGGAGACGCCCGATCCGGCCACCGTGGTGTTCAGGCTGGAGCAGCCCTACGCGCTGTTCCTGGACCAGATGGCCAGCGTGCAGTGCCCGATGCCGGTGCTGAGCGCCAAGAGCGTCGACGCCGACGGCAAGTGGGCCAGGCCCATCGGCACCGGTCCTTACGTGCTGGCGGAATGGAAGAAGGAACAGTACCTGCTGCTGACGCCGTACGCCGGCTACAAGCCGCGCGAGGAAGCGCCCAGCGGCATGGCCGGCAAGAAAGTGGCGCGGGCCAATGTGCGCTTCGTGGTGATTCCGGATGCGGCCGCGCAGAAGGCGGCGCTCATGGCGGGGCAGGTCGACGCCTACAACGCGGACGAAGACAATCTGCCGGCCAAGGACCCGCGCTGGAACATCGTCACCGAGCAGGGCCTGGACACCGTCAACCTGCTGATGCAGACGCGCGCGCCGTTGCTGTCGGATGTGAACATGCGCCGCGCCATCGCGCTGGCGCTGGACTTTCCCGGCATCGCCAAGGCTTTGAATAACGGCCAGGCGGCCTATAACCCGTCCCTGGTGCCCGCGGCCAGCGTCTACTACTCCGAGGCCGACCGCGCCGGCTACGAGAAGAACCTGAAAGAGGTCAAGCGCCTGCTCGATGCCGCCGGCTACCGCGGCGAGCCCCTGAAGCTGCAGGCCAACAAGCGCTATCCCTACCTGTACCGCGTCGCGGTGGTGACGCAGCAGCTGTTGGGCAAGGCCGGCATCAAGGCCGAGCTGGACATGCTGGAATGGGGCACCCAGGTGACCAACTTCCGCGAAGGCAAGTTCCAGCTGATGGCATTCGCGTATTCCGCGCGCACGGAGCCGGCGCTGATGTTCCGCGACGTGATCGGCGATAAGTCCAAAACGCCCATGGCCCAGTGGGAAAGTCCGGAGGCCGCGGCCATCCTGGAAGGCATAGAAGCCGAATCCGATCCTGCCGTGCGTAAGCAGGCCTTCGACAAGCTGCATGCCCTGATGCTGCGCGACACGCCGCTGCTGATGTACTACAACAAGCCCGGCTATGTGGTCGTTTCCAGCAAGCTGCAGGGCTTTACCGGCTGGCCGCTGCGCAAGCCGCGTTTCTTCAACGTGACCAAGAACTGAGGCGCCGTGCTGGGCTATCTACTCAAGCGCATCGCGGCGTCGGTGCCCACCGTGATCGTCGTCACGGTGCTCGTGTTCGCGCTGATACGCGCGATCCCCGGGGATCCTGCGTCGCTGATGCTGGGCGATATCGACAACCCGGCGCTGCTGGCGGAAATGCGCCACGCGCTGGGACTGGACCGTCCTGTAGGCGAGCAGTTCCTGATCTGGGTGGGCAACGCGCTGCAGGGCGACCTGGGCATGTCCATCGCGCGGCGCGAACCCGTGATGCATCTGGTGCTGACGCATTTTGCGGTGACGGCCCAGGTGGTGCTGACCGCCACGCTGCTGGCCTGCCTGGTGGCGGTGCCCGCCGGCATGGTGGCCGCCTGGCGCCAGAACCGCCGCGCCGACACCGCCATCGTGTCGACCTCGATCCTGTTCGTGTCCATGCCCAGCTTCTGGGTCGGCATCCTGCTGATCTGGCTGTTTGGCGTGAAGCTGAACTGGCTGCCGGTGTATGGCTTCGAATCCATCGCCCAGGGCGGACTGGGCGCGGCGCGGTATCTGGTGCTGCCGGTCTGCGCCATCGTGCTGACGGAAATCGCGGCCATCACGCGCATGATGCGCGCCAGCACCATCGAGACGCTGCGGCTGGAATACGTGGCGCATGCGCGCGCCAAGGGCCTGCCGGAAAAGCGCGTCATGCTGCGCCATGTGCTGCCCAATTCGTTCGGCCCCACCTTGACGGTGATCGGCCTGATGCTGGGCCATCTGCTGTCGGGCGCCGCGGTGATCGAGACCGTGTTCACGCTGCCGGGCATCGGGCGGCTGCTGGTGGAAAGCATCTATGCGCGGGACTACCCCGTGGTGCAGGGCTGCCTGCTGTTCATCGCGCTCTTGTACGTGGCGGTCAACCTGGTGGTGGATCTGCTGTATCCGCTGTTCGACCCGCGCGTGAAGCTTCAATAGGATCATCATGGGCTTTAAACATACCAATGCCGTCCTGGGCGGCGCGCTGGTCGGGGGCGTCGTGCTGCTGGCCCTGGTCGGGCTGGTGTACACGCCGCACGATCCGCTGGAAGGCGATCTGCTGGCGCGCTTTTCGCCGCCGTCGGCGGAGTACTGGCTGGGCACCGATGAATTCGGCCGCGACGTGCTGTCGCGGCTGATGGCGGGCGCCGGGGTCAGCGTGGCGGTCAGCGTGTTTTCCGTGCTGCTGGCGCTGCTCTTGGGCACGACGATAGGCGTCACGGCCGGCTATGCGGGCGGCTGGGTCGATCGCGGCATCACCGTGCTGGTGGAATCGCTGATGGCGTTTCCGGGCCTCCTGCTCGCGCTCGGGATCATGACCGTGCTGGGGCCGTCCAAATGGGGCGTGGTGCTGGCGCTGGGCCTGGCGTATTCGCCGTCGGTGTCGCGCATCGCGCGCGGCGCGGCGCTGTCCCTGCGCCAGCGCGATTTCGTCATTGCCTCGCGCGCCACCGGCCATGGGGGCCTATGGACCGTGTTCCGCCACGTACTGCCCAACTGCCTGCCGCCGTTGCTGATCTTCGCGACCTCGATCTTCGGTTCCGCCCTGCTGGCGGAAAGCGCGCTGAGCTTCCTGGGCCTGGGCGTGCCGCCGCCGCTGGCCACCTGGGGCGGCATGCTGTCCGAAAGCCGCAACGCCATGGACCAGGCCATCTGGCTGGCGGTGTTTCCGGGCGCCATGATTTCGTTGAGCCTGCTGGGCATCAATCTGCTGGGCGATGCGGTGCGCGATCTGCTGGATCCGCGCATGCGGGGGGTGATGGCATGAGCGCTGCACAACCCTTGCTGTCCGTGCGCGACCTGGAGATCCGCTTTCCGGGCAAGCGCGACGCCGCGCCGGTGGTGAACCGGGTGTCATTCGATCTGCACGCAGGCGAATCGCTGTCCATCGTCGGTGAGTCCGGCAGCGGCAAGACGCTGATCGGCAAGACGCTGCTGGGCCTGTTGCCCGATTCGGCGCGCATCACCGGCGGACAGGCGCTGTTCGAAGGCCAGGACCTGTTGCAGCAGGCGCCGCGCGACTGGCTGGCGAAGCGCGGCACCGGCATCGGCATGGTGTTCCAGGAGCCGATGGTGTCGCTCAACCCGGCGTTCCGCGTGGGCGAACAACTGATCGAGGCGCTGGTTCTGCGCCGTGGCATGGCGCGCCGCGAGGCCTGGGACGAAGCCGTCCGGATGCTGGAGCGGGTGCGCGTGCGCGACGCGCAGGATTGCATGAAGCGCTATCCGCATGAATTCTCCGGCGGCATGCGCCAGCGCATTCTGCTGGCGGGCGTGATGCTGCTCAAGCCGCGCCTCCTGATCGCGGACGAACCCACCACCGCGCTGGACTGCGTGGTGCAGAAGGAAGTGCTGGACCTGATGTGCGAACTGACGCGCGAGCAGGGCACGGCGCTGATCTTCATCAGCCACAACCTGGCGCTGGTGGCCGCGTACACGCAGCGCGTGCTGGTGATGTGCCGCGGCCGGGCGGTCGAGACCGGGCCGGTGGCCGAGGTGCTGTCGCGGCCGGCGGATCCGTACACGCTCAGCCTGCTGGACGCGTTGCCCAAGCGCGGTCCGGCCCGGCCTGCCGTCGAAGCGGCGCCCATCCTGCAGGTGGACGGATTGGCGATCGACTACTCGGTCCGCGAGGGCTGGTTCCGCAAGCGCGCGGTGCGCGCCGTGCACCGCGCGACGTTCGCGGTGGCGCCGGGGGAAACGCTGGCCATCGTCGGCGAATCGGGCAGCGGCAAGACCACGGTCATGATGTCCATCCTGGGACTGGTGCCGCAGGCCCAGGGGCGCATCGAACTGGACGGCCAGGCCTTGCCCGCGGGCGGTTCGGGGCAGTCGTGGCAGGCGGCGCGCCGGCGGGTGCAGATGGTGTTCCAGGATCCCTATTCATCGCTGGATCCGCGCATGACCATCGGCGACCTGGTGGGGGAGGGCCTGCGGCTGGAAGCCGGCATGACGGCGGACATCCGCCGCAAGCGCGTGGCCGACGCGTTGCGGGACGTGGGCCTGGGCGAGGACTACGCCGAGCGCTATGCGCACGAGCTGTCCGGCGGCCAGCGCCAACGCGTGGCCATCGCGCGGGCGCTGGTGCTGCGGCCCGAGGTCATCATCGCGGACGAGCCAGTGTCGGCGCTGGACGTCACCGTGCAGAAGCAGGTGCTGGAGATTCTGATGTCGCTGCAGCGTTCACACGGCTTTGCCTGCCTGCTGATCTCGCATGACCTGGGCGTGGTCGAGCAGATCGCCGACCGCGTGGTGGTGATGCTGCGCGGCCATATCGTCGAAGAAGGCACGCGCGACGAAGTGTTCGACCGGCCCACGCATCCCTACACGCGCCGCCTGTTGCAGGCGGTGCCGGAACTGCGCGGCAACCGGACCGAGGGCTTTCGCGTGGAAGTGCGCGACCTGCCGGCGGGCCCGGGGCGCGACGAGGCCGATTACTTCGATCCCTCGTCCGCGCCGGGCCTGCCCGCAATGACGGCGGTACTCGAATCAGGCGCGACCCACCGGGTGGCGCTGGCGGCAGCCGCGGCCGGGGCCTGAGGCGGGGGCCTCAGCCGTGCCGCTCGCGACTGTCGACGGGCGCCGCGTCGCGCTGGTTCATGCCGTAGTCGCGCAGCACCTGTGCCACGCGCAGGCGGTAATTGGCGAAGACGCCGCCGCGCCCGGCTTCCTGGGCCCGGCGGTGCGACTCCAGCGTGCGCCAGCGCTGGACCGCCGCTTCATCGCGCCAGAACGACAGCGACAGCAGCTTGCCCGGATCGCTCAGGCTCTGGAAGCGTTCGACCGAGATGAAGCCATCAATGGCCTTCAGCTCGTCGATCAGGCTGGCGGCGATGTGCAGATAGGGATCGGGGTTGCCGTGGGCGGGTTCGACTTCGAATATCACTGCGATCATGGTGCTTGTTCCTCGGAAAAATCAAACTGCGGCACGCGCGCGTTGGGCAGCGGCCGGTAACGGAAACGGGCCGCCAGCGCGGCGGCATCCAGGCCTGCGCGCAGCAGGCGCGTGAGCGCGCCCGCCGCATGCAGGCGGGCCGGAAGGCGGCCCGGGCAGGCATGCCCGAAAGCGCCGAAAGTCCAGTGCGCCTCGGGTTGCACCGTGGCGGCCGCGGCCAGCACCAGCAGCACGGTCTGGCCGGCTTCGATGCGCAAGCCGCCGACGTCTATGCCCGCGGCGAGAAAGCGCCGCGTGTTGTGCAACGGCGGGTCGCTGCGTTCCACGTCGTCCACCAGGGCCAGCGCCGCAGCGTCCGTGAGATCCGCGCGCAGGCCGCGCCGTCCGGCCAGGACGATGGCGTTGCCCAGCAGGCCGGCGCCCGCCTCGCAGGACTGGAACAGCAGGCCGGCCAGGTTGGCGGCCAGCACCGCGGGCGCTATCTCCGCCCGCGCGCCGTCTTCGCGCAGCCGGCGCAGGGCCGGCGCGGCGTCTGGGGCTTGCAGATGCGATTCCAGGCGTGTCTGCAGGCGCTGCGCTGCGGCGTGTCCCGCTTCGATGCGATCCGCCGCTGCGGCGGCGGGCAGCGCGGACAGGAACGCCGCAATATCGGCGGCGCAATCCGCATACAGGTCAGGCGGCAGCCCCAGGAAGGCGGCTTGCGCATGCACTGGCGCGGCGCTCAGGTAACGGTCGACGGCGGCGGCGTCCAGGGGGCCGGGATCGGGCCACGCGGGCGTACAGGGCCGCGCCGATTGTTCGCGGAGGTAGGCGCTCAGCAGGGCCTTCACCTGCGTGTGCGTTGCGCTGTCGTTCATGCGCACGAAGCGGCCGAAGAGTTCGCCCGCCGGGCCTGGACACAGCGCCTTGGGCACGGGCTCCGCGGCCGGGCGCACGCGCGCGGCCGGATGCTGCATGATGGCCGCTATCGCGTCCGGATGGCTGGCCACCCACAGGTCCAGCGCCGCCTCGCGATACAGCGGCCGCTCGCGCGCCAGCGCGGCGTAGTACGGGTAGGGGTCGGGGTGAGTGACCGCCTGCAGAGGATGGGCAGGATGCATGGCGATGGCCGGTAATGGATACGGCCGCCAGTATCCGCCAGCCTTGACGGCCACGATTCGATGCGCGGCGAACTATGCCTGCGGCGCGTCCGGGTTGCCTGCCGCCGCCAGCAGCGCGGCATAGCCGAGCCGCGAGTCCGGCCATTGCAGGGTGAAGCCGCTGGCGCGCAGGCGGGCGTTGCTCAGCTTCTTGCTGCCGACGTTGGCCGGTGCCGGCGCCTCGCGCGGCGCGGGGGCGCCGATCAGCCTGGCAAGGTCGGCATAGAGCTCGTGCAGGGGCAGCGGCGTATCGTCGCAGCCTATGTAGACAGGCGCGACGTCGGGCAGCAGCGCCAGATGGACCACTGCCCCCGCCGCGTCGTCGATGTGGATGCGGTTGGCCCAGTGTTCGGGAGCGGTCGGCGCGCCTGCCGCGCCTTGGCGCAGGCGTTCGATCAAGTGCAGGCGTCCGGGGCCGTAGAGGCCCGCCAGGCGCAAGGCGGTCGAGGGCAGGCCGCGGGCCGCCAGCGCGGCTTCGGCCTCGAGCAGGATGCGGCCATTGACGCCCAGCGGCGCGGGCGGCGTGTCTTCGTCGACCCAGCCGCCTTCGTGTTCGCCGTAGACCGCGCTGGACGAGATGAACACGACGCGCTTGAGCTGTGTGGCGTCCAGCGCGTCTAGCACGTGTTTCAGGCCATCGACGAACACCGCGCGGTAGGCGGCGGCTTCGCGCGCGCCGGGCGCGGGCAGGTGGATGAGCCGCGTGACACCCGGGGGCAGGGCGGGCAGCCCGTCGGCGCGGGAGATGTCGCCCCGCAGCCAGCGGATGCCGTCCGCATCCCCGACCGGTGGATTGCGGCGCAGCGCGTAGACTTCGTCGCCGCGCGCCAGGAAACGCCGGGCCGCGCGCTGACCCAGGTCGCCGCAGCCGATAAGGAGTACGCGTTCGGTCATGGAGAGTTCTGCCTGTCGAAAAAAAAGCGCCCCGCGGGGCGCCTTCGGTGGCCGGGCGCGGGCGTCCGGTAGCGTTACATGCCGCTGTACACGGGCCCTTCGCCGCCTTGCGGGGCCACCCAGACGATGTTCTGGGTCGGGTCCTTGATGTCGCAGGTCTTGCAGTGCACGCAGTTCTGCGCGTTGATCTGCAGGCGGTCCTCGCCGTGGTCGTCCTTGACGAATTCGTACACGCCCGCCGGGCAGTAGCGCGATTCCGGGCCGCCATACTTGGCCAGGTTGACCTGCACTGGCACGGACGGATCCTTCAGCGTCAGGTGGACGGGTTCGTTCTCGTCATGGTTGGTGTTCGAGATGAACACCGAGCTGAGCTTGTCGAAGGTCAGTTTGCCGTCGGGCTTGGGGTAGTCGATGCGCGCGCATTGCGATGCGGGTTGCAGACAGGCGTGGTCGGGCTTGTTGTGGCGCAGGGTCCAGGGCATCTTGCCCTTGAGCAGCAGCTGTTCGACGCCGGTCATCACGGTGGCGATGGTGCGGCCCTTCTTGAACCACTGCTTGAAGTTGCGCGCCTTGTTCAGTTCCGCATGCAGCCAGGAAGACTCGAAGGCCGCGGGGTAGGCGGCCAACTCGTCCTGGCGGCGGTCAGCGACCAGCGCGTCGAACGCGGCTTCGGCGGCCAGCTTGCCGGACTTGATGGCGGCGTGGCTGCCCTTGATGCGCGAGGCGTTGAGGAAACCGGCTTCGCAGCCGACCAGCACGCCGCCCGGGAAAGTCAGCTTGGGCAGGGCCAGCAGGCCGCCCGCGGTGATGGCGCGCGCGCCGTAGGCGATGCGCTTGCCGCCTTCAAAGGTGCCGCGGATGGCGGGGTGCGTCTTGTAGCGCTGGAATTCGTCGAATGGCGACAACCAGGGGTTGGCGTAGTCCAGGCCCACGATCATGCCCACCGCCACCAGGTTGTTGTCCAGGTGATAGAGGAAGGAGCCGCCGTAGGTGTCGGCGTCCAGCGGCCAGCCGGCGGTGTGGATCACCAGGCCGGGCTTGGATTGGGCCGGATCGACTTCCCACATTTCCTTGATGCCGATGCCGTAGGACTGAGGATTGCGGCCGTCGTCCAGCTTATAGCGTTCGATCAGCTGGCGGCCCAACTGGCCGCGCGCGCCTTCGGCGAACACGGTGTAGCGGGCGTGCAGCTCCATGCCGGGCTGGTAATGGTCGGTGTGCGAACCGTCGCGGGCCACGCCCATGTCGCCGGTGGCCACGCCGCGGACCGCGCCGTTTTCGTCGTACAGCACTTCCACGGCTGCGAAGCCCGGGAAGATGTCCACGCCCAGGGCCTCGGCCTGCTCGCCCATCCACTTCACGACATCGCCCAGACGGACGATGTAGTTGCCTTCGTTGTGGAAACAGGGCGGCAGCAGCCAGTTGGGCGTGGTGCGCGCGCCGGTCTCGGACAGGAACATGAACTTGTCATGCGTGACGGGCACGTTCAGGGGCGCGCCTTTTTCCTTCCAGTCGGGGATGAGCTCGGTCAGCGCCAGCGGGTCCATGACGGCGCCGGACAGGATGTGTGCACCCAGTTCCGCGCCCTTTTCAAGTACGCAGACGCCGATTTCCTGATTCTTCTCAGCGGCCAACTGCTTAAGACGGATAGCAGTGGCCAGGCCGGCGGGTCCACCGCCAACCACGACCACGTCATATTCCATCGACTCGCGTTCAGACATTGCAAAGCTCCCCGTATGTATTCCATATATGGCTGGAAGTATTATCGGCGATTGTATTGCAGGCGGAGGCCATGGTTGCCTTCGTATTTCTTTTAGCCATCAGGAGTAATTGGTGAACGCGGACAAAACCTCAGCGCGGATCCTGGCCGTGGGAGATACCCATCAAGTCGAACTGCCTTTGCGGTGGGGCGACTCGGACGCTCTGAATCATCTGAACAATGCGATGTATTTCCGCCTCATGGAAGAGGCCCGGATACAGATACTTTATGGCGCGGGTTTCGCGCTCCCCGCAGATCAGGGGCTCATCCTGGCGCATGCGTCCTGCGATTTTCTGCGGCCGCTGACCTATCCCGCCAATGTGCTCGTGACGCACAAGCTCATGCGCATAGGCCGGTCCAGCGCCGAATTCGAATTGCTGCTGGAGAAGGCGGGCGACGAAGGCGGTCCGTATGCCCGCGCGCGCAACGTGCTAGTCTGGATGGACTATGTGGTCAATGCGTCCGCCCCGTGGCCGCAAGAGGTGCTGTCCAAGCTGGGCGCCATGTTCAAGCCCGGGGCTTGAATCGGCGCCGGCCAAAATAGCGCGTGCGTTGGCCGGCCATGCCGGTAAAATCAGCGCAAAATCAAAAAAGCAATAAGGGCGCGCCACCCTAGGCGCCAGCCGCACAGGACTCCGTACGGTGTTGCTGGGACCGGCGCCGGCAGCCGCGCCCTCTTCAAGTTCGACCTTAACTAGGAGTTGGAGCGATGGACAAGGTTTTTGCAAGCGCCCAGGAGGCGCTGGCAGGCATCGTCAAGGACGGCCAGATGATTGCCGTGGGCGGTTTCGGCCTTTGCGGCATTCCCGAGGCACTGATTGCCGCGCTGCGCGATTCGGGCGTGAAGGATCTCACTTGCATCAGCAATAACGCGGGCGTCGACGGCTTTGGCCTGGGCCAGCTGCTCAATACGCGCCAGGTCCGCAAGATGATTGCGTCCTACGTGGGCGAGAACAAGGAATTCGAGCGCCAGTACCTGTCCGGCGAACTCGAGCTGGAGTTCACTCCCCAGGGCACGCTGGCCGAGAAGCTGCGCGCCGGCGGCGCCG
Organism: Achromobacter sp. K91; assembly: GCF_003576205.1. NCBI lineage: Bacteria > Pseudomonadati > Pseudomonadota > Betaproteobacteria > Burkholderiales > Alcaligenaceae > Achromobacter > Achromobacter sp. K91. Next base: position 218,532 of record NZ_QWFB01000037.1, on the reverse strand, counting down.
GCATCCCGGCCTTCTTCACCCGCACCGGCGTGGGCACCATCGTCGCCGACGGCAAGGAAATCCGCGAGTTCGACGGCCAGCAGTACGTGATGGAGCGTTCGCTGGTGCCGGACGTGTCGCTGGTCAAGGCGCACATCGCCGACCGCAGCGGCAACCTGGTGTTCCGCAAGACCGCCCGCAACTTCAATCCGAACGTCGCCATGGCGGGCAAGTTCACGGTGGTCGAAGTCGAGGAAATCGTTGACACCGGCAGCCTGGATCCCGATCAGATCCATCTGCCCGGCATCTATGTGCATCGGATCGTGCTGAATGCAACGCCCGAAAAGCGCATCGAACAACGCACCACTCGCCCGGCCTAAGGAGAACAGACATGGCATGGTCCCGCGATGAAATGGCGGCACGCGCCGCGCGCGAGCTGCAAGACGGCTTTTATGTGAACCTGGGCATCGGCTTGCCGACCCTGGTGGCCAACCACGTGCCCAAGGGCATGGAAGTGTGGCTGCAATCCGAGAACGGCCTGCTGGGCATCGGCCCGTTCCCCACCGACGATGAAGTCGACGCCGACCTCATCAACGCAGGCAAGCAGACGGTCACGACCTTGCCCGGCTCCTCGATCTTCTCGTCGGCGGATTCGTTCGCGATGATCCGCGGCGGCAAGATCAACCTGGCCATTCTTGGCGCCATGCAGGTGTCCGAAAAGGGCGACCTGGCCAACTGGATGATTCCGGGCAAGATGGTCAAGGGCATGGGCGGCGCCATGGATCTGGTGGCGGGCGTGGGCCGCGTCGTGGTCCTGATGGAGCACGTGGCCAAGAAAAAGGACGGCACCGAGGACATCAAGCTGCTGTCCGAATGCAACCTGCCGCTGACGGGCGTGGGGGTGGTCGACCTGATCATCACCGACCTGGGCGTGATGGAAGTCACCGAAAACGGCCTCAAGCTGCTGGAAACGGCGCCGGGCGTGACGGTGGACGAGATCAAGTCCAAGACCCAGGCCAAGCTGGACGTGTCGGCAGTCAAGTAATCCTTGCGCCGCACCCATGAAAACGCCCCTCCGGGGCGTTTTTTCATGCCGTTTCGTCGAGCCGCATCCCCACATGCGGGATGCCGTCCTCGATGTACTCCTCGGTGACCTGCACGAAGCCGTGGCCGCCGTAGTAGTTGCGCAGTCGGGCCTGCGCGCCCAGGTACATGGCGCGGCCGGGCCAGCGCAGGCGTACTTCCTGCATCGCGTGGCGGATCAGCTCGTGGCCCAGGCCCTGGCCGCGGGTCCAGGGGGCGGTGATGACGCGTCCGATCTCGATCTGGCCGTCCTTCAGCGACGGATCCAGGATGCGGCAATAGGCGGCGAGCTTGCCGTCCTGCCAGGCCATCAGGTGCGAGGTCTGCCCGATCAGATCCTTGCCATCCATGTCCTGGAAGATGCAATTCTGTTCAATGACAAAGACTTCCGTGCGCAACCGCAGGATCGCGTAGATCTCGGTCACGGTCAGTTCCTGGTGCGGCTTGCAGATCCAATCGGGCATAGCGTCAATCCGGTGTGGCGGGGTGGGGGCCATTAGGGCGGGCCTTAGCGTACCTCAAACCGACCCCGTTTTATTCGATGCACTGTTACATGTTTTCACGGGTATACCCTTAGTATGAAAATCTATTTTCTTCTCTAAAATTTGTTTGTAAACAGATTTACATAAACTCCCGCTACATCTCCCCCCTCGATGACCAAGGCCGCACTCACGATTGCTGACCGGATCGCCCGGGCCCAGCCCGCGCTGAGCCGTACTCAGCACAAGATGGCCGAGTACGTGCTGGCGCACCAGTTCCGCGCCGCCACCATGACCATCGATGAGTTCGCCGCGGCGGTGGGAGTGTCGGTGGCGACGGCCAACCGCTTCGCGCGCGCCCTGGACCTGCCGGGCTATCCGCAGTTCCGCGCCGAACTCGCGCGCGGCTTCGAGGCGGCGCTGGAGCCGGTGGAAAAGCTGCGCACAGAGCTGGCGCATTCCGCCAGCGCCGTGCAGATCTTCGCCGCCACGCTGGAAGAAGACATCCGCAATGCCCAGCGCAACCTGCAGTCGCTGGACGCCGCCGCCTGCGAGCAGGCAGTGGAGGCCATCCTGGCCGCCGACCGCGTTTTCATCATCGGTTTCGGCGCCAGCGGCTTCCTGGCCGGCCTCCTGCAGCGCGGCCTGTGCATGCATCTGCATTCCGTCGAATCGCTGGCCGGTCCCGGCGGCGTGTCGCACGCGGCGCGCCAGATGGCGCGCATGACGTCCAAGGACCTGGTGATCGCCATCGGCTTTCCCCGCTACCTGGCCGACACGGTGACGTTGGCCGGCGCCGCCAAGCAGGCCGGCGTGCCGGTGCTGGTGCTGACCGACAAGCCCACCTCGCCGCTGGCGCCCACGGCTTCCGTGTTGCTGTATGCGTATTCCGCGCGCCAGCTGATTCCCAATTCCGAAACCGCTGCGCTGGGGCTGATCGAAGCCCTGTCGGCCGCGGTGGCCTATCGGGCCAAGAATTCCGTCGCGGCCGCCGCTGGGGTGACCCAGTCCGTGATGCCGTGGCTCATCCATGGAGTAGGTAAACGATGATTCAACCCGTGATTGCGATTCACGGTGGCGCCGGCGCGATGTCCCGCGCGGCCATGTCGCCCGAGAAAGAACAGGAGTACCTGAGCGCGCTGGAATCCATCCTGACCGCCGGCCAGGCCGTGCTGGCCCGTGGCGGCAGCGCCCTGGACGCCGTGACCGAAGCCGTCCGCCTGCTGGAAGACTGTCCGCTGTTCAACGCCGGCCATGGCGCCGTGTTCACCAGCGCCGCCACCCACGAACTGGACGCCGCCATCATGGACGGCGCCACGCTGCGCTCGGGCGCGATCGCCGGCGTGCACCGCGTGCGCAACCCGATCTTCGCCGCGCGCAAGGTCATGGAAAACAGCAAGCACGTGTTCTTCGTGGGCGAGGGCGCCGAAGCCTTCGCCAAGGAAGAAGGCGTGGAACTGGTCGATCCCTCCTACTTCTCCACCGAAGCCCGCCGCGAACAGCTGCTGCGCGTGCAGCGCGAAACGCCGGAAGCGGCGGTGCTGGACCATGACGGCCAGGCGCTGGTCGCGCGCGGCCAGCCCGCACCGGCCGATCCGCTGGACTCGGACAAGAAGTTCGGCACCGTGGGCGCGGTGGCGGTGGACGCCCAGGGCAACCTGGCCGCGGCCACTTCGACCGGCGGCATCACCAACAAGCAGGTCGGCCGCGTGGGCGACGCGCCGCTGATCGGCGCCGGCACCTATGCCAGCAACAAGACCTGCGCGGTGTCCACCACGGGCACCGGCGAAATGTTCATCCGCATGGTCGCCGCCTATGACGTGGCGGCGCAGATGGAATATTGCGGCGCGTCGCTGGAAGCGGCCGCCGACCGCGTCGTGCATGAAAAGCTGCCCACCATCGATGGCAAGGGCGGCCTGGTGGCCGTCGACGCCCAGGGCAATGTGGCCTTGCCGTTCAACACGGAAGGCATGTATCGGGGTTACGCCCGCGTCGGCGAGAAGCCGGTCACCGCTATCTACCGATAAGCGGCGGTGGGTTCGTTTTTTCAGTATTTGGGGAATCAAAAGAGATGGTTGATCGCGCAAACAGCCTGGCGCTGCCGGAAAACCGCGTGGTCCAGGTCGACGACCTGACGGTGCGCTTCGTGGGATCGGAGCGCACGGTCGAAGCCGTGCGCAATCTGTCGTTCCATGTGGACCGGGGCGAGACCCTGGCCATCGTGGGCGAATCGGGTTCGGGCAAATCGGTGACGTCCCTGGCGCTCATGCGTCTGGTGGAGCACGGCGGGGGGCGCATCGCCCAGGGCAGCATGGCCCTGCGGCGGCGCAACGGTTCCGTGATCGACCTGGTCGGATCCAGCCAACGCGAAATGCGCAGTGTGCGCGGCGCGGACATGGCCATGATCTTCCAGGAGCCGATGACCTCCCTGAATCCGGTCTTCACCGCCGGCGACCAGATCGCCGAATCGATCCGCCAGCACCAGGGCAAGGACGCCGCGGCCGCGCGCGCCGAGGCGCTGCGCATGCTGGAGCAGGTCCGTATTCCGGAAGCCAAGTCGGTGCTGGACCGCTACCCGCACCAACTGTCGGGCGGCATGCGCCAGCGCGTGATGATCGCCATGGCGCTGGCCTGCAAGCCGGCGCTGCTGATCGCCGACGAACCCACCACCGCGCTGGACGTCACCATCCAGGCGCAGATCCTGCAACTGATCCGCCAGCTGCAGGAAGAAATGCACATGGGCGTGGTGTTCATCACCCACGACATGGGCGTGGTCGCGGAAGTGGCCGACCGCGTGCTGGTCATGTACCGCGGCGACAAGGTCGAGGAAGGCCCGTCCGAGCAGGTATTCGCCTCGCCGCAGCACCGCTACACCAAGGCGCTGCTGTCGGCCGTGCCGAAGCTGGGCGCCATGCAGGGCACGGACCTGCCCGCGCGTTTCCCGCTGCTGCAGGCCGAAGGCCAGGCTCAGCCCGAGGCCGCTCCGGTCAGCGCGCCCGCCGCGCCGGACGCCAAGCGCGAGCCTATCCTGAGCGTGCGCAAGCTAGTCACCCGCTTCGATCTGCGCGGCGGCATCATGAGCCGCGTGCAGCGCCGCGTGCATGCGGTGGAGCAGGTCAGCTTCGACCTGTTCCCCGGCGAAACGCTGTCGCTGGTGGGCGAGTCCGGTTGCGGCAAGTCCACCACCGGCCGCTCGCTGTTGCGCCTGGTCGACAGCCAGGGCGGCGAGATCCGCTTCGGCGGCCGCGACATCGTGCGCCTGAAGAACACCGAACTGCAATCCCTGCGCCGCGACATCCAGTTCGTGTTCCAGGACCCGTTCGCCTCGCTGGATCCGCGCGTGACGGTCGGCTTTTCCATCATGGAGCCGCTGCTGGTGCACGGCGTGGCCCGTGGCCGCGATGCCGAGCGCCGCGTGGCCGAACTGCTGGAACGCGTGGGCCTGCCGGCGGAAATGGCGCAGCGCTATCCGCACGAATTTTCGGGCGGCCAGCGCCAGCGCATCTGCATTGCGCGCGCCCTGGCTTTGAACCCCAAGGTCGTGATCGCGGACGAATCCGTGTCGGCGCTGGACGTGTCGATCCAGGCGCAGATCGTGAACCTGCTGATCGACCTGCAGCGCGACATGGGCATTTCCTTCCTGTTCATTTCGCATGACATGGCCGTGGTCGAGCGCGTCAGCCACCGCGTTGCCGTGATGTACCTGGGCCAGATCGTGGAGATCGGGCCGCGCCGCGCCATTTTCGAGAATCCGCAGCACCCTTACACCAAGAAGCTGATGTCCGCCGTGCCGATCGCCGATCCGGCCCGCCGCCACATGAAGCGCACGCTGTTGTCCGACGAAATCCCCAGCCCCATCCGCAAGCTCGGCGACGAGCCCGTGGTGCAGCCGCTGGTGCAGGTCGGAACGGATCACTTCGTCGCCCGGCATCCGGTCGGCGGAGCGTATTGAGTCAGTTGTCGTACTTGTTTTTCTTCCACCAAACCCCCTAATTCCTTTTTGGAACCAGGAGTTGCAATGATGAAAGTTCTGCGCCCCACCAAACTGATGGCCGCCGCTGCGCTGGCCTTCGGCGTGATCGCGTCGCCGCTGGCGCATGCCGCCAAGGACGTGACGTTCGCCGTCTCCATCGCGCTGGAAACGCTCGATCCGTACAACACCAACAGCACGCTGAACCAGGCGGCCGGCAAGGCCTACTATGAAGGCCTGTTCGAGTTCGACAAGGACCTGAAGGTCCAGAAGGTCCTGGCCACCGACTACACCGTCAGCGAAGACGGCCTGGTCTACACCTTCAAGCTGCGTCCCGGCGTGAAGTTCCATGACGGCACCGATTTCAACGCCGAAGCCGTCAAGATCAACTTCGACCGTCCGGCCAATCCGGACAACCGCCTGTCGCGCTACATCCAGTTCAGCGTCATCGACAAGACCGAAGTGGTCGACCCGATGACCATCAAGATCACGCTGAAGAAGCCGTTCTCGGCCTTCATCAACGCGCTGGCCCACCCGGCCGCCATGATGATCTCGCCCGCCGCGCTGGCCAAGTACGGCAAGGAAATCGGCTTCCACCCCGTGGGCACCGGTCCCTTCGAATTCGTCGAATGGAAGCCGGCCGAATACCTGAAGGTCAAGAAGTTCGACGGCTACTGGAAGAAGGGCTACCCCAAGGTCGACACCCTGACCTTCCGTACCGTGACGGACAACAACACCCGCGCCGCCGTGGTGCAGACGGGTGAAGCGCAGTTCGCCTTCCCGGTGCCGTTCGAGCAGGCCGCCGTGCTGAAGAAGAACGACAAGCTGGACGTGGTCGATCACCACAACTCGATCATGGCGCGCTACCTGTCGATGAACACGCAGCAAAAGCCGTTCGACAACGTCAAGGTGCGTGAAGCCATCAACTACGCCATCAACAAGGAAGCCCTGGCCAAGGTCGCTTTCTCGGGCTATGCCACCATCGTCGACGGCGTCGTGCCGCAAGGCGTGGACTACGCGCACAAGACCGGCCCGTGGCCGTACGACATCAAGAAGGCCAAGGCCCTGCTGGCCGAAGCCGGCTACCCCAACGGCTTCGAAAGCCAGCTGTGGTCCGCCTATAACGACGGCACCTCGGTGAAGGTGGTGCAGTTCCTGCAGCAGCAACTGGCGCAAGTCGGCATCAAGGTGTCGGTCGAAGTGCTGGAATCGGGCCAGCGTGTGCAGCGCGTCCAACAGGTGCAGAAGCCTGAAGACGCCAAGGTCCGCATGTACTACGCCGGCTGGTCGTCCTCGACCGGCGAAGCCGACTGGGGCCTGCGTCCGCTGCTGACCACCGCCGCGTTCCCGCCGGTGCTCAACAACGTGTCGTACTACTCGAACAAGTCGGTGGACGATGGCATCCAGCAAGCCCTGGCCACGACCGACCGCGCCAAGAAGACCGAAATCTACAAGAACGTTCAGGAAACCATCTGGAAGGACGCCCCGTGGGCCTTCCTGGTGACCCAGAACAACCTGTACGTGAAGTCGAAGAACCTGTCGGGCGTGTACGTTGAGCCGGACACCTCGTTCTGGTTCGGCGACATCGATCTGAAGCAGTAAATCTGGCAGTAACTCTCGGGGCCTAGTCGCCCCTGTAAGGCCACATACGGCGGGGGCGCGGTGTCCCCGCCGATGTTGCAGGAATTTCAATGCTGACCTACATCGTCAAACGTCTTTTGGGCATGATCCCCACGCTGCTGCTGGTAGCCGTGGTCGTGTTCCTGTTTGTGCACATGCTTCCGGGCGACCCGGCGCGACTGGCCGCGGGCCAGGAGGCCGACCAGCAGACCGTCGAGCTCGTGCGCAAGGAACTGGGACTGGATCTGCCGCTGCCGCAGCAGTTCGTGCGCTATTTCAGCCACATGCTGCAAGGCGACCTGGGTACCTCCTTGCGTACCAAGCGCCCCGTCTCGACCGAAATCGCCGACCGTTTCATGCCTACCCTGTGGCTCACGCTCGCCAGCATGGTGTGGTCAGTGACCTTCGGCATGATCATCGGGATCGTGTCGGCGGTATGGCGCAATCGCTGGCCCGACCGTCTCGGCATGACGCTGGCGGTGTCCGGCATCTCGTTCCCCGCGTTCGCGCTGGGCATGATGCTGATGCAGGTCTTCTCCGTGAATCTGGGTTGGCTGCCTACCGTGGGCGCCTCGACCTGGCAACACTACATACTTCCGTCCATCACGCTGGGCGCCGCCGTGGCGGCCGTGATGGCGCGCTTTACCCGGGCTTCCTTCGTGGAAGTCATCCAGGAAGACTTCGTGCGGACCGCCCGCGCCAAGGGCCTGACCGAGCGCCGCGTCGTGATCAAGCATGCGCTGCGCAATGCGCTGATTCCCGTCGTCACGATGATGGGCCTGCAGTTCGGCTTCCTGCTGGGCGGCTCCATCGTGGTCGAGACCGTGTTCAACTGGCCCGGCCTCGGCCGCCTGCTGGTGGACGCCGTGACCCAGCGCGACTATCCGGTGATCCAGGGCCTGGTGCTGCTGTTCTCGCTGGAATTCATCCTGATCAACCTGATTGTCGACGTGCTCTATGGCGTCATCAATCCCAGCATCCGTTACAAGTGAGGCGGCCATGAGCAATACGACACCCGCCACGACCATCGCCGCCGCTCCCAAGAACGACGTGCGCACCCCCGCCACCGAGTTCTGGCGCAAATTCAAGAAGCAGAAGCTCGCCGTCGGCGCGGGCATCTTCGTCCTGCTGCTCGTCGTCGTCGCGGTCTTCGCGCCGTGGATCGTGCCGTTCGACCCGGAGAACTTCTTCGACTACGACGCCCTGAACGCCGGACCTTCCACCACCCACTGGCTGGGCGTGGACTCGCTGGGCCGCGACATCTTCAGCCGCATCATCATGGGCGCGCGCATCTCCTTGGCCGCAGGCTTCCTGTCCGTCGCCATGGGCGCCGTCGTCGGCACTTTCATGGGCCTGATGGCGGGCTACTACGAAGGCTGGTGGGAACGCATCACGATGCGCATCTCCGACGTGCTGCTGGCGTTCCCCGGCATGCTGCTGGCCATCGGCGTGGTCGCCATCCTGGGTTCCAGCATGGTCAACGTGATCGTGGCCGTGGCCGTGTTCAGCGTGCCGGCGTTTGCCCGCCTGGTGCGCGGCAACACGCTGTCGATCAAGCAGATGACCTACGTCGAAGCGGTCAAGAGCGTGGGCGCGTCCGACTGGACCATCATCATGCGCCACATCCTGCCCGGCACGATCTCGCCGATCGTGGTCTACGGCACGATGCGCATCGGCACCTCGATCATCACCGCGGCCAGCCTGTCGTTCCTGGGCATGGGCGCTTCGCCCCCCACGCCGGAGTGGGGCGCGATGCTGAACGAAGCGCGCGCCGACATGGTGATCGCGCCGCACGTGGCAATCTTCCCGGCGCTGGCGATCTTCTTCACGGTGCTCGCGTTCAACCTGCTGGGCGACGGCCTGCGCGACGCGCTCGATCCCAAGATCGACCGCAAGTAATCCTGCCGCCGGCCCTCCCCGGAGGGCCGGCGTGGAGGGCGAATCTTTGCGCCGTCGCCCCAGGGCGGCGGCGTTTTACATTCAGGAGCGTGGCGACACGCAGCGAACATGGACAAACAAGCGCTGGACATCCCCCGCATCGGCGTACTGCCATCGGGACCGCTGGATTCGATCTGCGACGTGGGCGAGGTCGCCGTCGGCCACCGTACGCTGGCCGAAGGCCCGCTGCAGACCGGCGTAACCGTGGTGCGTCCGCATGCCGGCGATCCCTATCTGGATAAGGTGCCGGCTGCCGCCACCGTGCTGAACGGCTTCGGCAAGAGCACCGGCCTGGTTCAGGTGCAGGAGCTGGGCGTGCTGGAAACGCCCATTGCGCTGACCAATACGTTTGGCGTGGGTACGGTGGCCAATGCGCAGATCCGCGCCGCGGTCGCCGCGAACCCTGGCATTGGTCGCGGCATGGCAACCGTCAATCCGCTGGTCTTCGAATGCAACGATGGCTATCTGAACGATATCCAGGCGCTGGCGGTGCAGGAATCGCACTACGCCGAGGCGCTGGCCGCCGCGGGCAAGCCGTTCGAGCAGGGCGCCGTCGGCGCGGGCCGGGGCATGTCCTGCTTCTCGTTCAAGGGCGGCATCGGCTCGGCCTCGCGCCTGGCATCCATTCAGGCCGGACCGCAATACACGGTTGGCGCGTTGGTGCTGGCGAACTTCGGCCGCCTGCCCAACCTGACCGTGGCGGGCAGGCCCTTCGGCCGCCGGCTGGCGCAGCAACTGGACAGCAGCCTCGCCCAGGCGGGCGAGAACGCCGCCATCGTGCCCGAGAAGGGTTCCATCATCCTGCTGCTGGCGACCGATGCGCCGCTGGACTCGCGCCAGTTGCGCCGCCTGTCGCTGCGGGCCGGGGCGGGGCTGGCCCGCACCGGTTCGGTGTATGGCCATGGCAGCGGCGACATCGCGCTGGCGTTTTCCACCGCCTATACGGTGCCGCAACTACCCGAGCAGCCCATGCCGGCGGTGGCGATGCTGCACGAGGCCCGCATCGATCCCTTGTTCGAAGCCGCCGCCGAAGCCTGCGAACAGGCCATCATTTCCGCGCTATGGCATGCCGAAGGCGTGACGGGGCGCGACGGCAACCACCGCGCCGCGATCCGCGACGCGGCGCCGCAGTGGCGCCAGTGGCTGTCCGAAACCGAATTCTGAAATCCTCCGAGGCTGATCCCATGAAGATCCTGATTTCCACCGATATCGAAGGCGTCGCCGGCGTCTTTCATTCCGAACAAGTCCGCGCCGGCAACGGCGAATACGAGCGCGCCCGCGCCTGGATGACCGCCGAGGCCAACGCGGCCGTGCAAGGCGCGATCGCTGGCGGCGCCGAAGAGATCCTGGTCAACGATTCGCACGGCGGCTTTCGCAACCTGCTGCCTGACGGCCTGGACGAGCGCGCCCGCCTGGTGCTGGGCAAGCCGCGCTACCTCGGCATGATGGGCGGCCTGGAAGAGGGCTGCGACGCCGTCTTCATGATCGGCTACCACTCGCGTTCGCAGGGCCGCGGCATCCTGGCCCACACCATCAACAGCTTCGCCTTCGCCCGCGTGCTCATCAACGGCATGGAGCTGGGCGAGGCCGGCCTGTACGGCGCGCTGGCGGGCGAGTTGGGCGTGCCCGTCATCCTGGGCACCGGCGACGATGCCTTCATCGAGGAGACCCGCGATACCTTCCCGGGCGCCGAATGGGTGCAGACCAAGGTGGCCCATGGGCAGGGCAGCGGCGTGACCCTGTCGCCGGCCGCGTCGCGCCGCGCGATCGCCGCCGCTGCGGAAACCGCCGTGCGCAATCTGAAGAAAGGCGCGGCAGTTCCTTTCCGCATTCCCGCCCCTATAGAATGCCGGTTGCAGACGCAGAGCTCGGCCCTGGCCGACCTGTTCTGCATGTGGCCCACGCTGGAACGCGTGGACGGCGTGACCTTGCGATTCACCACGGATAGCATGCAGTCCGCCGTCCGCACGCTGAACAGCCTGGCCGCCATGTCTTTCATGTTGCGCTAAGGATCCCATCCCCCATGTCTAGCACCGACGCCCGTATTGCCCAATTGCGGCAGGCCATGAGCCGCCGCGGCCTGTCCGCCTATGTCGTTCCGTCCTCGGACCCGCACCTGTCCGAATACCTGCCCGCGCGCTGGCAGGGACGGCGCTGGTTGTCCGGCTTCACGGGCTCGGTCGGCACGCTGGTGGTCACGGCCGATTTCGCCGGCCTGTGGGTGGACAGCCGCTACTGGGTGCAGGCCGAAGCCCAGTTGGCCGGCACCTGCGTGCAGTTGATGAAGATCGCGCTGGCCACGACGCCGGGCCATGTGGACTGGCTGGCGGCCAATGCCAAGGCGGGCGAGGTCATCGGGGTGGACGGACAGGTGCTGGGCCTGGGCGCTTTCCGCGCCCTGTCGGCGGCTGCGGCCTCGGCCGGCGCCGTCCTGGAAATCCGCGAGGATCTGCTGGAAGACATTTGGCAGGAGCGCGCCGGGCTGCCTGGCGCCGCCATCTATGAACACGTGGCGCCTGAAGCCTGCGTGACCCGTGCCGACAAGCTGGCGCAGGTGCGCGCCGCCATGCGCACGCATGGCGCCGACGTGCATTTCATCAGCACGCTGGACGATATCGCCTGGCTCTTCAATCTGCGCGGCGCGGACGTGGACTACAACCCGGTGTTCGTCGGCCACGCGCTGATCGGACTGGACCATGCCACGTTGTTCGTGGCTGACGGCAAGATCGACGACGCCCTGCGCGCCGTGCTGGCGGCCGACGGCGTGGAAGTGGCCGCTTATGCCCAGGCCGCCGATGCGCTGGCCTCGCTGGAACTCGATCAGAAGCTGTTGATCGATCCGGCGCGCGTGACCTGCGGCGTGTTCCATGCGATGGACCCGGCCGTGCCGCGCATCGAAGCCATCAATCCGTCCACGCTGCTGAAGTCGCGCAAGACCGATGCCGAGCTGGCGAACGTGCGTCAGGCCATGGCGCAGGACGGCGCCGCGCTCTGTGAGTTCTTCGCCTGGTTCGAAGGCGCGCTGGGCCATGAAACCATCACCGAACTGACCATCGACGAGCAGATCACCGCTGCTCGTGCGCGCCGGCCGGCCTATGTCTGCCCCAGCTTTGCCACCATCGCCGGCTTCAACGCCAACGGCGCGATGCCGCACTACCGCGCCACCCCGGAATCGCACGCCACCATCGAAGGCGACGGCCTGCTGTTGATCGACTCCGGCGGCCAGTACTTGGGCGGCACGACCGACATCACCCGCGTGGTCGCAGTGGGCTCGCCCAGCGCCGACCAGAAGGTGGACTTCACGCTGGTGCTCAAAGGCATGATCGCGCTGTCGCGCGCCTCGTTCCCGCGCGGCACGCCTTCGCCCATGCTGGACGCCATTGCGCGCGCCCCTATCTGGGAAGGCGGCGCGGAATACGGCCATGGCACGGGCCACGGCGTGGGTTACTTCCTGAACGTGCATGAGGGCCCGCAGGTCATTTCCTACCGCGCCGTGCCGGGTCCGCACACGGCGATGGAGCCAGGCATGATCACCTCCAACGAGCCGGGCATCTACCGCCCGGGCCGCTGGGGCGTGCGCATCGAGAACCTGGTCGCCAACCGCGCCTGGCTGACCTCGGAACTCGGCGAATTCCTGTGCTTCGAAACGCTGACGCTGTGCCCGATCGACACGCGCTGCATCGAGCCGTCGCTGATGCGCGCCGACGAAATCGCCTGGCTCAACGACTATCACAAGACGGTGTACGAACGCCTGTCGCCGCTGGTCGAAGGCGAGGCGCTGGCCTGGCTGGAGCGCCGCACCGCCGCGATCTGAACCGCTGCGTGAGTGCATGAAAAAAGGCCGCGGGCGCAATGCCCGCGGCCTTTTGCTTCGCGCGAAGTCGGGTCAGCTTGCCGGCGTGGCCGTCTTGGCGCGGGGATACAGTGCGAGCCTGCCGATCAGGCAGCCCAAGGCCAGCAGCGCGCCATAGGCCAGCAGCGTCAGGCCGGCGGCCGCATGGGACTCCGCCGCGCGCATCAGTTGTCCCCAGGTCATCGCCCGGACGGCCAGGAATCCCAAACCTATGCCCAGCGCCTGCGCCAGCCAGAAGGCGATGGTGCCGTGGGCGACGGCCCGTCCGAACCGGGCCGCGCCGATCGGGCGCGGCAGGATGTTCAGGCAGACCAGGGTGCATAGCCCCAGCAGGGCCGCAGGCAGGACCAGGTAGCCCAGCGCGTACGCCGTCCAGCCAGCGCCCTGAGCCTGCATCTGCAGGAAACCGCCCAACCAGATCGAAACAGTCAGTTGCCAGACCAGCACGGTCAGCGCGGTAGTCCAGGCGGCATGGCGCCGTTCATAGGCGGGGCCGCCAGCCGGGCCCGCAGGCTGCACGGTCCAGGCGGCAATGCGCACGATGACGCAGATGCCGATGATCTCAAGCACGATGGCCACGAGCTTGGTGATGATGTTCAGGGCCAGAAACTGCCCGATCATGCCGAAGCCGAGCCGTTCCTGCAGCACGTCGCGGTGGTCCATGACGAAGCGCATCAGCGTGTTCTGCAGGAAGGCGATGCCTGCCGCCACGGCCAGGGTGTAAAGCAGAAACAGCGCGATGAAGGTGCCGAACAGCTTGCGGGGCTCGGTCACCGCCTGGGTGTCATGGCGCGCCAGCCAGCCTCGCATGGCTCCCCAGGCGGTCAATCCGGCGATCACCGCGCCCGCGACGATATGGACCAGCAGCGGCGCCAGGAATTGCGGCTGGGTGTACATCTCCTGCATTTGCTCGAACTGGGGCAGGGCCAGCAGGCTGTACGACTGGACCAGCGCCGAGTAAGCCAGCCGCAGGAAAACTGCGGTCAACGCAAGGCGCCAGGCGAGCGAGTAGGAGGATCGGGCGGGATCGGTCATCGGCGGAAGCGGGAGTGTTGAGAAAAAACAGCAAGCAAAAAAATAGGGATCGAACATAGCACGGCGCTGCGCCGCGCCACACAAGGCGATGCCCCTTTCGGCGATTCGAGTGCTGCCAAATGTTACGCCCCGGAGCTAGGGGAAAACCCAAATAAGCTCCGCCTCCCGGCTATAATCCAAATTTCCCGCACGCGCCCGCTCGTCCCGGGTGCTCATTACGATGACCAAATACGTATTTGTCACCGGCGGTGTGGTGTCTTCCCTGGGCAAAGGCATCGCCGCTGCGTCGCTCGCCGCCATCCTCGAGTCGCGTGGCCTGCAAGTCACCATGCTGAAGCTCGACCCGTACATCAACGTCGATCCGGGCACCATGAGCCCGTTCCAGCATGGCGAGGTGTTCGTCACGGAAGACGGCGCCGAAACCGACCTGGACCTTGGCCACTACGAGCGTTTCATTTCGGCTCGCATGCACAAGGTGAACAACTTCACCACCGGCCAGATCTACGAATCCGTGCTCCGCAAGGAGCGCCGCGGCGACTACCTGGGCAAGACCGTCCAGGTCATTCCGCACATCACCAACGAAATCCAGGACTTCATCGCCCGCGGCGCCGAAGCCGCCTGGAACGGCAACACGGACGTCGCGATCGTCGAGATCGGCGGCACCGTGGGTGACATCGAGTCCCTGCCGTTCCTGGAAGCCGCCCGCCAGATGAGCCTGCGCATGGGCCGCAACAACGCCGCCTTCGTGCACCTGACGCTGGTGCCCTTCATCGCGTCGGCCGGCGAACTCAAGACCAAGCCGACCCAGCACTCGGTGCAGAAGCTGCGCGAAATCGGCATCTACCCGAACGCGCTGCTGTGCCGCGCCGACCGCCGCATCCCGGACGACGAGCGCGCCAAGATCTCGATGTTCTCCAACGTGCCCCTGGACGCGGTCATCTCCGTCTGGGACGCCGATTCGATCTACAAGATCCCGGCGATGCTGCATGCGCAGGGCGTGGACAACATCGTCTGCGAAGCGCTGGGCCTGACCCCGCCGCCGGCCGACCTGTCCATGTGGGACAACCTGGTCGAGGCGCTGGAGCACCCGCAGCACCAGCTCACCATCGGCATGGTCGGCAAGTACGTCGACCTGACCGAGTCGTACAAGTCGCTGACGGAAGCCCTGGTCCACGCCGGCATCCACACGCGCTCGAAGATCAACATCGAGTACATCGACTCCGAAGACATCGAAACCCGCGGCACCGACCAGCTCAAGCACCTGGACGCCATCCTGGTTCCGGGCGGCTTCGGCAAGCGCGGCACCGAAGGCAAGATTGCCGCAATCCGCTACGCCCGTGAAAACGGCGTGCCGTACCTGGGCATCTGCCTGGGCATGCAGCTGGCCGTGATCGAGTTCGCGCGCCACGTCGCCGGCCTGGGCGGCGCCAACAGCACGGAATTCGATCCCTCGGCGCCGCACCCCGTGGTGGCCCTGATCACCGAATGGATGGACCGCGAAGGCAAGGTCGAAAAGCGCAACCAGTCGTCCGACCTGGGCGGCACCATGCGCAAGGGCGCGCAGCGCGTGCCGATCAAGCCGGGCACCCGCGCGCAGTCGATCTACGGCGACGAAGTGAACGAGCGTCACCGCCATCGCTACGAGGTCAACAACGTCTACGTGCCGCGCCTGGAAGAAGCCGGCATGGTGATCAGCGCCCGCACGCCGACCGAGAACCTGCCGGAAATGATGGAATTGCCCGACCACCCGTGGTTCGTGGGCGTGCAGTTCCACCCGGAGTTCACGTCGACCCCGCGTGACGGCCACCCGTTGTTCGCCAGCTATATCCGCGCCGCCATCGAGCAGAAGGCTCGCCGCGGTCAGGAGGCGTAATGCGCGTCTGCGGTCTGGAGTTCCGTAAGCGGATCTTCGGGACCGCGGGCCGCCGCCTCAGCGCCGCCCTATACGGCGGCGCTTCTTTCGGATACAACCAATTAGCATCGGATATGCGTCGCCCGGCCGCCTTGCGCGACACTGGCGGCGTCGCCGTATCCGGCGTCAGACCAAAACCAACGCAACTGCTCTGAAGGAATCCCATGAGTGCCTACCTCATCGCCGACGTCTCAGTGACCAAGCCCGCGCAGTACGAGGACTACAAGCGTCTGTCCACGCTCGCAATGCGCGCGTACGATGCGAAGATCCTGGTGCGCGGCGGCGATTCCAGGCACCTCGAGGGCCGTGAGCCTGGCCGTACCGTCGTCATGGAATTCCCCTCCATGACCGCGGCCCAGGCTTTCTACGACTCCTGGCAGTACCGCCGCGCCCGCAATGCCCGCGAAGGCGCGGCTGTCATGAATATGTTTATCGTTCAGGGAATGTAAAGTCATGAGTGCTATCGTCGATATCATCGGCCGCGAGATTCTGGATTCGCGCGGCAACCCCACCGTCGAATGCGATGTGCTGCTGGAGTCCGGCGCCATGGGCCGCGCGGCCGTGCCGTCGGGCGCGTCCACCGGCGCGCGCGAAGCCATCGAGCTGCGCGACGGCGACAAGAGCCGTTATCTGGGCAAGGGCGTGCTGCGCGCCGTCGAGAACCTGAATACGGAAATCTCGGAAGCCCTGATGGGCCTGGACGCCCAGGAACAGACCTTCGTCGATCGCACCCTGATCGAGCTGGACGGCACCGAATCCAAGGAACGCCTGGGCGCCAACGCGATCCTGGCCGCCTCCATGGCCGTGGCCCGCGCCGCCGCCGACGAATCGGGCCTGTCCCTGTACCGCTATTTCGGCGGCAGCGGCCCCATGAGCATGCCCGTGCCGATGATGAACGTCATCAACGGCGGCGCGCACGCCAACAACACGCTGGACCTGCAGGAACTGATGATTCTGCCGGTGGGCGCAGGCAGCTTCCGCGAAGCCCTGCGCTGGGGCGCCGAAGTCTTCCACATGCTCAAGAAGCTGATCCACGGCCAGGGCATGTCCACGGCAGTGGGCGACGAGGGCGGTTTCGCGCCCAACGTGGCCAGCCATGAAGCCGCCATCCAGCTGATCCTGAAGGCCATCACCGAAGCCGGCTACGAGCCGGGCACGCAGATCGCCCTGGGCCTGGATTGCGCCAGCTCCGAGTTCTACCGCGACGGCAAGTACACGCTGGCCGGCGAAGGCGGCATCTCGCTGTCCTCGCAGGAGTTCACCAATCTGCTGGCCACCTGGTGCGACAAGTACCCGATCATCTCGATCGAAGACGGCATGGCCGAAAACGACTGGGAAGGCTGGAAGCTCCTGACCGACCAGTTGGGCAAGAAGGTGCAGCTGGTGGGCGACGACCTGTTCGTCACCAACACCAAGATCCTGCGCGAAGGCATCCAGAAGGGCGTCGCCAACTCGATCCTCATCAAGATCAACCAGATCGGCACCCTGACCGAGACCTTCGCCGCCATCGAAATGGCCAAGCGAGCCGGCTACACCGCCGTCGTGTCGCACCGTTCGGGCGAAACCGAAGACTCCACCATCGCCGATATCGCCGTGGCGACCAACGCCATGCAGATCAAGACGGGTTCGCTGTCGCGTTCGGACCGCATGGCCAAGTACAACCAGCTCCTGCGCATCGAGGAAGAGCTGGCTGAAGTCGCGTCGTATCCCGGCTTGGAAGCTTTTTACAACCTGCGTTGATGAGAAGCGCGGCCCCAGGCGCAATCCCGGGGCCGCATCCACGCCACGACTGCTGAGGGTTCCCGCGTATGCGCCTGTTGTTCCTGGTGCTGTTCGTGCTGCTAGGCCTGATCCAATACCCGCTGTGGCTGGGTAAGGGCGGGTGGTTCAAGGTCTGGGATCTGCAACGCCAGGTGGCGGAGCAACGCGAGACCAACGAAGGCCTGCGCGCGCGCAATGCCGCATTGGAAGCGGAAGTGCGCGACCTCGAAGGCGGCTCCGGCGCCATCGAGGAACGCGCCCGCGGCGAACTGGGCATGATGCGCGACGGCGAGGTGTTCGTGCACATCCTGCCGCAGAACACCCCGGCCCCGGCTGGCGGCGCCTCTTTGGCTGCCGACGCCGCGGCCAAGCCGGCCACCCCCGCGCGCGCCAGCGCGCCGGCGGTCCGCCCTGCGGCTACGCCTCCCAAGCCCGCCAATCAGGCCAACGCCCGGCACTGAGCGCCGGCTGCCGTTCCTGTTCATTCCCCGTTCCGTTCAACCGCAGCGCACGCTGCGGCACTCTCCGTACACGATGCCGGCGGGTTGCGGCGTCCTGCGCGCCCAATCCACCGGGTGCGAATGCATCTCCGTTTCCAGTTCCATGCGCAGGGGCAACAGGCCCCGGGTCTGCGCGTTTCCGGCAAAGCTGCCGCGATCGGAGCCCAGCGCGGCCAGCAGCGCCCGCAAGGGTGGCAGCAACGGCTTGTGCAGATAGGTCAGCCGCAGCTTCAAGGTGTTGGCCTGGAATATGGTCTGGCCGCCCGGCTGCGGCGGCCGGCGCGCATGCTGCAGGTCCTGGTAGCCGTTGTCGATGGCGCGCAGGCCTGACGCCGCGGGCACCTTGAGATCCGGGCGGGCGTGTTCGCGGAACGATTGCTCGTCGGGCAGCAGGACTTCGATGCGCCAGGGGTGGGTACCCGAAATGGCAGCCAGCTCGGCTTGCTCGTCTTCCTGGCGGCGGCGTGCGCCGGCCTGGCCCTGCGCATCGGCGTACCGCGGCAGCAGGACCTGCAGAAAGGCCATGCGCATGCGCGCTGGATCGCCGTGCCCGGTGGCGCCGGCGCGTCCCGCCTCCATCAGCGCCAGATAGGCCATCTGGCGCACGCCCTGCCAGCGGGCCGTTTCGATCGCCAGCAGGCCCAGCAGCAGCACCACGGCGCCCGCCACCGCGAATTCGATGGCGGCGGCGCCGCGTTGCCGGCAGGAGGGAGCATGAAAAAAGGCGGTCATGGCTGCGCAGTCTGGCGCAGGCATGGCCGCCTGTCGATGAGGATAAGCCGGCGTGATCGAAACGTCCCGGCGGCCAGGCCGCCGGTGTGGATCAGTGCACCGTGGGAGGTTCGTCCGCGGCCGGAGCTGCGCCGGACGAGAACAAGGTGGCGCAGTCGACGGAGTCGAACTTATACGGTTTGCCGCAGAAGTCGCAGGCCACGTCGACCTGGCCGCGTTCGGCCAGGATGCTGTTGATCTCTTCCTGGCCCAGCGTGCGCAGCATACTGGCCACGCGTTCGCGGGTGCAGGGGCAGTGCCAGCGCACCGCCAGCGGATCGAACGCCACCAGGGTTTCTTCCCAGAACAGGCGATGGATCAGCGTGTCGATGTCGGTGGCCAGCAGTTCGTCGCGCTTGATGGTGCCGGCCAGGGCGCAGGCACGGTCCCAGGTTTCGGCGGCGTTCTGCTCGGTAAGAGCGGGCGCGTCCGAGCCACCGTGGTAGGGCAGGCGCTGGATCAGCATGCCCGTGGCATGGTCGGCGTCGGCCGCCAGCCACAGCCGGGTATCCAGCTGTTCGGAGGCTTTCATGTAGTGCTGCAGGGCTTCGGCCACGGTGTCGCCCTGCAGGGGCACGATACCCTGATAGGCCTGCTGGCCCGGCAGCTTGCGCTGCGGATCCAGCACCACGATGAAACGGCCGTTGCCGCCCGGGTTCAGCAGGCTTTGCATGTTGCCGTCGCTGGGCACGTCGTGGCCTTCGCGCATCTTGACGGTGGCGCGCAGGCTCAGGTCGTTGCGGCATTCCACCACCAGCAGCGCAATGGGGCCGTCGCCCTGGATCTGCAGCACCAGCGAGCCGTCGAACTTGATGTTGGCGGCCAGCAGCGTGGACGCCGCCACCAGTTCGCCCAGCAGGTGGGTGATGGCGGGAGGGTAGTCGTGATTGGCCTGCACGGCCTTCCAGGTCGCGTCCAGGCGCACGGCCTGGATGCGGACGCTGCGGTCTTCGGTAAGGTATTTCTTGAGCTGATCGGTCATGGAGGAATGTTAGCCGATCAGGCCCGTCTATTCCCCCTGCCGCCAGCAGGGTCGAAGCGCCGCCCCGGGGCGCTCAGCCGATCCGTTTCAGCGCGGTCTTGTAGTGTTGGCCGCGCGCCACGTAATGGGCGGTGTTCTTGTGCAGATTGGCGATTTCCTCGTCCGAGAGCTCGCGGACGATCTTGCCGATGCCGAT
The DNA here is from genome assembly GCF_003576205.1 of Achromobacter sp. K91. Taxonomy (NCBI): domain Bacteria; kingdom Pseudomonadati; phylum Pseudomonadota; class Betaproteobacteria; order Burkholderiales; family Alcaligenaceae; genus Achromobacter; species Achromobacter sp. K91. The sequence continues at coordinate 198,453 of NZ_QWFB01000037.1, read as the reverse complement.
GACCAGGGAGTTGTCGGGAATGATGCGGTCTTCCGGAATGATGGCGCCGGCGCCGATCAGGCAGTTGCGGCCGATGACGGCATTGTTCAGCACGATGGCCTGCATGCCCACGAGGGCGCCTTCATGGATGGTACAGCCGTGCAGCATGGCCTGATGGCCTACCGTGACGTTGGGGCCGATGGTCATGGGACAGCCGTCGTCCACGTGCAGCACGCTGCCTTCCTGGATATTGGTGCCGCTCTTGATCAGGATGGCGTCGTTGTCGCCGCGGATCGACACGTTGGACCAGATGCTGACGCCTGCCTCCAGCGTTACGTTGCCGATGATGTCGGCGCTGTCGGCCACATAGGCCGCCGGGTCGATGCGGGGAATCAGGTCGTCGAGCTGGTAAATGGGCATGCCTAGGTCTCCGGTTGCGGCGTCACGCCTTGGGGGCGTGCGGCGCGTCTGTAATGGCTGCGGTCATCCGCGAGCGCTCTTCTTCGCGCAGGCGCAGGATGCGGCGCTGGATTTTACCGGTGGTGGTCATGGGCAGCTCGTCGACGAATTCGATCTCCTTTGGGTACTCATACGGGGCCAGGCGCTCGCGCACATGTTCCTGCAGGTTCTCGATGATGTCGTTGCGGTCGCGCTGCGCGAACTCCGGCGTCAGCACCACGTAGGCCTTGACCAGGGCGCCGCGCTCGGCGTCCGGCTTGGGCACGACGGCGGCGTTGGCCACGGCCGGATGCCCGATCAGGCAGCTTTCGATTTCGCCCGGCCCGATGCGGTAGCCGGCGGACTTGAATACGTCGTCGGCGCGGCCTGCGTACCAGAGGTAGCCGTCGGCGTCGATCTTGGCCAGGTCGCCAGTCAGGCACCAGTCGCCCTTGAACTTGGCCTGGGTGGCGGTTTCATTGCGCCAGTAGCCCAGGAACATCACGGGATCCGGGTAGCCATGGATGTCGAGCCGGTTTACGGCGATCTCGCCGGTGGCGCCGGGCGCGACCGGCTTGCCGTCCTCGTCCAGCACCGCGACGTTATGGCCCGGGTAGGGGCGGCCCATGCTGCCTGGTTTGGCGGGCCAGCGCTTCTGGCTGTTGCCCACCACGTAGTTCATTTCCGTCTGGCCGAACATTTCGTTGGGCGTTACGCCCAGCGCCGATTGGCACCATTCGAAGACGGTCTCGCCCACGCTTTCGCCGGCGCTCATGATGGAACGCAGGGCCAGCTGGTAGCGGCCGCGCGGCTCCGGCACCGCTTTCATCATCATCTTGAGCGCGGTGGGGAAGAGGAAGGTGTTGGTGACCTGGTAGCGTTCCAGGAGCTCGAATGCGCGCTCGACCGAGAAGCGGCCGCGCGTGCCGACGATGGGGTGGCCGAAGTAAAGGGTGGGCAGAAGGGCGTCCATCATGCCGCCGGTCCAGGCCCAGTCGGCCGGCGACCAGAACACGTCGGCGGGCTTGGGGAACCAGTCCTGCGAGGCCACGAAGCCCGGCAGGTTGCCGATCAGCACGCTGTGCGGCAGCAGCGCGCCCTTGGGGGCGCCGGTGGTGCCGGAGGTATAGAGCAGGATGGCCGGATCCGAGGAACGGGTCTGGACCATCTTGAATTCGCTGGGTTGGCGCGCCAGCAGGCTGCGCCAGGGCAATACGCGTTCGTCGGCGAAGCCGATGCCGATGATCTGCTGCAGGTTGGGACAGTTGTCGCTTACGGCCAGCAGGTTGGCGCTGGAGGCGTAATCCACGATCGCGACCCGGGTTTCGGAGTCGCGCAGGCGGCTTTCCAGGGCCTCGGGGCCGAACAGGGCGGACAGCGGCAGCACTACCGCGCCGACGCTGTAGATGGCCATATGGGCCACCACGGTCTCGGGCCGTTGCCCCAGCACCACACCCACGCGGTCGCCGCGCCCAACGCCCATTTTCACCAGGCCGTTGGCCAGCTGATTGGCCGCTTCCGCCAGGCGGGCATAGGTCCAGACCTCGCGGTTGCCAGATTCATCTTCGTAGTAGATGGCAATGCGCCGCGCATCCGGACTGCTGGATGCCCAGCGGTGGCAGCACGCTTCCGCGATGTTGAACTGGGTGGGTACCAGCCAGCGGAATGTTTGGTAGAGCGCCTGATATTGGTCGTTCATGGCCCTATGTTGTGAGCATGTTGCAGCGTGAACGGGTCAAGTTGGCCCGTTGCCCCAGATGCAAGCATGACCTAGAGGGCCGTGAACTGCAACATCCCCGTTGCGTAACGGGGACGCATACGGGTTATCACGGGTGTTTGCCTTGGCGGCGCAGTGCGGAGGGCAGGGCCGGCAGCGTCAGCGAGCGGGGCGGCCGGGCGGCGGGATCGGCTTCGCGATCCGCCATGACAGTGGCCCAGTCCAGCAACTGGAGCTGGCCGTCGTGCGTCTCCGCCAGGGCGGACAGGCTCTCCACCCAGTCGCCGTCGTTGCAGTAGAGGATCTCGCCCACGTAGCGCAGTTCGGCCTTGTGGATATGGCCGCAGACCACGCCGTCCAGGCCCCGTCGCCGGGCTTCGCCCGCCAGCGCCTCTTCGAAGTCCGTGATGAAGGACACGGCGTTCTTGACCTTGTGCTTCAGGTATTGCGACAGGGACCAGTAATGCAGTCCCAGGCGGTGGCGCAGCCGGTTGAAATGATGGTTGATCCACAGCGCCAGTTGGTAGAGCCCGTCGCCCAGGTGGGCCAGCCAGCGGCTGTGCTGGATCACGCCGTCGAACTGGTCGCCATGCAGCACCAGCAGGCGCTGCCCCTTGGCGGTGGTGTGCACGTCCTCGTCCAGGATCTCGATGTCGCCGAAGGCATAGCCAGCGAACTCGCGCGCGAATTCGTCATGGTTGCCCGGGATGAATACGACCCGGGTGCCGTTGCGCGCCTTGCGCAGGATGCGCTGGATGACGTCGTTGTGCGCCCGGGGCCAGTGCCAGTGCTTGCGCAGCTGCCAGCCGTCGACGATGTCCCCCACCAGGTAGAGCGTGTCGGAATCGTTGTGGTCCAGGAAGTCGAGGAGGAATTCCGCCTTGCACCCGGCGGTGCCCAGGTGAATATCGGAAATCCAGAGGGCGCGCCAGTGCGCGGGGCGGATTTCGTTCACGGTCGCTTTCCCAGGGGCTGTGCTCATGCCTGGGAATGAAACCATCCGGCGATGACCGGAACGTGAACGCTGCGTGACGCTGTTGTGACGGCGGGCGAGGCTCTGCGATGCACGGCGGACCGCCGTGCATCGGGTTCATGGGTTCGGGGGGGGCCGCGACCGGAGTCGGCAGTCAGGGCTGCTGCGGGTTGGCCTTCTTGGCCCGCAGGCGCTTCCAGATGCCGCCGCCCAGCGCGGCCGCGGCCAGCAGGCCGACCTTGGCGAACTTGGCCAGGAAGGCGGCGATCACGGCGAACAGGCCCAGTTTCTTGGCCGCTACGCCAGCCACCAGGGCGGCCAGGCCGTACTCGGCCACCTTGTCGGTCGAGGAGTTGAAGTCGGCGTAGCGCTTGCCTTCGACGTAGTTCAGGTTGTCCAGCAGGGTCAGCACGGCCGTCTTATCCTTGGGCACCATGCTCTTCTGCGTGATCAGGTCCAGCGTGATGTAGCCGTCGCGGCCCAGCGCGTAGGTGTTGTAGTTGACGGTGGGGTTCTCGGTGGCGCTTTCGCCCTTGTGCTTGACCGCGACCGACCAGACCAGGCGCTGCGAGTTGCTGTCGTACTTCGGCGCCTCGACCCAGCCGTCCATGATCAGTTCGGGGAAGCCACGCTTCTTGCGCTCTTCGTTGGACTGCTCGGTGCCTTCGCGCAGGCTGTCCAGCAATTCGTTGACGTTCCAGTTCTTGGCGTCGTCGTCCTTGATGTAGCCGGCCTTGTCGAAATTGACGGTGATGACCCAATCGTCATCGTCGCTCTTGGGCATCACCACGCCCAGCAGGGAAGGATCCTTGCCGTTGCCGTAGGCCGCCATCAGCCGGTCCGCCTGCAGGCGCGGCACGAAGAACATGGATTCGGGCAGATGCACGACCGCCTGCTCGCCCAGTTTGACGTCGGCGGGCCCTTCCTGGGCAGCGGCGAAGGCGGCCTTGGTGGCCGCTTCGATTTCCTGTTGGGCGGCGGCGTTCTGCGCCAGGGCGTCGGCGGGCAGCAGGAACAGGGCGCTGGCGGCGGCCAGCGCAACACGGGAAAGGAAAGCGCGCATGATGGTTCTAGGGCGTCTGAAAAAAGGGGCCCCATTGTCTTTGCGGTCGACTTTCAACTTTCTGAAAGCAAAAGGCTAATTCGGCGCACGATGTTGCCGTTTGTCGCAGAATGTATACGGCGGGTCGGCTGACGCTGCCGGCGCAGGCTAGCGGGCCTTCTTGTGGCGCGGCGCGTTGCGCAGCCGCGTGCCCAGGATGCGATCGTGCAGGAACTGGCCGTCGGGATCGAACCAGGACCAGACGAAGATGGTGAAGGGCGCGGCGACGATGAACATGTCCATCGAAGGCCAGCCGGTGGCGCTGGCGGCCGCCCACACGACCGCCGCGCCGGCCAGCACCAGAGGCCAGACCAGGACGTAGCGCAACATCAGGCGGGTCGTGGACGGGGTGTTGCCGTCGCGGTCGACCAAGCGGATGTTCCAGGTTTTCATGGGCAGGGTCTGGCCGCGGCGTCGCCAGCACAGCACGAAATACGCTCCGATGGCGACGAACAGCCAGGCCTGCCGGGCGCCGCGCAATTCCAGCGCGTTCTTGCTCTGGGTCAGGGTATCCAGCAGGTAGCCAGCCAGGAACACCACGCCAAACAGCAGCACGGCTTCGTACATCATGCAGGCGAACCGGCGCAGCCGGTTGGGGGTCTGGTCGAGGAGGGCGTCGGTCGTCATGGGTCGCTATTATCCGACAAAGCCCAGGCCTTCCAAGGCAAAAAAAAACCCACCGGTAAGGGCGGGTCTTAAAAGGGGCTATGCAGCCCCCAAGGGGAAAACTGTTCAGGCCGTAAGCCTGGGCCTTGCTCAGGCGGCGGAGTGCGCGTTCTTGGCGCTCGTCTTGCCAGCCAGGGCACGGATGCCGTGGGCCAGCTTACGCAGGCCGGCGGCCAACGCCCGCATCGGGTGCGGGCGGAATTGTTCTTCGATAGCCTGGAGCATCAGTTGGCGCTCGAGTTCGTCGGTCAGGCGGATGGTGTTGTTCGGGTTGATCACAATAGCCTCCACGGGCTTGCACTGTTTGTTTAGCTACTAGGGATAACCCGAATTATAGGGGTTAACCCTGAACTTGTGCAAGTGCCTGGTGCATATTGGCAACACCTTGGTGCGATGATGCGCTCAAACGGTGCTGGGGAAAACCATAAGCAAAGATAAGCGCGCCATGTTGCGGCGCCTTTACAACGCGCTGTTCAAGGGGAAGGGGGCGCCGGGGGCCGAAACCTCCCGGGGTGCAGGGGCGCTCAGGCGTCGCGGTAACCGGCCGCGACCAGCTCGAAACCGAACAGGCGGCAGTCCAGCGAACCGTTGTGCAGCGGTACGCGGCGCTTGGGCTTCAAGCGCATCTGGTTGGGCAAGGTGAGGTCGCTGGTGATGACGTGCAGTTGCCAGCCCGCGAAATTGCGCTTCAGGCAGGTGGCCCAGTCGCGCCACAGATCCGCGTCCTGTTCCGTCCCCATGCGCTCGCCATAGGGCGGGTTGGTGACGATCCAGCCGTGGTCGGCGGGCGCCGTGACGTGGCGGGCATCGCCGACCTCGAAGCGGATCGAGTCTTCGGTCAGCCAGGCGCGTTCGGCGTTGTTGCGGGCGAATTCGATCGCGCGCGGGTCCAGGTCGTAGCCGACCAGCGGCGCGTCCAGTTGCGGCAGGATGCGCGCGCGGGCATCGTTCTTCAGGTCGCGCCAGCGGTAGGCGTCATGTCCGCGCAGGCGTTCGAAGCCGAACGGGCGCGAGATGCCCGGGGGCACGCCGAGGGCGATCCAGGCAGCCTCGATCAGGATGGTGCCCGATCCGCAGAACGGATCCAGCAGCGGGGCGGCCGGATCCCAGCCCGCCAGCGCCAGCATGCCTGCGGCCAGGTTCTCGCGCAGCGGCGCCTCGCCCTTGTCCAGGCGCCAGCCGCGCTTGAACAGCGACTCGCCCGAGGTGTCCAGGTATAGCGTCGCGGTATGCCCGGTCAGGAACAGGTGCACGCGGGCATCCGGACGCACGGTGTCGATGCTGGGGCGTTCGCCTTCCAGTTCGCGCAGGCGGTCGCAGATACCGTCCTTGGCGCGCAAATTGCAGTACTGCAGGCTTTGCACCGGGCTCTTGATGGCCGAGGTATCCACGCGCAGGGTCTGCTCCGCGCCGAACCAGCGTTCCCAGGGAGTGTCGCGGGCCAGGTCCAGGATGTCGTCTTCGTGCGAAATCTCGGCATGGGCGACCTGCACCAGGATACGGGTGGCCAGGCGCGAATACAGGTTGGCGCGCTGCACGCCGGCCCAATCGGCCGTGAACGAGCAGCCAGCGCGGCCGGCCTGGGCGTCTTCGAAGCCCAGCGCCTGCATTTCGGCCGTCAGCGCCTCTTCCAGTCCTTGGGGGCAGGGGGCAAAGATGGGAAATGTTTCCGCCTGGCGGGTTTCGCGCGGACGGCGGCTGCGGACCTCGACGGCGGGTTCGCGGTGGTCTTGGTCCCGGTTACGTGCTTCGACAAAATCCGATTCGTGCTCGGGTTCAGCCTGATATTCCGGCGCCGGACCGTCGTCCTCGAACGGGTCGTAGAAGCGTCCCGCCGGGGTGGCCGGCGCGATGTACTGATCGTCGCGCAGGCGCGGCGCGCGCTGCGGGGCGCGGCCGGAGCGGCCGCCGGATTCAGTTTCGCGGCGCGGGCTGTCGGCCCGTTTGCGGTCCGTAGCAGGTCGCCCCGATGCCGCCCGGTCCGAGGCGCCGCGTCCCGGCGCCGCCCGATCCGACGCGCCGCGCGCGGACTGGCCGCGGCCGGCGCCACGCGGGCCGCGGGCTTCCTCGTCCTTGCGCCGCTGATAGGCGGCGGGATCTTTCTGGCGTTCGATGCTTTCCTTGGTGCGCTCCTGTTGCGCGACCAGACGGGCGCGGGCGCCGCTGCGGGTGCGCTTGGGGGCGTCTTCGGCATAGGCGTCGCGCGCCGTTTTCTTGATCGTCAGCGTCTTGCGCGGGCGGTCCTGTTCATCAGAGGACATACGAATCCTGGCGAATGTGCAGAGGTAGGGGTATCAGAAGGGTTTGACGACGACCAGCGCCACCACCACCAAGAGCAGCAAGACGGGAACTTCGTTGAACCAGCGATAGAACTTGTGCGAACGGGTGTTTTTGCCCTGTTCGAATTTGCGCAGCATCAGGCCACAGGCGTGATGGTAGCCGATGACGAGCAGGACGAAAAAGAGCTTGGCGTGCATCCAGCCGTTGCCGGGGCCCACGCCGATGCGATAACCCAGATAGAGCCACATGCCGAATATCACCGCGACCACGGCCAGGATGGTGGTGAAACGGTACAGGCGGCGCGCCATGCCCAGCAGGGTGGTCTGGACCGCGGGGTCCGATTGCTGCGCCAGATTCACGAATATGCGCGGCAGGTAGAACAGGCCGGCGAACCAGGAAGCGATAAAGACAATATGAAAGGTCTTGACCCAAAGCATGGCCATGGCGCGATCCAGTCGAGGAAAGCCGCATTGTAAGCTGCGCCACTACGCGTTCAGGCCAAGAGGCAAAGCCCCGCGGACAGGGCTTTGCGGGGAGGCGGCTCAGATCACGTACAGGTCGACGTACTCGTGGACCGGCATGGCTTCCAGCCGCTTCTGGTCCAGCGAGGCCTGCAGGATGCGGTCTTGCTGGCGGGCTGGGAACATGCGCGCCAGATTGGTGCGGAACTTGGTTTCCAGCAGCGGTATGCCTTCGGCGCGGCGGCGCTTGTGGCCGATGGGGTACTCGCAGACGATCTCGTCCAGCCGCGTGCCGTCCTTGAATTCCACCGTCAGCGCATTGGCGATCGAACGCTTGTCGGGGTCGTGATAGTCGCGGGTGTAAGCCGGGTCTTCGACACACACAATCTTGTCGCGCAGCGCGTCGATGCGCGGATCCCGCGCCACCGCGTCCTCGTAGTCGGCCGCGGTCAGGCGGCCGAACAGCGTCGGTACCGCCACCATGTACTGGATGCAGTGGTCCCGGTCGGCCGGGTTGGCCAGCGGTCCCTTCTTGTCGATGATGCGGATGCAGGCTTCGTGCGTGCGGATTGTGATTTTCGCGATGTCGTCGGCGTTCTTGCCGGCGGCCTGCAGCCGAGCGTGGAGTTCCATTGCGCACTCGACGGCGGTCTGCGCATGGAATTCGGCTGGAAACGAAATCTTGAACAGCACGTTTTCCATCACGTAGCTGCCGTAGGGGCGCTGGAACCGGAACGGCTGGCCTTTGAACAGCACGTCGTAAAAGCCCCAGGTCTTGGCCGTCAGCACGGACGGATAGCCCATTTCGCCGGTCCGGGCGATCAGCGCCAGGCGCACGGCGCGGCTGGTGGCGTCGCCCGCGGCCCAGCTCTTGCGGCTGCCGGTATTGGGCGCGTGGCGATAGGTGCGCAGGCTCTGGCCATCGACCCAGGCCAGCGACACCGCATTGATCACTTCATCGCGGCTCAGGCCCAGCATCTGCGCCACCACGGCGGTGGAGGCAACTTTCACCAGCACGACGTGGTCCAGGCCGACCTTGTTGAAGGAGTTTTCCAGTGCGATGCAGCCCTGGATCTCGTGCGCCTTGATCATGCCGGTCAGCACGTCGCGCATCAGCAGGGGCGGTTTGCCGGCCGCGACCGCCGTGCGGGACAGCCAGTCGGCGGTGGCCAGGATGCCGCCCAGGTTGTCGGACGGGTGGCCCCATTCGGCGGCCAGCCAGGTGTCGTTGAAGTCCAGCCAGCGGATCATCGTGCCGATGTTGAAGGCGGCCTGCACGGGATCGAGCTGGAATTGCGTGCCCGGCACCTTGGCGCCGTGGGGCACTGTCGTGCCGGGGACGATGGGCCCCAGGAGTTTCCTGCACGCTGGGTACTCCAGCGCTTCCAGGCCGCAGCCCAGCGTGTCGATCAGGCAGTTGCGCGCCGTTTCGTACGCCAGGCCGCTCTGGATTTCATACTTCAGGACGTAGTCGGCGATATCGACCAGAACCAGGTCGGGATCGGGACGGACGTTGGAGATCGGGGCAGACATAGCGGTACCTCTCCATGGAATGAATACAGGTGGCCATGCCGTGCCCTCGTCCGCGCCCTGGTGTCGTGGCTTACTTGCGCTTTTCCAGCGGCACGAACTTCTGGTCTTCCGGGCCCACGTAATTGGCGGTGGGGCGGATGATCTTGTTGTCGATGCGCTGCTCGATGATGTGGGCCGACCAGCCCGCCGTGCGCGCGATGACGAACAGCGGCGTGAACATGGCGGTGGGGACTCCCATCATGTGATAGCTGACGGCCGAGAACCAGTCCAGGTTGGGGAACATCTTCTTGATGTCCCACATGACCGTTTCCAAGCGTTCGGCGATGTCGAACATCTTGGTGCTGCCGGCCTTCTTGGACAGCTTCTTGGCCACTTCCTTGATGACCTTGTTGCGTGGGTCGGACACGGTATAGACGGGGTGGCCAAAGCCGATGATAACTTCCTTGGCTTCGACGCGGCGGCGGATGTCGGCCTCGGCCTCGTCCGGGGTTTCATAGCGCTTCTGCACGTCGAAGGCCACTTCGTTGGCGCCGCCGTGCTTGGGGCCGCGCAGCGCGCCGATGGCGCCCGAGATGGCGGAGAACATGTCCGAGCCGGTGCCGGCGATGACGCGGGCCGTGAACGTGGACGCGTTGAACTCGTGTTCGGCGTACAGGTTCAGCGAGATGTGCATGGCCTTGACCCACTCGTCGCTGGGCTTTTCGCCGTGCAGCAGGTGCAGGAAGTGGCCGCCGATGCTGTCGTCGTCCGTCTGCACGTCGATGATGCGGCCGTTGTGGCTGTAGTGGTACCAGTACAGCAGCGCCGAGCCCAGGTTGGCCATCAGGCGGTCGGCGATGTCGCGCGCGCCCGGGGTGTTGTGGTCGTCTTTTTCAGGCAGCACGCAGCCCAGCACGGACACGGCGGTGCGCATCACGTCCATCGGGTGGCTGGCGGCGGGCAAGGCTTCCAGCGCGGCTTGCAGCTGGGCGGGCAGGCCGCGCAGGCTGCGCAGCTTTTCCTTGTAGGCCTTCAGTTCGGCCTTGTTCGGCAGCTTGCCGTGGACGAGCAAGTGGGCGATTTCCTCGAACTCGCTGGCGTCGGCGATGTCCAGGATGTCGTAGCCGCGGTAGTGCAGGTCGTTGCCGCTGCGGCCGACCGTGCACAGTGCGGTGTTGCCGGCGACGACGCCGGACAGCGCAACCGACTTCTTGGGCTTGAAGCCGGCTTTTTCTTCCGGCTGGGCGTCCGTCTTGGCCACTTGCTTCTTGGGAGCCGTGCTCATGTCTCTACTCCTTCCTTTCGCGATGGTCGTTGCTATTGGGGGTGGGCATGCAAGGCGCCGGGCGGCTGCCGCGACGCCGGAAACCGTGGGCTGGCTTAGGCCTTGCCCTTCTGGAACAGCGCGTCCAGCTTCGATTCGAATTCGTGGTAACCGATGCGGTCGTACAGTTCCTCGCGCGTCTGCATCAGGTCCACCACGTTCTTCTGGTGGCCATCGCGGCGGATGGCGGTGTAGACCGCTTCGGCTGCCTTGTTCATGGCGCGGAAGGCCGACAGCGGGTAGAGCACCATGCCCACGCCCACGCTCTTCAGTTCTTCCACCGAGAACAGCGGCGTCTTGCCGAATTCGGTGATGTTGGCCAGCACCGGCACCTTGACCGCCTTGACGAAGCGGTCGTAGGTAGGCAGGTCGTAGGCGGCTTCGGCGAAGATCGCGTCGGCGCCCGCTTCCACGCAGGCCAGCGCGCGCTCGATGGCGGCGTCCACGCCATGGGAGGCAATCGCGTCGGTGCGGGCGATCAGGTAGAAGTCCGTATCGGTGCGGGCGTCGGCCGCGGCCTTGACGCGGTCGGCCATTTCTTCGGTCGAGACGATTTCCTTGCCGGGGCGATGGCCGCAGCGCTTGGCGCCGACCTGGTCTTCGATGTGGCAGGCGGCGGCGCCGAACTTGATCAGGCTCTTGACGCTGCGGGCGATGTTGAACGCCGACGGGCCGAAGCCGGTATCGATGTCGACCACCAGGGGCACGTCGCAGACGTCGGTGATGCGGCGCACGTCCGTCAGGACGTCGTCCATGGTGTTGATGCCCAGGTCGGGCAGGCCCAGCGAACCAGCCGCGACGCCGCCGCCGGACAGGTAGATGGCGCGGTAGCCGGCGCGCTTGGCCAACAGCGCGTGATTGGCGTTGATGGCGCCGATGATCTGCAGGGGGCTTTCTTCGGCAAGCGCGCGGCGAAAGAGGGCGCCGGCGGATTCGGGTCTGGACATGGGTGGTCTCCGTAATTTGGACCGGGTGTTTTCGTGGGCCCCGGATGAAACGACTGGACTGCGGACTGGCGCGTTGCAGGCCAGGCCGGGATGCGTCCCGTCCTGGTTCCTGACCTTACCGCGGGCCCGGAAAATAAATCTGTCCCCTTCGCGACATTCCTTTGCGCAGGGGCAAAGGGACAGGTTTATGTTTCGGTCTTGCCTAGGAATTGGGCCCGCGCAAACGGGCCCAATTCTTTACTCATGCGCTGCTTACTTCAGCAGGTCCTTGACGCCGTCGCGCTCTTCGAGGAGCTCTTTCAGCGTGAAGTCCAGGCGCTCGCGCGAGAAGGCGTCGATTTCCAGGCCTTCGATGCGCTTGTATTCGCCGTTTTCGGTCGTGACCGGCACGCCGTAGATGATGCCTTCGGGGATGCCGTAGGAGCCGTCCGACGGGATGCCCATCGTGACCCACTTGCCGTTGCTGCCCAGGACCCAGTCACGGACGTGGTCGATGGCGGCGTTGGCAGCCGAAGCGGCCGAGGACAGGCCGCGGGCTTCGATGATGGCGGCGCCGCGCTTGCCCACGGTGGGGATGAACGTGTCGCGGTTCCAGGCGTCGTCGTTGATCAGCTTGGACAGCGATTCGCCGCCGACGGTGGCGAAGCGGTAGTCGGGGTACATCGTGGGCGAGTGGTTGCCCCACACGACCAGCTTTTCGATGTCGGCGACGGCCTTGCCGGACTTGGCAGCCAGTTGCGACAAGGCGCGGTTGTGGTCCAGGCGCAGCATGGCGGTGAAGTTCTTGGCGGGCAGGTCCGGCGCCGACTTCATGGCGATGTAGGCGTTGGTGTTGGCCGGGTTGCCGACGACCAGGACCTTGACGTTGCGGCTGGCGACGTCGTTCAGGGCCTTGCCCTGAGCCGTGAAGATCTGGGCATTGACCGACAGCAGGTCCTTGCGTTCCATGCCGGGGCCGCGCGGGCGGGCGCCAACCAGCAGGGCCACGTCGGCGTCCTTGAAGGCGGTGCGCGGGTCGCTGTGGGCGGTGACTTCTTGCAGCAGCGGGAAGGCGCAGTCATCCAGTTCCATGATGACGCCCTTCAGGGCCTTTTGCGCTTTCTCGTCGGGGATTTCCAGCAGTTGCAGGATGACGGGTTGATCTTTACCCAGCATTTCGCCGGAGGCGATGCGGAATAGCAGTGCGTAACCGATTTGGCCGGCGGCGCCGGTGACGGCGACACGCAAGGCAGGCTTGGACATGGACGTTCTCCGTAATGGTTTGGCGAGAAAAAATCTCACCAAGCAGTGTAATCGTTGGGCGTGAAAATCAACGCGTGTGCAACGGCGTGCGCAGCGGCAGGCGCAGCGGCAGGCGCAGCGGCAGGCGCAGCGGCAGGCGCAGCGGCAGGCGCAGCGGCAGGCGCAGCGGCAGGCGCAGCGGCAGGCGCGGGGCCCGGACAGCGTTGAATCCTAGATCGAATTTACGTGTCCGTCAATTGCTCTTCTATCTTATATAAGACATAAGACGTTGGACAGCCGCCCGGCCAATATGCCACAATAGAGCGTTTATTCGAATGCGCCGCAACCCGGTTTCGGTTGCGCGCCTGTATCAAGCCAGAACACTGGCGGCAGCAGCGCATTGCGGATGGGTTCGCTGCCTTGCGCCGCCCTCCCATTTCCCCGGATAAACATGACTCAATCAAAAAGATCCATGGCAGAGCCCCGGCCCGAAACCTCCTTACGCATTCGCGCCGCCCGCACGGCGGGCGAGGGGGCCGCTTTCAGTCCGCTCTACCGGCAAATCAAGGATCTGCTTGTCCAGAGCCTGGAACGCGGCGAATGGAAGCCCGGCGAACTCATCCCCAGCGAAATCGATCTGGCTGCCCGTTTCCAGGTAAGCCAGGGCACGGTGCGCAAGGCGGTCGATGAGCTGGCTGCCGAGCACATGCTGCTGCGCCGCCAGGGCAAGGGCACTTTCGTCGCCACCCACCACGAAGCGCGCGTGCGCTACCGCTTCCTGCGCCTGGCCGCCGATGACGAAGGCGAGGCCGGCCGGGCCGAAAGCCGCATCCTGGAATGCCGGCGCCTGCGGGCGCCCGCCGAGATCGCGCGCGCCCTGGACCTGCGTGCCGGCGAAACCGTCGTCATGATCCGCCGCCTGCTGTCCATGGGGCAGACGCCCACCGTCGTGGACGACATCTGGCTGCCCGGTTCCATTTTCCGTGGACTGACCCTGGAGCTGTTGACCGCCAACAAGGCGCCGCTCTACGGTCTGTTCGAATCCGAATTCGGCGTGAGCATGGTGCGCGCGGACGAAAAGCTGCGCGCGGTGATCGCGCCGGCCGAGGTCTGTCCGCTGCTTAATGTTCCCGCCGGGACGCCGTTGTTGCAGGTTGATAGGGTGTCTTATACGTATGGTGACCGCCCCATGGAAATCCGCCGGGGGTTGTACTTGACCGATCGATACCACTACCGCAATAGTCTGAATTGATGAGTTTTTTACCTACGATTTGATACCGACCCTATCTCTGGGCGAAAATACCGTGTTTGCCCGCAAGGGCTACGGCATTTCCGCCGTAACGATTCCCTAGTTCCGAAACACCGAGGCCGTCATGTCCGACACCGCTGCCAAGCCACGTCCGCAGTTTCGCAATATTGGTATTGCGCAACTCGCCAGCTACCGCCTGCCCCTGGCCGGCAAGCTGTCCATCCTGCACCGCGTCAGCGGTGCGCTGCTGTTCCTCTGTCTTCCCTTGGTCATTCTGCCGCTGTTCGCGGCCAGCGTGGCCGCACCGCAGACGTTCGCAGCCGTGGCCGCGTACGCCGGCAACCCGATCGTCAAGCTTGTCTTCCTGGTCCTGATCTGGGGCTATCTGCACCACTTCTGTGCCGGCATCCGCTACCTGCTGCTGGACCTGCACATCGGTATCGACAAGCTGTCGGCCAAGAAGAGCGCCGGCGTGGTTTTCGGGGTGAGCCTGGCGCTGACCCTGGTGTTCGCTCTCAAACTGTTCGGAGTGCTGTAATGGCCGACGTCAAAAACTACGGACCCAAGCGTCTGGTCGTGGGCGCCCATTACGGCGTCATGGATTTCATCATCCAGCGCATCACCGCCGTCATCATGGCCGTGTATACGCTGGTGCTGCTCATCGGCATCCTGATTATGCCGGCCTTCACGTACGAGCACTGGACCGCGCTGTTCAACTTCTACGTGGGCGTTCTTCCGGTTGGCCAGATCCTGGCCACCCTTGCATTCATTGCGCTGGCCTGGCATGCCTGGATTGGTGTGCGCGACATCTGGATGGACTACGTCAAGTCGGTGGGCGTGCGCCTGCTGCTGCAAGTGCTGACGATCCTCTGGCTGGTCGGTTCGGTCGTTTACTTCGCGCAAATCCTCTGGAGCATTTAAGCCGTGGTCTCTGTCATGAAATCCCTGCCGCGCCGCCAGTTTGATGTGGTGGTCGTTGGCGCCGGTGGAGCCGGCATGCGTTGTTCGCTGCAACTGTCCCAAGCGGGCCTGTCCGTTGCAGTGCTGTCCAAGGTGTTCCCCACGCGTTCGCACACGGTTGCCGCACAGGGCGGCGTGAGCGCCTCGCTGGGCAACATGAGCGAAGACAACTGGTACTGGCACATGTACGACACCGTCAAGGGTTCGGACTGGCTGGGCGACCAGGACGCCATCGAATTCATGTGCCGTGAAGCGCCGAACGCCGTGTACGAGCTCGAGCACTTCGGCATGCCGTTCGACCGCAACCCCGACGGCACCATCTACCAGCGTCCGTTCGGCGGCCACACCGCCAACTTCGGTGAAAAGCCGGTCCAGCGCGCCTGTGCCGCTGCCGACCGCACCGGCCACGCGCTGCTGCACACCCTCTACCAGCGCAACGTCGCCGCGCGCACCCAGTTCTTCGTCGAATGGATGGCGCTGGACCTGCTGCGCAACGAAGCGGGCGACGTCGTGGGCGTGACCGCCCTGGAAATGGAAACGGGCGAAATCTACATCCTGGAAGCCAAGACCACGGTGCTGGCCACCGGCGGCGCCGGCCGCATCTGGGCCGCTTCCACCAACGCCTTCATCAACACCGGTGACGGCCTGGGCATGGCCGCCCGCGCGGGCATTCCGCTGCAGGACATGGAATTCTGGCAATTCCACCCGACCGGCGTGGCCGGCGCCGGCGTGCTGATCACCGAAGGCGTGCGCGGCGAAGGCGGCATCCTGCTGAACAAGGATGGCGAACGCTTCATGGAGCGCTATGCGCCCACGCTGAAGGATCTGGCCCCGCGCGACTTCGTGTCCCGCTCGATGGACCAGGAAATCAAGGAAGGCCGCGGCTGCGGTCCGGACGGCAGCTACGTGGTCCTCAAGCTGGATCACCTGGGCGCCGACGTGATCAACAAGCGTCTGCCCTCGATCCGCGAAATCGCGATCAAGTTCGGCAACGTGGACCCGATCAAGGAACCGATCCCCGTCGTTCCGACCATCCACTACCAGATGGGCGGCATTCCGGCCAACTACCACGGCCAGGTGCTGACACGCGAAAACGGCGAGAACAAGATCGTCAACGGCCTGTACGCCATCGGCGAATGCGCCGCAGTGTCGGTGCACGGCGCCAACCGCCTGGGCACCAACTCGCTGCTGGACCTGATCGTGTTCGGTCGCGCCACCGGCAACCACATCGTCAATTCGCATCCGGAACGCCAGCACGCGCACCAGCCCGTGCCGCAGCAAGCCGTCGAATTCTCGCTGGACCGCATCAACAAGCTGGAATCGCGCACCTCGGGCGAGAAGACCCAGGACATCGGCAACGCCATCCGCTTCTCGATGCAGCGCCACTGCGGCGTGTTCCGCACGCTGGAACTGCTGAACGAAGGCGTGACCCAGATCGAAGATCTGGCCAAGCAAGCCGACAACATCTACTTCAAGGACAAGTCCAAGGTGTTCAACACCGCGCGCGTCGAGGCGCTGGAATTGGCGAACATGACCGAAGTGGCCCGCGCCACGATCAAGTCGGCCGCCAACCGCACCGAAAGCCGCGGCGCGCACGCGCTGGACGACCACCCGACGCGCGACGACGAGAACTGGCTGAAGCACACGCTGTGGTACTCCGAAGGCAGCCGCCTGGATTACAAGCCCGTGCAGATGAAGCCGCTGACGGTCGAGTCCTTCCCGCCCAAGGCGCGTACCTTCTAAGTCCGGATTGAGCCCACTATGAGCACCAAGAGAATCGTCAAGTTCGAAATCTACCGCTACGATCCGGACAAGGACGAGCGCCCGTACATGCAGAAGCTGGAAGTCGAACTCCAGCCGACCGACAAGATGCTGCTCGATGCGCTGGTGCGCATCAAGAACGACGTCGATGACAGCCTGGCCCTGCGCCGCTCGTGCCGTGAAGGCGTGTGCGGTTCGGACGCCATGAACATCAACGGCAAGAACGGTCTGGCGTGCACGACCAACCTGCGCGAACTGAAGGAACCCATCGTTCTGCGTCCGCTGCCGGGCCTGCCCGTCATCCGCGACCTGATCGTGGACATGACGCACTTCTTCAACCAGTACCACTCGATCCGCCCGTACCTCATCAACGACACGCCGCCGCCCGAAAAGGAACGTCTGCAGTCGCCCGAGGCCCGCGAAGAGCTGGATGGCCTGTACGAGTGCATTCTGTGCGCGTGCTGTTCCACTTCCTGCCCGTCGTTCTGGTGGAACCCGGACAAGTTCGTCGGCCCGGCCGGCCTGCTGCAAGCCTACCGCTTCATCGCCGACAGCCGCGACGAAGCCACGGGCAGCCGCCTCGACAATCTGGACGATCCGTACCGCCTGTTCCGTTGCCACACCATCATGAATTGCGTCGACGTCTGTCCCAAGGGACTGAACCCGACCAAGGCGATCGGCAAGATCAAGGAACTGATGGTTCGCCGTACGGTCTAGTTTTTATTAAGCGCATTTTGCCTCCGGCGGCATTTTTTGCCGCCGGGCCGTCCCAAGGCAAAAACGCCCCCAAGGGGGGCAGCAAGCCCGCGTAGCGGGTGCGGCGTGGGGGCTTTTAAAGGTGTAAAGAAGGATGAGCAAGCTAACTGAATTGGAGCGGGCGCGCTTGCGTTGGCGGGCGCGCCGCGGCTTGCTCGAAAACGACTTGATCATCACCCGGTATCTGGATGCCCACGAGGCTGAGCTTACCGATGATGACGTAGCCGCATTGACGCAGCTTTTCGAGATGGGAGACAACGACCTTCTCGACCTGCTGCTGGCCCGCAAAGAGCTTGAGGGCGCGCTGGACACGCCCAGGCTTCGGAGCATCATTGGCCAGATGCGCGCGCTCTGATTAATTGAGAGGAATGAACATGAACCTGTCTGACAAAAAAGCCACTCTATCCTTCTCGGATGGCAGCGCCCCCATTGAGTTCCCTGTTTACAAGGGTACGGTTGGTCCGGATGTGATCGACATCCGCAAGCTGTACGGCCAGACGGGCATGTTCACGTTTGACCCCGGCTTCATGTCCACCGCTGCCTGCGAATCGGGCATCACGTACATCGACGGCGACAAGGGCGAACTGCTGTACCGCGGCTACCCCATCGAGCAATTGGCCGTCAATTGCGACTTCATGGACATCTGCTACCTGATCCTGAACGGCGAACTGCCCAACAAGGACCAGAAGGCCGATTTCGATTCGCAAGTGACCCATCACACGATGGTCAACGAGCAGCTGCACTTCTTCCTGCGCGGCTTCCGTCGCGACGCGCACCCGATGGCCGTGCTGACCGGCCTGGTCGGCGCGCTGTCCGCGTTCTACCACGACTCCACCGACATCACGAACCCGCAGCATCGTCACATCTCGGCCATCCGCCTGATCGCCAAGATGCCGACGCTGGTCGCGATGGCCTATAAGTATTCGCAAGGCCAGCCCTTCATCTACCCGCAGAACGACCTGTCCTACACGGGCAACTTCCTGCGCATGATGTTCGCCACGCCGTGCGAAGACTACAAGGTGAACGAAGTCGTCGAGCGCGCGCTGGACCGCATCTTCATCCTGCACGCCGACCACGAGCAGAACGCTTCGACCTCGACCGTCCGCCTGTGCGGTTCGTCGGGCACCAACCCGTTCGCCGCCATCTCGGCCGGCGTGGCTTGCCTTTGGGGCCCGGCTCACGGCGGCGCCAACGAAGCTTGCCTGCAGATGCTGGAAGAGCTGCAAGCCAACGGCGGCATCGCCAAGGTCGGCGAGTTCATGGAGAAGGTCAAGGACAAGAACTCGGGCGTGCGCCTGATGGGCTTTGGCCACCGCGTCTACAAGAACTACGACCCGCGCGCCAAGCTGATGCAGGAAACCTGCAAGGAAGTGCTCTCGGCCCTGGGCCTGGAAAACGACCCGCTGTTCAAGCTGGCCATGGAACTGGAACGCATCGCCCTGTCGGATCCGTACTTCGTCCAGCGCAAGCTGTACCCGAACGTGGACTTCTACTCGGGTATCGTCCAGCGCGCCATCGGTATCCCGACCTCGCTGTTCACGGCCATCTTCGCGCTGGCCCGCACGGTGGGCTGGATCGCCCAGTGGAACGAAATGCTGTCGGATCCCGATTACAAGATCGGCCGTCCGCGCCAGCTGTTCACCGGTTCGGTCACGCGCGACGTGCCCCCGATGGACAAGCGTTGATACGCAGTCTGGCTTGAACAAGAAACCGCCTTCGGGCGGTTTTTTGTTGCCTGTACGCCGTGTGGCCGCGGCGCGATGGTTTGGCGTGTACCATCCTTGCCATGATTCCGATAGCGCTGCCTTCTGCTGGCTTCTACATTTTTGTTTCCCTGGGTTTTCTTGCCGGTCTGGCGCTGCTGGCCTGGGCCGTGGTCCTGGTCGCCAGCGGCGGCGCGCGCCGCACGGTGCGCAAGTACTGGAAGACTTCTTCCCTGGTGTTCGTCGTGCTGGCCGTGCCGTTCGCCTTCTATGCCTGGGTGCAGACGGTGATCTGGCAAATCGAACGAGAGGGCGCCCGTGCCGAGGCAGCCCGCAATGTCACGCTGCAGGAAGTCACGACCGTCGGCGGCATCGCCATGCCCGCGGGCACTCGACTGAAGCTGCAGGACGAAGGGCAGCTGGAGACCTATCTCGAAGCGGAATTTCCGCAGCCTGTGGCCATGTATGGCGTGCAGGCGTCGAGCGCGCGGCGCTATCTCAATTCGGACTATGACGACGAAACCTACGCCTTGCGGGGCCGCTATCCGCGCAACGTCATCCTGCGTGGCGCAGGCAGCCAGACCGTGCTGGGCTGGCAGTGCGACGCCACGCAGGATATCGAATTCGAGGTGGCGCGCGATGGCGCGATGAGGGCGCTGGACAAGTGCGTGCTGGGGCCGGGCAACCGCGCCGAAACCCTGGACCTTGCGCCGGGTTCCATCGTCTACGGCTCCGGCGGCACGGTCTACACCGATGGCTCGAGCGATCCGGACCGCTGGCGCATCGAGGTCAAGGATCCGATGGCGGTCCGGATATTCGGGCTGCCCTTGAGCGAGCCCCGGCTGTACCTGGACGAGGCGCGGCGCCTGCTGCGGGTCAGCGATGCGGAACTGGCCTGCCCGACGCGATTCGGCGGCGTGAGCTATGCCGCCGGCACCCAAGTCAAGTCGGTGCGCCGCGGCCGCGGCGATGCGCGCGAGCCGTTCCCGGGCGTGCTGGTGCTGAGCCCCTGGAATGGCCAGGCCGCCACACGCGACGGCCAGGCGGACGTGCCGGAAGGCATGTCGGTGATGCAGACCTTGGCTGGCGAGGTCGTGGACGTGGTCCGGAACGACACGGTGGGCGTCTTCCACTTCGCCACCTTCGTCGTGGGCGACGAGGAACCCGAGGCCCCCCGTCGCGCATCCTGCCCTTGAGCGCACGGCCCTCGCGGGCGGGTGTTACGCGCCGATGCCGCGCGCCATCAGCACGGCGAACAGCGGCAGGAAGATGAACAGGTGCGATTCGATCATGACCCAGCGCCGCGCCCGCTTGATGTCGGCGGCCGCAGGCAAGAAGCCCGGCTGCTGCCGCGACTGCTTGGCCCAGCGCAGGAAGGTCATCGTCGGTGCGATCGAACAGAGCCCGATGATGACGAAGAGCGTGATCTTGGCATGGAACCAGGGATTGCTGATGTAGAACGCGGCGCCCTTGATGCCCAGCGTCAGGCGCAGCACACCAGTGATGAGCACCACCACGGCGCTCAGCGCATAGAGGCGGTCATAGATGACCAGGCGCTTGAGGCCGGCGGCAGTGAGATCGGGCCGCAGCAGCACGGCTTCGGCGGTCAGGACCACCACCAGCAGGAAGATGGCCAGGTAGTGAAACCAGGCATACAAGGCGTCGGCCAGCATGTTGACTCCAGAAAACAAGGTTGAACTTGGTTTTTACCATCAGCCCGTGCCGGCGGGCTATCGCGGCGGCATGAGCCCGCGCAATGAAAATGGGCGCCCCGAGGGGCGCCCATTGCTCAGCGGCTGACTATCATCAACGGCGCTTCTTGGCGGCCTCGGCGGCTTCCTGCTGCGCGTCCACCACGGCCAGCGCCGTCATGTTGACGATGCGGCGCACGGTGGCGCTGGTGGTCAGGATGTGCACGGGGCGCGCCGCGCCCAGCAGGATCGGGCCCATCGCGACGCCATTGCTGCCAGTCATCTTCAGCATGTTGTACGTGATGTTGCCGGTGTCCAGCGTGGGCATGACGAGCAGGTTGGCGCGGCCCTTGAGCGTGCTGTCCGGGTAGGCCAGGACGCGGATCTTTTCCGACAGGGCGGCGTCGGCGTGCATTTCGCCGTCGACTTCCAGGTCGGGAGCGCGGTCCTGCACCATCTGGCGCGCGGCGGCCATCTTGCGCGAGGATTCCGTCACGCGGCTGCCGAAGTTGGAGTGCGACAGCAGGGCGATCTTCGGCACCACGCCAAAGCGCAGCATTTCGTCCGCGGCCTGGATGGTGATGCTGGCGACTTCCTCGGCCGTCGGGTTCTCATTGACGTGGGTGTCGGTGACGAACAGCGTCTGGTCGGGCAGCATCAGCACGTTCAGGGCGGCGTAGGTCTGGCCTTCCTTCTTGCCGATGATTTCGTCGATGTACTTGAGCTGGTTGTCGTACTTGCTGGCCACGCCGCACAGCAGGGCATCCGCGTCGCCGCGACGCAGCAGCATCGCGCCGATCAGCGTGTTGTGCTTGCGGATCATCGCCTTGGCGATGGCAGGCGTCACGCCTTCGCGGCCCTTCAGCTGGTAGTACGCGTTCCAGGTTTCGTTGAAGCGGCTGTCGTCTTCCGGATCCACTATCTCGAAGTCCTGGCCGGCCGCCAGGCGCAGGCCGAACTTCTTGATGCGCATTTCGATGACGGCAGGGCGGCCGATCAGGATCGGGAACGCCAGCTTCTCATCGGCCACGGTCTGTACCGCGCGCAGCACGCGCTCGTCTTCGCCGTCGGCGTAGATGACGCGCTTGGGCGCCTTCTTGGCCTGGGCGAACAGCGGACGCATCAGCTGGCCCGAGTGGTACACGAAGCCCATCAGCTTCTGGCGGTAGGCTTCGATGTCCTCGATGGGGCGGGCGGCCACGCCGGAGTCGGCGGCGGCCTGGGCCACGGCGGGGGCGATCTGGACGATCAGGCGCGGGTCGAAGGGCTTGGGGATGATGTAGTCCGGGCCGAACGACAGTTCCTGGCCGGCGTAGGCGCGGGCCACTTCGTCGTTCTGCTCGGCTTGCGCCAGTTCGGCGATGGCCTTCACGCAAGCCAGCTTCATCTCTTCCGTGATGCGCGACGCGCCGGCGTCCATGGCGCCGCGGAAGATGAAGGGGAAGCACAGCACGTTGTTGACCTGGTTCGGGTAGTCCGAACGGCCGGTGGCGATGATGCAGTCCGGGCGGGCGGCCTTGGCCACTTCAGGACGGATTTCCGGTTCCGGATTGGCCAGCGCCAGGATCAGCGGGCTGGCGGCCATGGTCTTGACCATGTCGGCGGTCAGCACGCCGGCGGTCGAGCAGCCCAGGAACACGTCGGCGCCGTTGACCACGTCGGCCAGCGTGCGTGCGTCGGTCTTCTGCGCGTAGCGCTTCTTGTTGGCTTCCATGTTTTCATCGCGGCCGTCCCAGATCACGCCGCGCGAATCCACCACGTAGATGTTCTCGCGCTTGACGCCCAGGTGGACCAGCAGGTCCAGGCAGGCGATGGCGGCGGCGCCGGCGCCGGAGCAGGCCAGCTTGACCTTGCCGATGTCCTTGTTCACGACCTTCAGGCCGTTCAGGATGGCGGCCGACGAAATGATGGCGGTGCCGTGCTGGTCGTCGTGGAAGACGGGGATCTTCATGCGCTCGCGCAGCTTCTTCTCGATGTAGAAGCACTCGGGCGCCTTGATGTCCTCGAGGTTGACGCCGCCCAGCGTGGGTTCCAGCGCGGCGATGATGTCGACCAGCTTGTCGGGGTCGTTCTCGGCCAGTTCGATGTCGAACACGTCGATGCCGGCGAACTTCTTGAACAGGCAGCCCTTGCCTTCCATCACGGGCTTGGCGGCCAGCGGGCCGATGTTGCCCAGGCCCAGCACGGCGGTGCCGTTGGTGATCACGCCCACCAGGTTGCCGCGCGAGGTGTACTTCGAGGCGGCGTCATCGCCCTGGTCGAAGATGGCCATGCAGGCGGCTGCCACGCCGGGGGAGTAGGCCAGGGACAGGTCGTCCTGGTTGGCCAGCGTCTTGGTCGGAGTGACCGAGATTTTGCCGGGGGTGGGGTAGGCGTGGTAGTCCAACGCCATTTTGGTGAGGGTTTCGTCCATGGGATACAGGCCTTGCGGGCGCTAAATGGAAAGGAAATGGGATTGCAAAAAGCGGGCTCGCGGCCCGCCGTATTTTCTGGGAAATGCTTGGGAACACCCGTATTTCAACAGAAAGCGCGGGTGCTTGGTTGTTGCGCTGCAGCGAATGGACGATTTTGCGCAAAACCTCGCTGCATCGCGGATTGCAATCCTATCTATCCCAAGGCGGCGTTTGCCGCGCGCCGGCATTCAGGCGCGCGCGCAACGCCTGGGCATCTTCCTGGCGGTCCAGGCTGTCCAGCGCGTACAGCACGATCCAATCCGCGCTGACCTCGAAGAAGTCGCGCAGCTGGGCGCGGGTGTCGCTGCGGCCGAAGCCGTCGGTGCCCAGCGTGCGGTAGGGCGCGGGCACCCAGGCGCGGATCTGTTCCGGCACGGCGCGCACGTAGTCGCTGGCGGCGACTACCGGGGCGTTGCTGGCGCCCAGGCAGCTGCGGACCCAGTCGGCGCCGGATGCAAGGCCGAGCACGCGGGCGCGTTCGGCTTCGCGGCCGTCGCGGGCCAGTTCGGAAAAGCTGGTGACGCTCCAGACTTCGGCGTCCACGCCGTAATCGGCCTGCAGGCGCTCCGCCGCGAGTTCGGCCTCGCGCAGCATCGGGCCCGCGCCCAGCAGGCGCACCTGCGCCTGCCCGCGCGCGGGCCGCAGGCGGTACATGCCGCGCAGGATGCCCTCGCGCACGTCGTTGCGTGCCGGCATGTCCGGCTGTGCCAGGTTCTCGTTGGTGACGGTCAGGTAGTAGAACTCGTCGCGCTGTTCGTCCAGCATGCGGCGCATGCCGTGCTCGACGATGATGGCGACCTCGTAGGCATAGGCCGGGTCATAGGCGCGGCAGTTCGGCACGGCGGCGGCCATGATGTGGCTGGAGCCGTCCTGGTGCTGCAGCCCCTCGCCGCCGAGTGTGGTGCGGCCGGAGGTGGCGCCGACAAGGAAGCCGCGCGTGCGCTGATCGGCGGCAGCCCAGATCAGGTCGCCGATGCGCTGGAAGCCGAACATCGAGTAATAGATATAGAAGGGCAGCATCGGCAGGCCGTTGACCGAATAGCTGGTGCCCGCGGCCGTCCACGAGGAAATCGCGCCGGCCTCGGTAATGCCTTCTTCCAGGATCTGGCCGTCGCGCGCCTCGCGGTAATACAGCACCGAGCCGATGTCTTCGGGTTCGTAGAGCTGGCCTTGCGCGGAATAGATGCCGATCTGTCGGAACAGGTTGGCCATGCCGAAGGTGCGCGCCTCGTCCGCCACGATGGGCACGATGCGCGGCCCCACGTTGGCGTCCTTGAGCAGGGCGGTGAGCATGCGCACGATGGCCATGGTGGACGACATTTCCTTGCCGTCGGCGGCCAGCGCGAAGCGCGCCCAGTGCTCCGCGTCCGGCGGCGCCAGGCGCGGCGCCTCGGTATTGCGGCGGGGAATGTGGCCGCCCAGCGCGGCGCGGCGCGCCTGCAGGTGGCGCAGTTCGGCGCTGTCCTCGGCCGGGCGGTAGAACTTCAGCGCCAGGCAATCGGCGTCCGAGATCGGCAGCGCGAAGCGGTCGCGGAAGGCCAGCAGCGCCTCGTCATCCAGCTTCTTCTGCTGGTGCGTGGTCATCTTGCCCTGGCCGGCCGAGCCCATGCCGAAACCCTTCTTGGTCTGCGCCAGGATCACCGTGGGCTGGCCGCGATGGCGCACGGCGCGGTGGTAGGCCGCGTGGATCTTCACCATGTCATGGCCGCCGCGGTGGAGGCGGTCGATGGCTTCGTCGCTCCAGTCGGCCACCAGGGCGGCCAGTTCGGGATTCTGGTTGAAGAAGTGGGCGCGGTTGAAGGCGCCGTCGTTGGCCGCGAAGGTCTGGAACTGTCCGTCCACGGTATTGGCGAAGGCGCGCGCCAGGGCGCCGTTGGTGTCGCGCCGCAGGAGCACGTCCCAGTCGCTGCCCCAGACCAGCTTGATGACGTTCCAGCCGGCGCCCGCGTACAGCGTTTCCAGTTCGTCGATGATGCGGCCGTTGCCGCGCACCGGGCCGTCCAGGCGCTGCAGGTTGCAATTGACCACGAACACCAGGTTGTCGAGCTTTTCGCGCGCGGCCAGCGTCAGCGCGGCGATGGATTCAGGTTCGTCCATTTCGCCATCGCCGAAGATGCCCCAGACCTTGCGGTCGCCGCCGGGCATCAGCGAACGGTGCTCCAGGTAGCGCATGAAGCGCGCCTGGTAGATGGCGTTGATGGGGCCGATGCCCATCGAGCCCGTGGGGAATTGCCAGAAATCCGGCATCAGCCACGGGTGCGGATACGACGACAGCCCGCGCAGGCCGCGCGCGCCAGCCGTGATCTCCTGGCGGAAATGCGCCAGGTCCTCTTCGCCCAGAAAGCCTTCCAGATAGGCGCGGGCATACACGCCGGGCGCCGAGTGCGGCTGCATGTAGACCAGGTCGCCGGGGCCGTCCGGGCTCTGCGCGCGAAAGAAATGGTTGAAGCCGACCTCGAACAGGTCGGCGGCCGAGGCGTAGCTGGCGATGTGGCCGCCCAGCTCTCCATGCGCCTGGTTGGCGCGCACCACCATGGCCAGCGCATTCCAGCGGTTGATGCGGGCGATCCGTTCCTCCACGGCGAGGTTGCCGGGGAAGGGCGGCTCCTGATCGGCGGGGATGGTGTTGAGGTAGGCGGTGCGGGTCTGGCTGTTGGCGCGCAGGCCCAGCGAGGCCGCATGACCCAGCAGATTGTCCAGCACGTAGCCCGCGCGCTCAGAACCTTCCGCCTGTACCAGCGATTCCAGCGCCTCACGCCATTCGGCGGTTTCGGCGGGGTCGGCGTCGTGCTGGATGTCTTGCCCGGGGCGGGCGGAACTGGCGTCGCGCATGGTCTTGTCGTCTCCTGGTTTGACGTCCATGCTAGACCCTAGCCCCTGGCATGGGTGATCAAAATTCTGGGGAAACTTCGGAAAATTCAGCATAATCTTTTGCAAGTTTTACCGCTTGCGGCAGCTTCTGCCGAGGATATGCTTGGTGGTCGTATCAGAGGGGTGACCGCCAGGTGGACGCGAAGGCGCTAGAATTCGCGCCTGGCAAGATAGGAATAACTGCAATGACCCAACCCATCAGCGTCCCGGCAGAGGTCACGTTGCCCGAACTTACGTTCCGCGGCATCCTCCTGGGCGCAATCATCACTGTCATCTTCACGGCTTCCAACGTCTTTCTCGGACTGAAGGTGGGCCTGACGTTCTCATCCGCCATTCCGGCGGCGGTGATCTCGATGTCCGTCCTGCGCCTGTTCAAGGACGCGAACATCCTCGAAAACAACATGGTGCAGACCCAGGCCTCCGCGGCCGGGACGCTGTCGTCCATCATCTTCATCCTGCCGGCCCTGGTCATGATGGGGCACTGGCAGGGCTTCCCGTTCTGGCAGACGCTGGGCATCTGCGCCGCCGGCGGCATGCTGGGCGTGATGTTCACCATTCCGCTGCGCCATGTGATGGTGGTGCAGAGCGACCTGCCGTATCCGGAAGGCGTGGCTGCCGCTGAAATCCTGCGGGTGGGCAGCGCCGAGCGCGCCCAGGACGAGGCCGCGGACAACGGACGCGCGCCAGCCAAGGCCGCGACCGGCATGGGCGACATCGTGGCCGGCGGCGTGGTCGCCGCCGCGGTCAGCTTCGCGGCCAGCGGCCTGCGGGTGCTGGGTGACAGCGTCAGCGGCTGGTTCGCGCTGGGCGGCGCGGTGTTCCGTCTGCCCATGGGCTTTTCGCTGGCGCTGCTGGGCGCGGGCTATCTGATCGGCATCGTCGCCGGTCTGGCCATGCTGACCGGGCTGATCATTTCGTGGGGCATTGCCGTACCCATCCTGACTGCCATGGGCGACATCCCCGCGGGCACGTCGCTGGCGAAGTACGCCACCGGCCTGTGGGCTTCGCAGGTGCGCTTCATCGGCGCCGGCGTGATCGGCGTGGGCGCCATCTGGACGCTGGCCACGCTGTTCATGCCGATGGCGCGCGGCGTCAAGGCTTCGTTCGCGGCGCTGACCAAGGCGGGCGCCGCCCGTGCCGGACGCGCGCCGCGCACCGAGCGCGACCTGTCTGCCGGCTGGATCTCGGCCGTGACGCTGGTGCTGGTGGCGGTCCTGGTGGTGACCTTCCAGGTGTTCCTGTCCGGCGCGCCGCTGTCGCCCGCCGGCATCTGGAAGCTGGTGGCCTACGCCGTGCTGTTTGCCTTCGTGTTCGGCTTCCTGGTGGCCGCCGCCTGCGGCTACATGGCCGGCCTGGTGGGCTCGTCGACCAGCCCGATCTCGGGCGTGGGCATCGTTGCCATCGTGCTGGTGTCGCTGCTGATGCTGGCGCTGGGCGGCGAATTGCTGGGCGCGCAGAACGGCGTGCAGATGGCGATTGCGCTGTCGATCTTCAGCACCTCGGCGGTGGTGGCGGTGGCCTCCATTTCCAACGACAACCTGCAGGACCTGAAGACCGGCTGGCTGGTGGGCGCGACGCCCTGGCGTCAGCAGGTGGCCCTGCTGATCGGCTGCGTCGCCGGCGCGGCAGTGATTTCGCCGGTGCTGGAACTGCTTTACAACGCCTACGGTTTTGCCGACGCCATGCCGCGCGAGGGCATGGACCCGGCGCAGGCCCTGTCCGCGCCGCAGGCGACGCTGATGCTGGCGATCGCGCGCGGCATCTTCACGCACCAGCTCAACTGGACCATGATCCTGATCGGCATGGCGGTCGGCGTGGGCCTGATCGTGGTGGACGAGATCATGAAGCGCACCTGCCGCGTGGCCCGGATTCCGGTGCTGGCCGTGGGTATCGGCATCTATCTGCCGCCCACCGTCGCCGCGCCCATCGTGGTCGGCGCGGTCCTGGCATGGCTGCTGGAACGCGCCCTGCGCCGCCGCGCGGCCGCCGCCGGCAAGCCCTACGAGCAGTTCGCCGACGCAGCCAATCGCCGCGGCGTGCTGATCGCCTCGGGCCTGATCGTGGGCGAAAGCCTGGTCGGCGTGCTGATGGCCGGCATCATCGGCGCGGCCGGCACCGAAGCGCCGCTGGCGATCGCCGGCGCGGGCTTCGAGCACACGGCCTCGTTCCTGGGGTTGGCCGTCTTCGTGGCGGTGGCGATCCTGTTCTGGCGCCGGGTGATGAAACTGGCGTGAAGCGCCTGGCCAGTCCTGCCGGGCGGCCGCCTCAGGCGGCGTCCAGCAGGTCGGCCAGCGTGCGGGCGATGACCTTGGTGGCGCGCCGCAGGTCTTCCAGCACTACCCGCTCATCGTTGCGCTTGGCGTGCGATTCCAGCACGGTGCGCGGTCCGGCGCCGTAGATCACGCCCGGAATGCCCGCTTCGGCGTACAGGCGCACGTCGGTGTAGAGCGGCGTGCCCATGGCGGCGATGGGCTCGCCGAACAATTCCTCTCCATGCTTCTGAATGGCCTGCACCAGCGGCTGGCTGCCGGGCAGCGGGCGCATGGAATTGGCCAGCAACAGGCGCTTGATGTCCACGCTGATGCCGGGCACGGCAGCAGCGGTTTCCCGGATGATGCGGCGGATGTCGGCCTCGACCTCGGCCGCGCTTTCTTCGGGGATCATGCGCCGGTCCAGCTTGAACGCCACCTTGCCCGGCACCACATTGGTGTTGGTGCCGCCTTCGATGCGGCCCACGTTCAGGTAGGGGTGGCTGATGCCCGGCACCTCGGAGCGGATTTCCCGGTACCGCGCGTTCTGCGCGTACAGCGCGTTCAGGATGGCAACCGCGCCTTGCAGCGCGTCCACGCCGCTGCTGGGGATGGCGGCATGCGCCATCTTGCCGTGGACCGTCACTTCCATTTGCAGGCAGCCGTTGTGGGCGGTTACGACCTCGTAGCTGAAACCCGCGGCGATCAGCAGATCGGGCTTGGTCAGTCCTTGGGACAGCAGCCAGCCGGGGCCGAGCAGGCCGCCGAATTCCTCGTCGTAGGTGAAGTGCAGTTCGACGGCGCCGCGGCTGGGGCGGGCGACGGCTTCCAGCGCGCGCAGGGCGAACGTGTAGCTGGCGAAATCGCTCTTGCTGACCGCGGCGGCGCGGCCGTACAGGCTGCCGTCGTCGATCTCGCCGCCGTAGGGGTCATGTTCCCAGCCTTCGCCCGGCGGCACCACGTCGCCGTGGGCATTGAGCGCCACGCGCGGGCCGCCCGCGCCGTATTCGCGGCGCACGATCAGGTTGGTGATCGATTGCAGGCCATAGTCCCGCACGGCCTCGGCGGGCACGGGATGGGCTTCCGCCTGCAGGCCGAAGCCTTGCAGCAGCTCGGCCGTGCGCTCGGCATGCGGTGCGTTGTTGCCGGGCGGCGTGTCGGTCGGCACGCGCACCAGCTCCTGCAGGAAGCGGACTTCCTCGTCAAAGTGGGTGTCAATCCAGACGTCGAGTCGGGCGTAGTCGGTCATGGTCGGCTATTGGGTGTCGTGGGCAAGGTCGTCGAGCAGGTTCAGGAACGCCAGCACGGCAAGCTGGATGTCGTCGCTGGAGGTGGATTCGCGCGGGTTGTGGCTGATGCCGGAATTCTGGCCGCGCACGAACAGCATGGCCTGGGGCATGACCTCGTGCAGCTTCATGGCGTCGTGGCCGGCGCCGCTGGGCATGCGGTGGACGGGCAGTCCCAGCGCGTCGACGGCGCGTTCCCAGCGCTGCTGCCAGGCGCGATCGCTGGGCGCGGCGGCGGCGCGCATGGTTTCTTCCAGCGTGTAGCGCAGGCCGCGGCGCTGGCAGATGGCTTCGAGTTCGGCCAGCACGTCATGCGCCAGCGCATCGCGCTGCGCGTCGCTGGGCGCGCGCAGGTCCAGGCTGAAGCGGCATTCTCCCGGCACCACGTTGATCGAACCGCCCGGGACTTCCAGCATGCCTATGGTGCCGACCGAGTCGCCGTCGCGGCCGGCGCGCTGCTCCACGTACAAGGCCAGCTCGGCCGTGGCGGTGGCGGCGTCGCGGCGGCGGTTCATGGGCGTGGTGCCGGCGTGGCAGGCCAGGCCGTGGATCCGCACCTGGTAGCGCACGCAGCCGTTGATGGACGTGACCACGGCCAGCGGCAGCCCCATTTCGTAGAGCACCGGCCCTTGTTCGATGTGGACTTCGACGAAGCCCAGATAGCGGGCAGGGTCGCGCTTGAGCTTGGGAATGTCTTCACTGCGCAGGCCGGCTTGCGCCATGGCGTCGCGCATGCTGACGCCGTCGGCGTCCTGCTGGTCCAGCCATTGCGGCTTGAAGTCGCCGATCAGCGCGCCCGAGCCCAGGAAGGTGGCGCGGTAGCGCTGGCCTTCCTCTTCCGCGAAGCCGATGACTTCCAGGTGGTAGGGCAGGCGCTTGCCCTGGCGGCGCAGTTCGCGCACGCAGGCCATCGGCACGAAGATGCCCAGCCGGCCGTCGTATTTGCCGGCGTTGCGCACGGTGTCGTAATGGCTGCCCGTCATGAGCGTGGGGGCGTCGGGGCTGGCGGCCTGGTAGCGACCGACCACGTTGCCGACCGCGTCGATGCCGACCTCGTCGAAGCCGCAGTCGCGCATCCATTGCGACAACAGTCCGGCGCAGGCGCGGTGGGCTTCGGTCAGGTAGGTGACGGTGAGCTGCCCTTTTTCGGCGTAGCCGGGATCGCTGTGGACGGCCAGTTGCTCGCCCCAGTCCCAGATGTCGTTGCCGATGGCGGGTTCGGCGCCGAAGCCATCGCGCAGGCGGATCTCGGCGATGCGGTGCAACTGCTGCTGGGCCTCATCGAACTCCAGGTCCGGCGGGTTGTCCAGGCGGCGGGTGAACTCGTCGATCACCTGCTGGCGCGTCATGCCGGCGCCGCGCGGGCCGCGCACGGCCAGCACGAAGGGAAAGCCGAACCTGGCGCGGTAGTCGGCGTTCAACGCTTGCAGGCGGGCAGATTCGGCGGGCGTGCACGCGGCCAATCCGGCCAGGTCCTGTTCGCGCGCCGAATCCGCGTCCTGGGGCGTCCCTGCTGCCAGCTCGGGATGGGCGCGCAGTAGCGCCGTCCGGGCATCGGCATCCGCGTCGTTCACGGCGCGGCGCAGGCGCTGCGCCAGGTCGGCCAGCGAGCGGAACGGCCGGTGGCCAAGCGCGCGTTCGGCGATCCAGGGCGCGCGGCCGTACAGGCCGTCGAGCATGGCGGCGGCGTCCGCGGGCGCTGCCGCATTGAGTTGGGCTAGGGTGTGGGCCATGGCCGTCCTGTTCAGGCGTTGGGGGTGTAGGGATGCGCCGCCTTCCAGTGGCGCGCGATGTCCAGGCGCCGGCAGACCCAGACGCGGTCATGGCTGGCAATGTGGTCCAGGAAGCGCTGCAGCGCAGTGATGCGGCCGGGCCGGCCCAGCAGGCGGCAATGCATGCCGATGCTCATCATCTTGGGGGCCTCGTCGCCTTCGGCATAGAGCGCGTCGAAGCTGTCCTTCAGGTACTGGAAGAAGGGATCGGCGTGCGAATAGCCCTGCGGCAGCGCGAAGCGCATGTCGTTGCAGTCCAGCGTGTAGGGCACGATCAGTTGCGGCACGACGCTGCCGTCCGTTTTCTGTACGCGCATCCAGAAGGGCAGGTCGTCGCCGTAGTAGTCGCTGTCGTACTCGAAGCCGCCGTAGTCGGCCACCAGACGCCGCGTGCGCGGACTGTCGCGTCCGGTGTACCAACCCAGCGGACGGCTGCCGGTCAATTGCGTGATCGCGTCCATGGCCAGGCGCATGTGTTCGCGCTCGGTGGCCTCGTCGATGTGCTGATAGTGGATCCAGCGCCAGCCGTGGCAGGCGATCTCGTGTCCCAGCTCGACGAAGGCGGCGGTCAGCTCGGGGTGGCGCTGCAAGGCCATGCCGACGCCGAACACCGTCAGCGGCAGGCCGCGCTTCTCGAATTCGCGCAGGATGCGCCAGACGCCGGCGCGCGAGCCGTACTCGTAGATGCCTTCCATGCTGAGGTGGCGCTCGGGATAGCTGGCGGGGTTGAACATTTCCGACAGGAACTGTTCGGACCCGGCGTCGCCATGCAGCACGCTGTTTTCGCCGCCTTCCTCGTAATTCAGCACGAACTGCACCGCGATGCGCGCCTGCCCCGGCCATCGGGCATGCGGCGGATTGCGGCCGTAGCCGGCCAGGTCGCGGGGGTAGGGGAGCGTGGAATCGTAGACGGTCATGGACAGGCGGGCGGAGTGCAACGGCGCGCGGCGGCCGGGCGTGGGTGGGCGGACGACTTCCTGATGATCAGCACCATAGCTGGAAATCCTAGTTTTGTATACAAACTATGTACATAATTTTGCGGAGGCGATGTGTCGGGAAGGTCCGGCCACGGAAAAAAGCCCAGCCGGCGGACACGCCGGCTGGGCTGCGCTTCCTGCGCTCATCATGGGCGCTGGCGGCCAGGGCTGGCAAGCCCTGGGGCAAGGCTGGACTTTCAGCGCAAGTCGCCGCAAGGCCAGCCGAAGGCGCCGTAGGCGCCCTTATCCGTTGCGGTAGAGAAAGCTGTAGGCGTTGATCGCCGGCACCCCTCCCAGGTGCGCATACAGAACCCGCGAACCGGCCGGAATCTCGCCGCGGCGGATGATGTCCATCATGCCCTGCATGGATTTTCCTTCGTAGACCGGGTCGGTCATCATGCCCTCGAGCCGGGCGCAGAGGCGGATGGCCTCGTTGGTCTCGGCCGAGGGCAGGCCGTAGGCCGGATAGGCATAGCGGGTGTCCAGCACCACGTCGCGCTCTTCGATGGCAGTCCCGAGTCCGACCATATCGGCCGTGCGCCGCGCGATGCGCAGGATCTGCGCGCGGGTTTGCTCGGGCGTGCCCGAAGCGTCGATACCAATGACGCGGTCCGCGCGGCCATCCGCCGCAAAGCCCACCACCATGCCGGCCTGCGTGCTGCCCGTGACGGCGCAGACGACGATGTAGTCGAACTTGAAGCCCAGCTCGGCTTCCTGGCGCCGCACTTCCTCGGCGAAGCCGACGTAGCCCAGGCCGCCAAGTTCATGGTCGGATGCGCCGGCCGGAATCGCGTAGGGCTTGCCGCCGCGCTTGCGGACGTCTTCCAGCGCCTCTTCCCAGCTGCGGCGAAAGCCGATGTCAAACCCCTGGTCCACAAGACGCACGTCGGCGCCCATCAGGCGGCTCATCATGATGTTGCCGACCCGGTCGTAGACCGCGTCTGAATAGTCCACCCAGTTTTCCTGTACCAGCACGCAGGCCAGGCCCAGCTTGGCGGCCACCGCAGCCACCATGCGGGTGTGGTTGGACTGGATGCCGCCGATGGTGACCAGCGTGTCGCAGCCCTGTTCCAGCGCCTGCGGGATCAGGTACTCCAGCTTGCGCAGCTTGTTGCCGCCGAACGCGAGGCCGCTGTTGCAGTCTTCGCGCTTGGCGTAGATCTCGACCTTGCCGCCCAGATGCGTGGACAGGCGCTCGAGCTTTTCGATGGGGGTGTCGCCGAAGGTCAGGCGATGGCGCGGAAATCGTTGCAGATCCATGGGACTCTCCTGGGCCGGGCCGGGTGGCGCGGATGGAAAAATCATAGGAATTTCAAGGATTTGCCGTCAATTGCGTATTTTTATTATTTAAATGGAAAATAATTAAATAAGCGTCCAGATTTATATTTAATATTTCCTGATTGGCTTTTTGATCGAAATTTAATTTTCAGGGACATATCAAATGCCGGCAAATTCTGAGCTGGACCGCATCGATCGCCACATCCTGCGCGTGCTGCAGCAGGACGCGCAGATCACCAACCTGGAGCTGAGCGCGCGCGTCCACCTGAGCCCGGCCGCCTGCCTGCGCCGCGTGGAAAAGCTCAAGAACGAGGGCGTCATCCGCAAGACGGTCGCCCTGCTGGAGCCGGCGGAAGTGGACATGGCCACCCTGGTCATCGTGGGC
Source organism: Achromobacter sp. K91 (assembly GCF_003576205.1). Taxonomy (NCBI): domain Bacteria; kingdom Pseudomonadati; phylum Pseudomonadota; class Betaproteobacteria; order Burkholderiales; family Alcaligenaceae; genus Achromobacter; species Achromobacter sp. K91. Next base: position 164,442 of record NZ_QWFB01000037.1, on the reverse strand, counting down.
GTGGTGCTGGACCGCTCCACGCCGGAATCCTTCACCGATTTCGAAGCCGCGGCGCGCGGCATCAGCGGCTGCCTGGAATGCCACCTGGTGGCCGGCGAGTTCGACTACTTCCTGATGCTGCGCATCCGTGATCTGGAACGCTTCAACAAGCTGCATGCGGGCGAGATCATCAAGCTGCCCCGCGTACGCCAGATCCGCACCTTTTTCGTCCTGAAAGAGATCCTGTCGACCACCGAATTGCCCGTATGAACGAGGCTAATGCGCAACACTGCAATTTCTGCCAGTGAAAATGATGCGGCGCGGCATTTTGGGTTGCCGGAAATTGAATGCGAGTAGACGGCGCAATGGAAGGGGTTGCCTGGACATTCCAATGCTGCACGACGGCATTCCGAATGCGCTTTTGCGTCACGCAAACGCAAGAAGACGTCCTTAAACTCAAAGGGCTATACTCTTATCCCATACGGCTTTTAAGGCTTGTACGCGCCTTCTGCCCCTGCTATCCGCCTAACGGGAAGCCCGTGTCGCGGAAGGTTTTCCTGCATCGTGTCGAGTGAAGCACTCGTAAAGGTGAAGCGATATGTCTTCGGAAATAGAATCTCTATCCACGTCTTATCTCTTTGGGGGTAACGCCCCTTATGTTGAGGAGCTTTACGAAGCCTACCTCGACAATCCCGGTTCGGTACCTGACAACTGGCGCGAATACTTCGACCAGCTGCAACACGCTCCCGCTACCGACGGCCAGGAATCCACCCGCGACCAGGCCCACGCTCCCATCGTCGAATCGTTCGCCCAGCGCGCCAAGGCCAATGCCTTCGTGCAACGCGCGGCCGAACCCGACCTGACCGTGGCCAGCAAGCAGGTTTCGGTGCAGTCGCTGATCGCGGCCTACCGCTCCCTGGGTTCGCGCTGGGCCGACCTGGATCCGCTCAAGCGCCAGGAACGTCCCCCGATCCCCGAACTCGATCCGGCCTTCTACGGCCTGACCGAAGCCGATCTGGACCAGACCTACTCGGCCACCAACACCTACTTCACGACCGCCAGCACGATGACGCTGCGCGACATCCTGAAGGCGCTGCGCGACACGTACTGCCGCAGCATCGGTGCCGAATTCACGCACATCTCCGACCCCGCCGCCAAGCGCTGGATCCAGGAACGCCTGGAAGCCACCCTGGGCGCGCCCGCCTACTCGGCCGAAGAAAAGCGCCACATCCTGCAGCAGCTGACCGAGTCCGAAGGCCTCGAGCGCTTCCTGCACACCAAGTACGTCGGCCAGAAGCGCTTCTCGCTGGAAGGCGGCGAAAGCTTCATCGCCTCGATGGACGAAGTGGTGAACCACGCCGGTGAAAACGGCGTCCAGGAAATCGTGGTCGGCATGGCCCACCGCGGCCGCCTGAACCTGCTCGTGAACATCATGGGCAAGATGCCCGGCGACCTGTTCGCCGAGTTCGAAGGCAAGCACGCCGAAGGCCTGACCGACGGCGACGTGAAGTACCACAACGGCTTCTCCAGCGACCTGTCCACCCGTGGCGGCCCGGTCCACCTGTCGCTCGCGTTCAACCCGTCCCACCTGGAAATCGTCAACCCCGTGGTCGAAGGCAGCGCGCGCGCCCGCCAGGAACGCCGCGGCGACGCCGAAGGCAAGCAAGTGCTGCCGGTGCTGGTGCACGGCGACGCGGCCTTCGCCGGCCAGGGCGTGGTCATGGAAACCCTGAACCTGGCCCAGACCCGCGGCTACGGCACGGGCGGCACGCTGCACATCGTCATCAACAACCAGATCGGCTTCACCACGTCCGACCCCCGCGACTCGCGCTCGACGCTGTATTGCACCGACGTGGTCAAGATGATCGAAGCGCCGGTGTTCCACGTCAACGGCGACGATCCCGAAGCCGTCGTGTTCGTGACCAAGCTGGCGCTGGACTACCGTCTGCAGTTCCGCCACGACGTGGTCGTGGACATCGTCTGCTTCCGCAAGCTGGGCCACAACGAGCAAGACACCCCGTCGCTGACGCAGCCCCTGATGTACAAGCGCATCGGCCATCACCCCGGCACGCGCAAGCTGTACGCCGACAAGCTGACCACGCAAGGCGTGCTGGCCGACGGCGAAGCCGATCAGCTCGTCAAGGATTACCGCCAGCTGATGGAAGACGGCCAGCGCACCATCGAACCGGTGCTGACCGACTACAAGAGCAAGTACGCCATCGACTGGTCGCCGTTCCTGGGCGCCAAGTGGACCGACCAGGCCGACACCGCCGTGCCGCTGGCCGAACTCAAGCGCATCGGCGAACGCATCACCAGCGTGCCGGAAGGCTTCACGGTGCACCCGCTGGTCGCCAAGCTGCTGAACGACCGCCGCACCATGGCCAAGGGCGAAATGAACCTGGACTGGGGCATGGGCGAACACCTCGCCTTCGCGACCCTGGTGTCCTCGGGCTACGCCATCCGCATCACCGGCCAGGACTCGGGCCGCGGCACGTTCACGCACCGCCATGCCGTGCTGCACGACCAGAACCGCGAACGCTGGAACGACGGCACCTACATTCCGCTGCAGAACGTCTCGGAAGGCCAGGCTCCGTTCACCGTCATCGACTCCGTGCTGTCCGAAGAGGCTGTGCTGGGCTTTGAATACGGTTACTCCAGCGCCGAACCCAACACGCTGACCATCTGGGAAGGCCAGTTCGGCGACTTCGTCAACGGCGCCCAGGTCGTGATCGACCAGTTCATCAGCTCCGGCGAAGCCAAGTGGGGCCGCCAGTCGGGCCTGACCCTGATGCTGCCGCACGGCTACGAAGGCCAGGGTCCCGAGCACTCGTCGGGCCGCATCGAGCGCTTCCTGCAGCTGTGCGCCGACAACAACATGCAAGTGGTCCAGCCGACCTCCGCGTCGCAGATCTTCCACGTGCTGCGCCGTCAGATGATCCGTCCGTTCCGCAAGCCGCTGGTGCTGTTCACGCCCAAGTCGCTGCTGCGCAACAAGGACGCCGGTTCGCCCCTGACCGACCTGGCCGGCGGCAGCTTCCGCCCGGTCATCGGCGAGGTCGACGAGGCCATCGACGCCAGCAAGGTCAAGCGCGTGCTGGCTTGCTCGGGCAAGGTCTACTACGATCTGGTCAATGCCCGCCGCGAGCGTGGCGCCGACAACGTTGCGATCGTCCGCGTCGAACAGCTGTATCCGTTCGCGCACAAGTCGTTCGAAACGGAACTGCGCAAGTACCCGAAGGCAACCGAAGTGATCTGGGTTCAGGACGAACCGCAGAACCAGGGCGCCTGGTTCTACGTTCAGCATCACGTGTACGAGAACATGGTCGAAGGCCAGAAGCTGGGTTACGCCGGCCGCGCCGCGTCGGCATCGCCGGCCGTGGGCTACCTGGCCAAGCACCAGGAGCAGCAGAAGGCCCTGATCGAAACGGCTTTCGCGCCCAAGTTCAAGGTCATGTTGACGAAGTAACACTCGCTTGATGCACGCGCCGCGCGCGCAGGTTTCTGGAATTCCGATTCGAAGCTTGCCGCGCAGCGCGACCAGAACACAAACTTTACGGAACAAACAAAATGGCTATTACCGACGTCGTCGTCCCCCAACTCTCCGAATCCGTCTCCGAAGCGACGCTGCTGACCTGGAAGAAGCAGCCGGGCGCTGCCGTTGAAGCGGACGAAATCCTGATCGAAGTCGAAACCGACAAGGTCGTGCTGGAAGTGCCGGCTCCCGCTTCGGGCGTGCTGGCTGAAATCGTCAAGGGCGACGGCAGCACCGTCACCTCCGGCGAAGTGCTGGCTCGCATCGACACCGCCGGCAAGGCCGCCGTTGCCGCCGCCGCGCCCGCCGCCGAAGCGCCCAAGGCCGCCGAGCAAGCCGCTGCCGCTCCGGCCGCCGCTCCCGCTTCGTCGGCCGCCGCCGGCGTGGCTTCGCCCGCCGCTGCCAAGATCCTGGCCGAGAAGGGCGTTGACGCCGCTTCCGTGGCTGGCTCCGGCCGCGACGGCCGCGTGACCAAGGGCGATGCCCTGGCCGCCAGCGCTCCCGCCAAGGCCGCTCCGGCCAAGGCCGCCGCTCCGGTCGCGCCCCCGACGCTGTCGCTGGACGGCCGTCCGGAACAGCGCGTGCCGATGAGCCGCCTGCGCGCCCGCATCGCCGAGCGCCTGCTGCAATCGCAACAGGAAAACGCGATCCTGACCACGTTCAACGAAGTGAACATGCAGGCCGTCATCGACCTGCGCAACAAGTACAAGGACAAGTTCGAGAAAGAGCACGGCATCAAGCTGGGCTTCATGTCGTTCTTCGTCAAGGCCGCCGTTGCCGCGCTGAAGAAGTTCCCGCTGATCAACGCCTCGATCGACGGCAAGGACATCATCTACCACGGCTACTTCGACATCGGTATCGCTGTCGGCAGCCCGCGCGGCCTGGTTGTGCCGATCCTGCGCAACGCCGACCAGCTGTCGATCGCCGACATCGAAAAGACCATCGCCGACTTCGGCCGCCGCGCCGCTGACGGCAAGCTGGGCATTGAAGAAATGACCGGCGGCACGTTCTCGATCTCCAACGGCGGCGTGTTCGGCTCGATGCTGTCGACCCCGATCATCAACCCGCCGCAATCGGCCATCCTGGGCGTGCACGCCACCAAGGATCGCGCCGTGGTTGAAAACGGCCAGATCGTCATCCGCCCGATGAACTACCTGGCGCTGTCCTACGACCACCGCATCATCGACGGCCGCGAAGCCGTGCTGGGCCTGGTCGCCATGAAGGACGCCCTGGAAGATCCGCAGCGCCTGTTGCTGGACCTGTAATCTCGACGCCCCGGCCCGGCGCCCACCCGACCCCTGGGTCTTGCGGCGCCCTGGTCGGCTTATTGCCGGCCCGCAGGGCGGGGCGTGCTCCACTCAATACCTCATCGCGAGAACACTATGTCCAAACAATTTGACGTCGTCGTCATCGGCGCGGGCCCCGGCGGCTACATCGCCGCCATCCGCGCCGCGCAGCTCGGCATGTCGGTGGCTTGCATCGACGCCTGGCAGAACGGCCAAGGCGGCCCGGCTCCCGGCGGCACCTGCACCAACGTCGGCTGCATCCCGTCCAAGGCGCTGCTGCAATCGTCCGAGCACTACGAACAAGCCAATCACCACTTCGCCGAGCACGGCATCGAAGTCAAGGGCGTCAGCCTGAAGCTCGACACGCTGATCGGCCGCAAGAACACGGTGGTCAAGCAGAACAACGACGGCATCCTGTACCTGTTCAAGAAGAACAAGGTCACGTTCTTCCATGGCAAGGGCGCGTTCGCCGGCCAGGTTGAAGGCGGCTGGGCCATCAAGGTCACCGGCACCGCCGAGGAAGACCTGGTTGCCAAGCACGTGGTGGTCGCCACCGGTTCGTCGGCGCGCGAGCTGCCCGGCCTGCCGTTCGACGAAAAGGTCGTGCTGTCCAACGACGGCGCGCTGAACATCGGCGCCGTGCCGAAGACGCTGGGCGTGATCGGCGCCGGCGTGATCGGCCTGGAAATGGGCAGCGTGTGGCGCCGCCTGGGTTCCGAAGTCACCATCCTGGAAGCCATGCCGGAATTCCTGGCAGCCGCTGACGGCCAGGTGGCCAAGGAAGCCCTGAAGGCCTTCACCAAGCAAGGCCTGAACATCCAGATGGGCGTCAAGATCGGCGAGATCAAGGCGACCGCCAAGTCCGTCACCGTGCCCTACGTCGACGCCAAGGGCGCCGAGCAGAAGCTGGTGGTCGACAAGCTGATCGTCTCGATCGGCCGCGTGCCTTACACCGGCGGCCTGAACGCCGACGCCGTGGGCCTGAAGCTGGACGAGCGCGGCTTCATCGCCGTGGACGGCGACTGCAAGACCAACCTGCCGAACGTCTGGGCAGTCGGCGACGTGGTGCGCGGCCCGATGCTGGCGCACAAGGCCGAGGAAGAAGGCGTGGCGGTCGCCGAGCGCATCGCCGGCCAGCACGGCCACGTCAACTTCGACACCGTGCCGTGGGTTATCTACACCTCGCCGGAAATCGCCTGGGTCGGCAAGACCGAGCAGCAGCTCAAGGCCGAGGGCCGCGAGTACAAGGCTGGCAGCTTCCCCTTCCTGGCCAACGGCCGCGCCCGCGCGCTGGGCGACACCACCGGCTTTGCCAAGGTGATCGCCGATGCCAAGACCGACGAGGTCCTCGGCGTGCACATCGTGGGCCCGATGGCCTCGGAACTGATCTCGGAAGCCGTGACCATCATGGAATTCCGTGGCGCAGCCGAAGACATCGCCCGCATCTGCCACGCGCACCCGACGCTGTCGGAAGCCGTGAAGGAAGCCGCATTGGCCGTGGACAAGCGCGCATTGAACTTCTGATACGCGCATAGCCGATGCAAGACGGGGGCGGGTTCACGGATCCGCCCTTTTTTCATTCTGCTTTTCCTGCTCCCACATGAACGTCCGCGAATACTACGAACACGCCCTGGCCGAACGCGGCTACAAGCCCGACGAAGCCCAGAAAAAGGCGATCGACCGGCTGCAGCGCTATTTCGACGAATGGGTCAAGTTCAAGTCGATGCGCTCGAACGCGCTGAAGAAGCTGCTGAACCGCCCCGACGTGCCGCGCGGCGTGTACCTGTGGGGCGGAGTGGGGCGGGGCAAGAGCTTCCTGATGGACGCCTTCTACGCCACCGTGCCCGTGGTGCGCAAGACGCGCCTGCACTTCCACGAATTCATGCGCGGCGTGCACCGCGAACTCGAAGAAGTGAAGGGCATGCAGGATCCGCTGGACGAAGTGGCCAGGCGCGTGGCCAAACGCTACCGTCTGATCTGCTTCGACGAGTTCCACGTATCCGACGTGGCCGACGCGATGATCCTGCACCGGCTGCTGTTCAAGCTGTTCGAGTACGGCACGTCCTTCGTGATGACGTCCAACTACGAGCCCTCGACCCTGTATCCGGACGGCCTGCACCGCGACCGCATCCTGCCCGCGATCCAGCTGATCCAGGCGCGCATGGACATCATGAACGTGGACGCTGGCGTGGACTACCGCCGCCGCTCGCTGGAACAGGTGCAGTGCTATCACACGCCGCTGGACGAGCGCGCCCAGAAAGCATTGCAGGAAGCATTCGACAGCCTGGCCGACACGCCGCCCCAGGATCCGGTGCTGCATATCGAGCACCGCGAGATCCGCGCGCTGGCGCTGGGCGGATCGGTGGTGTGGTTCGATTTCGCCACGCTTTGCGGCGGGCCGCGTTCGCAGAACGATTATCTGGAGTTGGCCAACCGCTTCCATGCTGTGATCCTGTCGGGCGTGCCGCGCATGGGACCGCGCCAGGCTTCGGAGGCGCGCCGCTTCACCTGGCTGATCGACGTGTTCTATGACCACCGCGTCAAGCTCATCATGTCCGCCGAGTGCGAACCCGAGGAGATCTACACGGAAGGCGCGCTTGCCAATGAATTCCACCGCACGGTCTCGCGCATCCTGGAAATGCAGTCGCGCGAGTACCTGGAATCGGAACGTCGCCACACCGTGTCGTTGTAGTCGCGCCGCATCTGTCCGAATTTTCCGGGCAGATCGCGGTTGAAATTGGTAATACAAGTCATTATCAATTAAGATTTGGAGACTTCTGGTCCAGCACCGCAGTTTCCAACGTGTCTTCCACCCTCTTGTCCGCATCGGCCGCGCGCACCGACCCTTCCGCCGCGCCCGTCGATGGCCTGTACCGCGATCACCGCCCCTGGCTGTTCGGCTGGCTGCGCCGCAGGCTTGGCTGCGAGCACCGGGCCGAAGACCTGGCGCAAGACGTGTTTCTGCGCGTGATCCAGGGCCGCAAGGCGGTGCGCGCCGGCGAAGCCCGCGGACTGCTGACCACCATTGCCAAGGGCCTGGTGGTGGACCACCAGCGGCATGCGGCATTGGAACGGGCCTATCTCGCCTACCTGGCCGCCATACCCGAGGCTTATGCGCCGTCCCCCGAAGAGCAGACCGAGCAGCTGCAATCGCTGGCGCGGCTGGACCGTCTGCTGGACGGCTTGCCGCCCAAGGCGCGTTCCGCGTTCCTGCTGTCGCAGCTCGACGGGCTGACCTATCCCGAGATCGCCCAGCGGCTCGAAGTCTCCTTGAGTTCGGTGCAGCAATACATGGTGCGCGCCATGACCGCGTGCTACGCGGCCTTTGATGACTAGCGCCGCGGACCCCGTCGCTGACCAGGCGATCGCCTGGTGGGTGCGGCTGCAATCCGGCCTGGCCGGTGCGGCAGAGCGGCAGTCCTGCGAGGCATGGCTGGCGCAGGATCCCGCGCATCGCTGCGCGTGGGATCGCTTGCAGCGCATCAGTCAGGATGCGCGGCGCGTGCCGGCGGCGTTGGCGCATGACGCGCTGACGCGTTCTGCATCGTCCTCGCCCCGATCGGCCGGCCGTCGCACGGTATTGCGCGGATTGCTGGCTGTTGGCGGCACGGCTTTTACCGGTTGGGCGGGCTACCGGCATACGCCGTGGCAGCGACTGGCGGCGGACCTCAGCACCGGCACAGGCGAACGGCTGGCCGTTGCGGTGGCTGATGGATTGCACATCACCTTGAACAGCGACAGCGCGGTGCGCCTGCACTTGCAGGACGATGCCCGCGGCCTGGACCTGTTGCGCGGCGAAGTGCTGGTGCGGACCGAAATGCGGCCCGCCATGGCGGCTCTGCGCGTGGATACCGGGCATGGCGAACTGCGCGCCGAACGGGCGCGCTTTGACCTGCGGCGCACCGCCGCAGGCGCGCGCTTGGGCGTGTACGAAGGCAGCGTGACGCTACTGCGCGGCGGCGTGGCTACGCATGCGGAAGCCGGGGAGCGCCTGGAATTCTCCGAGCATGGCGAAGTCGGCCGTCTTGCCTCCGATCCCGACCGGCTGGCCTGGACCGACGGGCTGGTGGTGGCCAAGGACTGGCGCCTGGACTACTTCGCGCAATACCTGGCTCGCCAGCGCCTGGGCATGATCCGGGTGGATCCGGCGGTGGCCGGTCTGCGGCTGTCGGGCGTATTTCCGCTGGATGACGCCGAGCGTGCGCTCAAGGCACTGGAGCCCGCCTTGCCCATCCGCGTGACGCGGCATACGCAGTATTGGCTGCAGGTCGGTCCGCGCGAGGCCTGAGCGTTACAAATTTTTTTGCCTGCGGCTTGCAGGTTTTCCGATCCCGTACGGAAGGCAGGGATAGATACCACCGTACAGGGAGAGTTTTGTGTCCGCTTCATCTCACTCGCGCTTGCGCGCCCCCTTGTCTGCCGGCCGCATGGGCCTGCTGGCCGCCATGTGCGCGGGCGGGCTTGCCGCCGGCATGCCGCAGGCCTGGGCGCAGCCGGCGCCCGCTACCGCGAACGCGCCGCGCAGCTACCAGATCGCTGCCGGCTCCTTGGCCGATGCCCTGACGCAGTTCGCGCGCAGCGCTGGCGTGGTCCTGTCGTTCGATCCGGCGCTGGTGCGGGGACGCCGCTCGGACGGGTTGGACGGCGCCTACTCGGTGGGCGCGGGATTCGCCCGCATCCTGTCGGGCAGCGGTTTGCAGGCGCGTGCGCAGTCGGGCAATACCTGGACGCTGCTGCAGGTTGCCGCGCCCGCGGGCGACACGCCCACGCTGGCGCCGGTGACCGTGTCGGGCATGTCCGACAGCGCAATCACGACGGTGGGCTACGTGGCCACGGTGAGCGCCAGCGCCACCAAGACCGACACGCCGCTGATCGAAACGCCGCAGTCGGTATCGGTTGTCACGCGCGAGCAGATCACGGAGCAGGGCGCGCAGACACTGAACCAGGTGCTGCGCTACACCGCGGGCGTGGCCACCGAATCGCGCGGCGCCACCGCCACGCGCCTGGACCAGTTCAGCGTGCGCGGCTTTCAGGCTTCGTCCTACCTGGACGGCTTGCGAGTATTCGGCGGGCGCGACGCCTTGCCGCAGGTGGACACCTATCGCCTGGAGCGCGTGGACGTGCTGAAGGGACCAGCCTCCGTCATGTACGGGCAGGGCGGTCCGGGCGGCGTGGTCAACCAGGTCAGCAAGCGCCCGCTGGAAGAGACGCTGCGCGAGGTCGAGGTGCAGGTCGGCAACTATGACTATCGTCGCGCCAACTTCGATTTCGGCGGTCCGGTCGATGAAGACGGCAAGTTCCTGTACCGCCTGGTCGGTTCGGGCTACATGTCCGACGGCCAGGTCAAGGACACCAAGGAACGCCGCTACTTCGTGTCGCCGGCCTTTACCTGGAAGCCCAGCAGCGACACGACGCTGACGGTGCTGACCAACTTCCAGCGCGATCCCGACATGGGTTCCTATGGCAGCGTGCCGGCCATGCGCACGCTGCTTTCCGCGCCCGACGGCATCCGCCTGCCGGCCGATTACTACGACGGCGACGCCAATTTCGAAAAGAGCGACCGCAAGAGCTATTCGCTGGGCTATGTGTTGGAGCACCGCTTCAACGACAACATCAAGGCATCGCAAAGCCTGCGCTGGACGCGCGCGGAAGCGCAGTACCGCAGCATCTACGGCGCGATGACCAATAACTACGGCTATACCGACAAGACCTACCGCTACCAGCAGCGCGCGTCGATCGCGACTGATGTGGACGTGGGCGCGCTGGTGCTGGACAACAATGTGCAGGCGCGCTTCAACACCGGCCCCTTCGCCCACACCACGCTGCTGGGCTTTGACTATCAGCACGTCAAGACCGACACGCTGTCCGGCTTTGGCACCGCGCCCGCGCTGGATGTGCTGAACCCGAACAATCATCAGAACATCCCGGCGCCGGCGTTCTCGACGGATGCGACCAACAAGCAGTACCAGACCGGCCTGTACTTCCAGGACCAGATCAAGATCGATCGCCTCTCGGTGTTGCTGGGTGGCCGCTACGACTGGTCGCGCACGGTGGGCGAGACCACCACGATCGCCACCGGACGGGTCGCGCCGTCCTCGCTGAATGCGGAGAAGTTCACGGGCCGCCTGGGTGCGATCTACAACTTCGACAACGGCGTGGCGCCGTACTTCAGCTATTCGGAATCGTTCGAGCCGCAGTCCGGCACGGGCTGGCAGAACAAGCCGTTCAAGCCGATCGAAGGCAACCAGTACGAGGTCGGCATCAAGTACCAGCCGCCGGGCAGCGCCACGCTGCTGTCGTTTGCGGCGTTCGACATCCGCCGCGAGAACATGACCACCACCGATCCGGATCCGACCCACATCTGCGGCACGGCGGGCGGACGCTGCTCGATCCAGGCGGGCGAGCTGCGCACGCAGGGCATCGAGCTCGAAGCCAAGACCGAGCCCCTGCGCGGCCTGACGCTGGTGGCTGCTTACTCCTTGATGGACAACGAGTACTCCAAGGGCTATCCCAACGCCGCGGGCATGAACCTGAAGGGCAAGACGCCGGTGGGCGTGCCTTCGCAACAGGCGTCCGCCTGGGCCCGCTACCAGTTGCAGGACGGTCCGCTGGCGGGCGTGGGAGTGGGTGGCGGCGTGCGCTACATCGGTTCCTCGTATGCCAACGAGACCAACACCCTGAAGGTGCCGTCGGTCACGCTGTTCGACCTGATGCTGGACTACGACCTGGGCCGCGCGTCGCCGTCGCTCAAGGGCATGCAGGTGGCGCTGAACGTGCAGAACCTGTTCGACAAGGAATACATCGCGTCGTGCTCGGGCGATTCCTGGTGCTGGTACGGCTACCAGCGCTCCATCAAGGCCAGCCTGCGCTATCGCTGGTAAGTCTTGCTGCTAGTTCGAAGTGAGAATGGTTATAATTTAAAACCCTCCGAATCGGGCTTGGGCCGCGGGGCTGGTCCGATCCGGTCCTCTAAAGGAAATCAATAATGACATTCGCAAGAACCTTGGCCGCCATTGCCCTGTTGGGCACGGCGGGCGCCGCGCAGGCGCATTTCGTTTGGTTGGAACGCAGCGCCGAGGGACCGGCCAAGGCGTATTTCGGGGAATGGGCGGATGACGTGCGCGAAAAGCGTGACGGCCTGCTCGGCAAGATCATGGTCGCGCCCGTCGTTACGGGCGCCGATGGCAAGCCGCTGAAGGCCTCGGGCGAAGGCGCCGACTTCCTCGAATTCGCGGCGGCGGGCAAGGGCGACGTGCGCTTGCGCCAGGCCTACCAGTTCAAGGACACCCTGGTGCAGTACGGCGCCAAGGCCGGCCGCGCGGACACCGAGGGCAAGCTGGACCTGGAACTCGTGCCGGTCGCGGCGGGGACCAACGCCTTCGTGCTGCAGTTCAAGGGCAAGCCGCTGGCGAAGACGGAAGTCACCGTATTCGGCCCGCCCAAGTGGGAGAAGCGCTTCCACAGCGATGAGAACGGCCGCATCGAAATCACCACCCCGTGGCCCGGCCAGTACGTGCTCGAAGCCGCCCACGTCGAAGACAAGGCGGGCGAGGCCGACGGCAAGGCATACGCCAAGATCCGCTACGTTTCCACTACTACCTTCAACGTGTCCCAGTGAAAGCTCCCGCTGCCGGCGCAGGCATGATGCGCTACCGTCTGGCCGTCTTTTCCAGGGCGGCGGCCGCCATCCTGGGCGGCTATGTTCTGGCGTCGGCGGCAGCCGCCTGCCTGGCGATCTGGCTGCCCATGCGGCGGCCGGACGCCGTGGTCACGGCGCAGATGCTGTCCTTTGTGTTCTACGCCTGCGGCGTGATCTGGGTTTTTGCCACGCGCAATGCCTGGCGCGCCTGGGCCGGCGTGCTGGCGCCCGCCGCGCTCCTGGGCGGGCTGTTCGCGATCGGCCGCGCGATGGGGGCGGCATGAAGGCGAAAGTGGAAAAGGCGCCGGGCGAGGAAGGCCTGCGCCAATCCATGTCCTGGCTGCACACCTGGTCGGGACTGATCTTCGGCTGGGTGCTGTTCGCGATGTTCCTGACCGGCACGCTGGCGTTCTTCCGCCCCGAGATCACGGCCTGGATGCAGCCCGAGATCCAGACGCGGCCCGCGCCTGCGGCGCAGTCCGTGACTGCTGCACAGAACTACCTGGCGGAACATGCGCCCGACGCCACGCGCTGGTTCATCACGCCGCCGTCCGACCGCGAACCGCTCATCCAACTGCTCTACCAAGTGCCCAAGCCCAAGCCGGGCGAACGCGGTTTCGTGCGCGTGAAGCTGGACCCCGCCACCGGCCAGGCCCTGACCGCGCGCGAGACGCGTGGCGGCGACTTCTTCTACCGCTTCCATTTCGAACTGGAAACCGCGTTTCCCTGGGGGCGCTGGCTGGCCAGCATCGCCGGCATGTTCATGCTGGTGGCCATCATCAGCGGCATCATCACCCACAAGAAGATATTCACCGACTTCTTCACGTTCCGGCCCGGGAAAGGCGGGCAGCGCGCCTGGATGGACGGCCACAACGCCTTGTCCGTGCTGGGGCTGCCGTTCCACCTGATGATCACGTTCAGCGGGCTGGTGCTATTCATGGCCATGCTGATGCCGGCGGGCATACTGGCCGTCTACGAGAGCCCCAGGCAGTATTCCGACGAGGTCTTCAAGTCCTTCAGGATCACTCCCGCGCGCAACGAGCCCGCGCCGCTGACCGCGCTGGCGCCGCTGGTGGAGCAGGCGCAGCAGCACTGGCAAGGCGGCCGGGTGGGGCGCATCACCGTCAATCATCCCGGCGATGCCGGCGCGACCGTGACCCTGGTGCGCGACGCCGCGGATGGCGTGTCGTTCGGCAAGCTGGCGCCCTACATGCGTTTTGACGGCGTCACGGGCGCATTCCAGGAAGGCGAGGACGAGCTCGGCGCCACGGCGCGTACGGCGGGCGTCATCGTCGGCCTGCACCTGGGATTGTTTGCCGAACCGTTTTTGCGCTGGCTCTATTTCCTGGTCAGCATGGCGGGCACGGCGATGGTGGGCACGGGCCTGGTCCTGTGGATCGCCAAGCGGCGGCAGAAGGCGCGTCCGGGGGCGCGCGAAGCGTTTTCGTTGCGCCTGGTCGATGCGCTCAACGCCGGCACGGTCGCTGGCCTGTTCATCTCGATCGCCGCCTTTTTTTGGGCCAACCGCCTCCTGCCGATCGACCTGGCGGGCAGGCAGTTCTGGGAATCGCGCGCCTTCTTCGCCGTCTGGGGCTTGTCGCTGGTCTACGCCTTCCTGTTCCAGCGCAGCAAGTGGCGCGACCTGTTGGCCGCGGCCGCGGCCTCCCTGGCGCTGGTGCCGGTGGTCAACGCCCTGACGACCTCGCGCCATCTCGGGGTGTCGCTGCCTGCGGGCGATTGGGTCATGGCTGGTTTTGACCTGACCTGCCTGGCCGGGGCGCTGCTGCTGGCCTGGATGGCGCGCAAGGCGGCCCGCGCCAGCAAAGCGGGCGCCAAGGCGCCCGCCAAGGGCCGCGCCGCATCCAAGCCGTCCCAGCCCGCCTACGAACCTAGAGGTGATACGCCATGACGCTAGCTGCCTTCTGCCTGGCCTACGCGGGCTTTTCCGCCCTGTGCCTGGGCATGGACCGCCACTACGAAGACCTGTTCGACCGCGCGCTGCCGCGGCGTCACAGGTTGCCTTTGCGCCTGTTCGGCTGGGGGGCGCTGGCTTTGTCCTTGTGCGCCTCGGCGGCGGTCTGGGGCTGGAGCTACGGCACGGTGGAATGGATCGGCATTCTGAGCATCGCCGGGCTGCTCCTGATCTGGTTCCTGACGTTCCGGCCGCGCGCCGCGCTGACCGCGGGCGGGCTGTGCGCGCTGGCGGCGCCAGTGTTGGCCGTCCTGTAGCCGCGCGCCCGGCAAGTTACACTGGGCGTTTCCCCCAGCAAACGCCTCTTCGCCTCATGAATACCCGCGTCCTCACCGGCATCACCACCTCTGGAACTCCCCACCTCGGCAACTACGCGGGCGCGATCCGTCCCGCCGTTCAGGCCAGCGCGCAGCCCGGCGTGGACGCATTCTTCTTCATGGCGGATTACCACGCCCTCATCAAGTGCGACGACCCTGCCCGCGTGGCGCGCTCGCGCCTTGAAATCGCCGCGACCTGGCTGGCGGTGGGCCTGGACCACGAGCGCGTGACCTTCTACCGCCAGTCGGACATCCCCGAGATCCCCGAGCTGACCTGGCTGTTGAACTGCGTCACGGCCAAGGGCCTGATGAACCGGGCGCACGCCTATAAGGCGTCGGTGGACCAGAACACGGAAAAGGGTCTGGAACCGGACGATGGCGTGACCATGGGCCTGTTCTCGTACCCGGTGCTGATGGCCGCTGACATCGTCATGTTCAACGCCAACAAGGTGCCGGTGGGCCGTGACCAGATCCAGCATCTGGAAATGGCGCGCGACATCGCCCAGCGCTTCAACCACCTGTACGGCCGCGACTATTTCACGCTGCCGGAAGTGGTGATCGAAGAAGACGTGGCGACCTTGCCGGGCCTGGACGGCCGCAAGATGTCCAAGAGCTACAACAACACCATTCCGCTGTTCGAGGGCGGCGCCAGCGCGCTGCGCGCGGCGGTGATGCGCATCGTGACCGATTCGCGCGCGCCGGGCGAACCCAAGGACGCCGAGAACTCGCACCTGTACACCATCTACCGCGCCTTCGCCACGCACGAACAGGCTGCCGCACTGCGCAAGCAGCTCGAAGAAGGCATGGGCTGGGGCGAAGCCAAGCAGGCGCTGTACGACCACCTGGAAAACCTGCTGGCGCCCATGCGCGAGAAGTATTTCGACCTGATGGCCAACCCCGGCCGCATCGAAGACATCCTGCAGGCCGGCGCCGCCAAGGCGCGCAAGCTGGCCACGCCTTTCATGCAGGAACTGCGCCAGGCCGTGGGCCTGCGCAACTTGGAAGCCGGCTCGGGCGCCAAGGCCGCGCAGCCCAAGAAGGAAAAGGGCAAGGGCGCGCGCTTCGTCAGCTTCCGCGACGAGGACGGCAGCTTCCGTTTCCGCCTGCTGGCAGCGGATGGCGAGGAACTGCTGTTGTCGCAGCGTTTCGCCGATCCGAAGGAAGCCGGCGCGTTGATGCGCCGTCTGCAAGCGGAACCGGCCGATGCGGTGCTGAAGGCCGACGGGCAAGGCTATGCCGCGATGATCGACGGCGTGGCCGTGGCCACCGCGCCGGCTGGCGCGCAAGACGAATCCGGCGCCTTGCTGGAACGCGCGCGCGCCGCGCTGTCGTCTTTGTCGCAGGAATAAACCCAAGGGGCCGGCGCGCAGCCGGCCCGGCGGTTCAGGCCGCGCGGGCGCTGGCTACGATGCGCCCGTCGCGCACCTGGAAGCGCTGGGCGCTGCCCTGTCCGGCGATTTCCAGCATGTCGCCTTCCGTGTAGCCCGTGACATTCGGGCAGTCCAGCCATTCGGGGTTGATGAACGGGAAGTACTTGAGCGTGCCGCTGCCCTGGCTGGCAAAATCGAAGGTGGTGTTGGCGACCACTTCCGGATCCCATTGGCTGGCATCGAAAGTCAGCGCGCAACCCGCGCCGATACGGTAGGTGATGCTGGCGCCCATGCTGGCGAATCCCAGTGCGCCGACGTGCAACTGCGCCCCATTGCTCAATTCGATGATGCGGCTGCCCAGCCGCTCCAGCGTGATGTGCTTGAAACTGACTTCGGCGCCATCGACAAGCAGGTGCGAATACTGGCCCAGGGTGATTTCGCTGTAGACGCCGCTGGCGTTGGCTTCCTCAGCGGTGAGGGTTGCCGTTTCATTGGCGGCAAGCGTGATGGTATGGGACATGGCTGGGCGGATCTCCGGTCGTTCGGGGCAGGGCGCTGTTGTTCTTGTGCTGCTCCCCGGCAGGCGCTATGCGCCTTGGCTCGCCTGCTCGCGGGGGGCTTGTGCCGCCTTGCGGCCTGGCGCCGCCGGGTTTTATTATTTGGACACAATTAGATATTTTCTATCATTTTTGATAGGTTTGGCTTGAGAGAAAACAAGTAACCCGCCTCTTTACGGGTAAGCCCTAGGTAAAAAAAACCGGCGCATCAGGCGCCGGTTTTCCGTGGGGCGGGTCTCGCTCAACGCTTGAGCTTGGCGAACGCGTCCGCCATGGCGCTGTTCATGCCGGCGCCGGCCCCGGCGCCGCCGCGGCTGCCGTCGCCCTGCGGACGGCGGTTGCGGTCGCCGCCCTTGGGGGCGTCGCCGCTGCGGCGGGCGGGAGCTGCGGTGTCGTTCAGGCGCATGGTCAACGCGACGCGCTTGCGCGCCACGTCCACTTCCAGCACCTTCACGCTGACCGTCTGGCCCACCCGCACGACGTCGCGCGGATCCTTCACGAACTTTTCGGCAAGGGCCGAGATGTGGACCAGGCCGTCCTGGTGCACGCCGATGTCCACGAACGCGCCGAAGTTCGCCACGTTGGTCACAACGCCTTCCAGCACCATGCCCGGGTACAGGTCGTTCAGGGTTTCGACGCCTTCCTTGAACTGCGCCGTCTTGAACTCCGGACGCGGATCGCGGCCGGGCTTTTCCAGTTCGGCGAAGATGTCGCGCACCGTCGGCAGACCGAAGCGCTCGTCGGTGAAGTCGGACGGCGACACGCCCTTGAGCGCTTCGCGCTGGCCGATGATCTGCTTCACCTCGGCCTTGATCTTGGCGACGATGCGTTCGACCACCGGATAGGCTTCGGGGTGAACCGACGAGGCGTCCAGCGGGTTGTCGCCGTTGGGAATGCGCAGGAAGCCCGCGGCTTGTTCGAATGCCTTGTCGCCAAAGCGCGGCACCTTGCGCAGGATCTCGCGGGTCGGGAAGGCGCCGTTCTCGTCGCGCCAGGCGACGATGTTCTTGGCCAGCAGCGAATTCAGGCCGGACACGCGGGCCAGCAGGGCGGCCGACGC
Organism: Achromobacter sp. K91; assembly: GCF_003576205.1. Taxonomy (NCBI): domain Bacteria; kingdom Pseudomonadati; phylum Pseudomonadota; class Betaproteobacteria; order Burkholderiales; family Alcaligenaceae; genus Achromobacter; species Achromobacter sp. K91. Next base: position 146,730 of record NZ_QWFB01000037.1, on the reverse strand, counting down.
GGTGTTCACGTCCACGCCCACGGCGTTCACGCAATCCTCGACCACGGCGTCCAGCGAACGCGCCAGCTCGCGCTGGTTGACGTCGTGCTGGTACTGGCCCACGCCGATGGCCTTGGGATCGATCTTGACCAGTTCGGCCAGCGGATCCTGCAGGCGGCGGGCGATGGACACCGCGCCGCGCAACGTCACGTCCAGGTCGGGGAATTCCTGGGCCGCGGTTTCAGACGCCGAATAGACGGAAGCGCCGGCCTCGGAGACCACCACGCGGGTGACCTTCAGGTCCGGGAAGCGTTCCATCATGTCGCCCACCAGCTTCTCGCTTTCGCGCGAGGCGGTGCCGTTGCCGATGGCGATCAGGTCGACCTTGTGGCGCGCCACCAGGGCGGCCAGCGTGTTGATGGTGCCGTCGCGGTCGCGGCGCGGTTCGAACGGGTAGACGGTGGTGGTGTCCACGACCTTGCCGGTCTGGTCGATCACGGCGACCTTGCAACCGGTGCGGATGCCGGGGTCCAGGCCCAGCACGGCCTTGGGGCCGGCGGGCGCGGCCAGCAGCAGGTCCTTCAGGTTGGCGGCGAACACCCGGATGGCTTCGGCTTCGCCGCTTTCGCGCAGGCGGCCGATCAGCTCGCTTTCGAACGCCGTCAGCAGCTTCACGCGCCAGGTCCAGCGGCAGACTTCGCCCAGCCAGCGCGCGCGCGGCGTGGCGTCCAGCGCGAACAGGCCGTTGCCCAGCTTCAGGAAGCCGGCGATGCGGGCCACGCAGGGATGCGGCGTCTGCGCTTCCAGTTCGGCTTCCAGGCCCAGGCGCAGTTCCAGCACGCCTTGCTGGCGGCCGCGCAGCAGCGCCAGGATACGGTGCGAGGGCAGGGTGCGCAGCGGTTCGTTGAAGTCGAACCAGTCGCGGAAATTGGCGCCCTCGGTTTCCTTGCCGTCGACCACCTTGGAATGGATCAGGCCGGTGGACCACAGGTGCTCGCGCATGTCGGCCAGCAGATCCGCGTTTTCCGCGTAGCGCTCGGCCAGGATGTCGCGCGCGCCGTCGAGCGCGGCCTTGGCGTCGTTGATGGACGCTTCGGGATTCAGGTATTGCGCGGCGAGCGCGGCGGGGTCGCAGGCGGGATCGGCGAGGATGCCGTCGGCCAGCGGCTCCAGGCCCGCTTCGCGGGCGATCTGGGCGCGGGTGCGGCGCTTGGGCTTGTACGGCGCGTACAAGTCTTCCAGGCGCTGCTTGGTGTCGGCCGTGGCGATTTCCTGCTGCAGCGCTTGCGTGAGCTTGCCCTGTTGCGAGATGGATTCAAGAATGGAGCCGCGGCGCTCTTCGAGTTCGCGCAGATAGCCCAGGCGCACTTCGAGATTGCGCAGCACGGTATCGTCCAGGCCGCCCGTGGCTTCCTTGCGATAGCGGGCGATGAAGGGCACGGTGGCGCCATCGTCCAGGAGTTCCACCGCCGAAGCGATCTGGGAGGCGCGCGTGCCCAGCTCGGTGGCGAGCTGCGCGACGATGCGGGCGTTGTCGACGCCGGCGGCGACGTACGTGATAGCGGAAGTTTCAGACATCTCGATACGACGACAAAAAGGAAAAACAAGGGGCGGATTGTGCCATAAGCCGCTGTTACAAAACGTGCCAGGGTGGACGGATATGTCCCCCTCGCGACGGCCTGGCGGCCAATCCACGGCCCGGCAGCGGGTATCATTTGGTCCTTTCCCACCCAAGTGTCTGGCGCCCGAACCGCAACCGGCACCGGTTCACCGTTGACTCGCTATGCTGGACCTGGATATCTCCGAATTCTTCGACGCCGACGGGCCTTTGGCCACGGCTTTGCCCGGCTACAAGCCCCGGCCTTCACAGGTCGAACTCTCGCAGGCCATAGGGCAGGCCATCCAGGACCGCGCCACCTTGGTGGCGGAGGCAGGCACCGGCATCGGCAAAACCTGGGCCTATCTTGTACCCGCCTTCATCCAGGGCGGCAAGGTGCTGATTTCCACGGGTACGCGCACCCTGCAGGACCAGCTTTTCGCCCGTGACCTGCCGCGCGTACGCGCGGCGTTGGCCGCGCCGGTGACGGCCGCGCTGCTCAAGGGCCGCGGCAACTACGTCTGTCATTACCACCTGGACCGCCTGCAGGGCGACGAGCGCGCGCTGAAGTCGCGCACCGAAATCCAGCAGTTGCGCCAGATCCAGGTGTTCGCGGGCATTTCCAAGACGGGCGACCGCGGCGACCTGGCGCAGGTACCCGAAGACGCCGACATCTGGCAGCGCGTGACCTCCACGCGCGAGAACTGCCTGGGCCAGGAATGCCCGCGCATCCGCGACTGCTTCGTGGTGAAGGCGCGCCGCCAGGCGCAGGAAGCCGACGTGGTAGTCGTCAACCATGCCCTGTTCATGGCCGACCTGGTGCTGCGCGAAGAGGGCGTGACCGACCTGCTGCCCGAAGCGGACACCGTGATCTTCGACGAAGCGCACCAGTTGCCGGACACGGCCACCCGCTTTCTGGGCAGCAGCGTGTCCACGCACCAGTTGCTGGATTTCGGCCGCGCGCTGGAAGCGGCCGGCCTGGCCTACGCGCGCGAAGCCGCCAAATGGAGCGACGTCAGCCGCCATGTGGAAACGGCGGCGCGCGAGCTGCGCCTGGTCTGTGCGCCGCTGGACCGTATGCCCGGCCGCAAGGCGACTTTCGAGGCCATCCCCAATCCCGAGGAATTCGACGAAGCGCTGTTGGCGCTGCGCGAGGCCGTGGACGGCGCGGCCAAGGCGCTGGGCGCGGTGGCCGAAAAGCACCCGGACCTGATGGCGGCCGCGCGCAGCGGCGCCGAGATTTCGGTGCGGCTGAAGCGCTGGGCCACGCCGGGACGGGCGGGCGCAGACCATTCCGACGAAGGCTGGGGCCGCGACGACCAGGCGTCCGAACCCGTCGTGCAATCGGCGCTGGGCGACGGACTGCCCACGCCTGCCGCCATCCTGGAGGGCGCGGCCGCCGCGGAACAATGGACCGGCCCGGCGGTGCGCTGGGTCGAACACGGGCAGCACCACGTGCGCCTGCATTCGGCGCCGCTGTCGGTGGCCCAGGCGTTTTCCAAGTACCGCAAGCCTGGCCAGGCCTGGATCATGACCTCGGCCACGCTGTCCGTGAACGGCGAGTTCACGCACTTCACCAGCCAGCTGGGGCTGGAGAAGGCGCGCACGGGCAAATGGGAATCGCCCTTCGACTATCCCGAACAGGCCTTGCTGTTCGTGCCGCGCGGCATGCCCGAACCGCAATCGCCGCAGTTCCTCGACCGCTTCGTGCAGACCCTGCTGCCGCTGCTGGAGGCCAGCCCCGGCGGCACGCTGGTGCTGTGCACGACGCTGCGCGCGGTGGACAAGGTCGCCAACCTGCTGGCCGACGCCTTCGACGATGCCGGCCATGAATGGCCATTGCTCAAGCAGGGCGAGGGCACGCGCCGTGATCTGCTGGACCGCTTCTGCAAACTGGAGCATCCGGTGCTGGTGGGCAGCGCCAGTTTCTGGGAAGGCATAGACCTGCCCGGCGACGTGCTGACCCTGGTGGCGATCGACAAGCTGCCGTTCGCGCCGCCCGACGATCCGGTCATCGAGGCGCGCCTGCGCGCCTGCCGTGCGCATGGCGGCAATCCCTTTGCGGAATACCAACTGCCCGAAGCCGCGATCTCGCTCAAGCAGGGCGCGGGCCGTCTGATCCGTACGGAATCGGACTGGGGCGTGCTCATGGTGGGCGACGCGCGCCTGGTCGAAAAGCCTTATGGCAAGCGCCTGTGGCGCGGTCTGCCGCCGTTCGCGCGGACGCGCGAACTGGAAGAAGTACTGGCGTTCTACCGGCGCAAGCAGGATCCGCAGGACTAGCGGCCGTTCACGCCACAATCAGCCAGCCCTGGGGCTGCCCGCGCCAGCGGGCGCCCCTGCCAGCCGCCTCAGGCCGCGACCCGTTCCGTCCGCCGCGACATCGCCCACCACCCGGTCATGACCGCGGCCAGGCCCACGATGGGCAGCATGGCGGCGTTCAACGTTTCCCAGCCCATGCGCACGAGCGCCGGACCCGCGGCCAGCGTGGCCAGGGCGGTGGTGGCGTAGCGCAGCATTTCGGCGGCTCCTTGTACGCGCGCCCGTTCGGCGGGACGGTAGGACTGCGCCAGCAGCGTGGTGCCGCCGACGAACATGAAGTTCCAGCCCACGCCCAGGCAGAACAATGCCGCGTGGAAGGCCGTGAGCGAAGTCGATTGCATCGCGATCAGCGAGCAGGCCGCGTTCAACGCCATGCCCATGCCAAGCACGCGGGGCAGCCCCAGCCGGTTGATCAGCGCGCCGGCGAAGAAGGCCGGGGCGTACATGCCGATCAGGTGCCACTGCATGATGCTGGCGCCATCGGCGATGCTGTGCTGGCAGGCGACCGCGGCCAGCGGCGCGGCCGTCATGACAAACATCATCGACACCGAACCCACGACATTGTTGGCCAGGGCCGCCACGAAAATCGGCTGCCGCATGACCTCGCCCAAAGGACGGGCCGGCAGGCCTGCGGCCTGCGTGTCGGCGGGCTGGCCGCCTTCGCCTTCCTGATCGCGGTAGGCGATGAGCAGCAGCGCGCTGGCGGCTCCCAGCAGCGCCACCATCAGATAGGCGCCGGAAAAGATCGCGGCGGGGAAGATGTCCTTGGCCCAGGCCGCCAGCGCCGGCCCCGCGATGGCGGCGATGACGCCGCCCGTCAGGACCACGGATATGGCGCGGCTCTTGGCCTCGGCGGGTACCGCGTCGGCGGCGGCCAGGCGGTAGTACTGCGCAAACGCCTGGAACACGCCGACCAGCGCCGTGCCCAGGCAGAAGAGCCAGAAGTCGCTGGCGAACACCGCGGCCACGGAAATCAGCCCGCCGGCCGCGCCCGCCAGCGATCCCAGCATGAAGCCCGCACGGCGGCCGATGCGCTGCATGAGCAGCGATGCATACCAGGTGACCGCGGCGCCCGCCACGGTGATCAGCGCGAACGGCAGCGTGGCCAGGGCCGGATGCGGCGCCAGCATCTGGCCGGTCAGCGCCGTCAGGGTCAGGTCGATGGAGATCGCCGCGATGTACAGGCCCTGGCAGACGGCGAGGATGCGGGCATTGCGCAGGCCGCGCGTGGAGGAGGTCATGGCTGTGGGAGTCCGGAGGATTGACAGGCCCCACTCTAGCGCCGGAAACTATGGCAAGAATGACTATTTTCCCTCATTTCATGCCATGACCCATCGCGTTTGCATCCTGCCCGTACCCAACTTCCAGCTGCTCGACATGGCAGGCCCGCTGTCGGTCTTCCAGATCGCTGCCGAACTGGTGCCGGGCGCCTACGAAGTGGCCGTGGCGTCGGCCGAAGGCGGCCTGGTCCGCTGTTCGGCCGGCGTGCCCGTGCTGACGCGGCCCTGGCGCGGTCTGCGCGCCGACACCGTGCTGGTGCCGGGTGGCCAGGGCGCGCGCGAACCCCAGGCGGCCCCGGCTATGCTGGCCTATCTGCGCGCCGCGCATGCGCGCGGCCGGCGCGTGGCCAGCGTCTGCACCGGCGCGTTCGTGCTGGCGCAGGCCGGCATCCTGCAAGGGCGCCGCGTGACCACCCACTGGCGTCATGCCGCCGAACTGCAGCAGCGCCATCCTGCGCTTGCGGTGGAAGCGGACCGCATCTACGTCGAGGACCGCGCGGTCTGGACCTCGGCGGGCATCACGGCCGGCATCGACCTGGCGCTGGCCATGGTGCAGGCGGACCACGGCGAGGCGGTCGCCCGCGCCACCGCCCGCGAGATGGTGGTCTATCACCGGCGCACGGGAGGGCAGTCGCAGTTCTCTGCATTGCAGGACCTGGCGCCAGCCAGCGGACGCATGCGCGAGGTGCTGGCCCATGTGGGCCAGCACCTGGACGAAGTCCTGGACATCGAGCGCCTGGCCGGCGTGGCCTGCCTGAGTCCGCGCCAGTTCTGCCGCCAGTTCAAGCTGGAAACCGGGCAGACCCCGGCCAAGGCCGTGGAGCGCGTGCGCGCCGAGGCTGCGCGTGAACTGGTCGAGGAAGGCGAGGCCGGCATGGATGCCATCGCGCGCCGGGTGGGCTTCGGCGATACGGAGCGCATGCGCCGCGCCTTCATCCGCATCTACGGGCAGCCGCCGCAAGCGCTGCGGCGCGGCGCGCCGGCATGAAAAAGCCCCTGCGTGGCAGGGGCTTTGCTTGGTGCGGCGGGCGTTACGTCAGTTGAACGGGTTCCACCAGCTCTTGTCGGCCTTCAGGCCCTTGGTCTTGAATTCGCTGTTGGGGAAGTTCTTGTCGTACACGCGCTGCGAGTCGTTCTTCAGTTCGGTCAGGCCGAGCTTGTCGTAGGACTCGACCATCAGATAGAGCGCTTCCTCGGTGGCGGGGGCGCCTTCGAAGTCGGTGATGACGGTCTGCGCACGGTTGGCCGCGGCCACGTAGGCGCCGCGCTCGTAGTAGTAGCGGGCGACGTGCACTTCGTTCATGGCGATGGTGTTGACCAGCCAGGCGACGCGCTTCTCGGCATCCACCGTGTACTTGCTGTCCGGGTAGCGCTTGATCAGCTCGTTGAACGCGTCGTAGGACGCGCGCAGGCCCTTGGGATCGCGCTCGGCGGGATCCTGGCCGGTGATGCTGCTCATGAAGGCGCTGGCCGGGGTGAAGTTGATCAGGCCCTTCAGGTAAAGGGCGTAGTCGGTGCCGGGGTGATTGGGGTAGAGCTGCTGGAAGCGGTCGATGGCGGCCAGGGCCTGCTCGTTTTCGCCGTCCTTCCAGTTGACGTAGGCAAGCTCAAGCAGGGCTTGCTGGGCGTAGACGCCGAAGGGGTAGCGGCTTTCGATCGCGGTCAGCCGTTCGCGCGCTTCTTTCCAGCCGCCCGAGGCCATTTCCGCCTTGGCGTCTGCGTAGAGCTGTTCGGCGCTCCAGTTGGTGGTCTTGTCGTACTTGCTGTTGCTCGAGCCGCAACCGGCGATGACCATCACGGCGAGCAGCGCGATAACCACGCGCAAGACCGGCCCGCTTCGGGAGGCGGGATTCGAGGGAGCTGCGGAGTGGTGAATCACGAGAATCGTATCCTTGGTGTTAGCATGCAAGGCTGATTATATGATTTGTCTCCATGTCTGATACAGCCTCCGGCGCGGATCTCGTTTCCGACGACGAACTCCTGGGTATTTCCGAAGAAAACCCGCAGGGGGAACCGCAATTTGTAACAGTGCCTTCCGGCACGCGCGCCGACCGGTTGGACAAGGTGCTCGCGGGGCTGATGCCCGAGCATTCCCGCAGCCGGCTGCAGGGCTGGATCGAGGCCGGCAACGTCCACGTGAACGGCAAGCCCGGCAAGATCCGCCAGACGGTCGGACCCGACGACGAACTCACCGTCTGGCCCCAGCCCGCGCCCGAAACCCTGGCCTTCGCGCCCGAACCCGTGGAGTTCGCGGTCGTGGCCGAAAGCCCCGACTGGATCGTGGTGAACAAGCCCGCCGGCCTGGTGACGCATCCTGGCGCTGGCAACTGGAGCGGCACGCTGCTCAACGGCCTGCTGTACCGCTATCCCGAACTGGCGCAGGTGGCGCGCGCCGGCATCGTGCACCGCCTGGACAAGGACACCTCCGGCCTGATGGTCGTGGCGCGCAACGAAACCGCCCAGACCCACCTGGTGCGCCAATTGCAGGCGCGCAGCATGGGCCGCGAGTACGTGGCGCTGGTCCACGGCTGGCTGGCCGCGGCCGGCAAGGTCGATCGTCCCATCGGCCGCGATGCGCGCGTGCCGGTCCGCATGAGCGTGGAGCGCCCGGTGGCGCCCAAGCCCGCCATCACCCATTACATGCCCGCCCGCCGCGGCGAGGCGGAACCCGGCGGCCGCGTCACCGAAGTGGTGTGCCGCCTGGAAACCGGCCGCACCCATCAGATCCGCGTGCACATGGCCAGCCTGGGGCATCCGCTGCTGGCCGATACCATCTACGGCGGCAAGAACATTGCGGGCGCGCAGCGGCAGATGCTGCATGCGCGCGCGCTGCATTTCGAAGATCCGGGCGGTCGCGGCGAAGTCGACTTCACCGCGGCCGTGCCTCCCGACATGAGCTTGGTCCAGGAAGAGATTGCATGGAACGCGTAGTGGCAGGCTTGCCGGTGGTGACGGGCCCGCAATGGCCGGGCGTGAACTACTTCTGCACGACCCGGGCAGGGGGCGTGGGCGTCGCGCCGCACGACACCTTGAATCTGGGCCGCCGCGCCGGGGACGATCCGGACACGGTGACTGAGAACCGGCGCCGCGTGCGCGCTGCGCTGCCGGCCGAACCCCTGTGGCTGCGTCAGGTCCATGGCAGCGTAGTGGTGGATGCCGATCAGGCCGACCTGCCGGACGAGCCGGCGGTCGACGCCAGCGTCACGGCGCAACCCGGCCGCGTGCTGGCCGTGATGGTTGCCGATTGCCTGCCCGTGGTCATCGCCGATGCGCAAGGCACGGTGCTGGGCGCGGCGCATGCCGGCTGGCGCGGCCTGTCGGGCGGCGTGCTGGAGAACACGCTCGCGGCCATGCGCGCCAAGGCGCCGCAGGCCTCGGGCTGGCGCGCCTGGGTCGGCCCCGGCATCGGCCCGCAGGCGTTCGAGGTCGGGCAGGACGTACTGGACGCGTTCACCAAGGACGATCCGGCAACCCTGCGCTACTTCACGCCGCGGCCGGGCATTTCCGGAAAATGGCTGGCCGACCTCGCCGGATTGGCTGATTTCCGCCTGCGCCGCGCCGGAGTACAAGAAGTGTCCTTGAGCGGGATGTGCACGGTGGCCGGGGCGGACCGGTTCTTCTCGTACCGCCGCGACGGCGAAACCGGACGCATGGCTTTGCTGGCCTGGCTAGGCCCGGTTTGATCTGGCGCAAGGCCCGCAGCCGGCCTTGCGTCATACCCTGTCAGGCCTCCTTGTATACCCGCATTGACAGTCCCGGACCCGGAATGCAACATCAATCGCGTAGTTTCGATAACAAGGTGTCGAAGTGAATGCCAATCTCTCCGCAGGGCCCATTCCGGTGAGCGTGGCACCGGAAGTCCTGGCCGACATTCAGGCCGAATTCTCCCGCGAGTGGCAGCGCCTTTGCGATGACGCCCGCCGTGGCGCGCTTGCGCCGCCGCCAGACCGCCGTTTTTCGGGCGATGCCTGGGCCTCCAATCATTCGCACCTGCTGCTGGCGCATACCTATCTGCTGTCGGCCCGCGCCATGTCGCGCATGGTCGACGCGGCCCAGGTCAGCGAGCCCATGCGCGATCGCCTGCGCTTTTCCATCATGCAATGGGTCGACGCGCTGTCGCCGTCGAACTTCCTGGCGTTGAACCCGGATGCCCAGCAATCCATCGTCGAAAGCGCCGGACGCGCGCTCAACGAAGGGCTGGCCAATCTGCTGGGGGACGTCAAGAAAGGCCGCATCACGCAGACCGACGAATCGCAGTTCGAGATCGGCCGCAACGTCGCCGTGACGCCGGGCGAAGTGGTGTTTGAAAACCGGTTGTTCCAGCTCATCCAGTACGCGCCGTCGACCGCCACCGTGCACGAACGGCCGCTGGTCATCGTGCCGCCGAACATCAACAAGTTCTACATCCTGGACCTGCAGCCCGAAAATTCCTTCGTGCGGCACGCGGTGGACCAGGGCTATACGGTATTCCTGATTTCCTGGCGCAATCCGGTGTCCAGCGACACCGATGGCGTGGACCGCGCGACTTGGTCCGATTATCTGGACGACGCGGTGCTGCAGGCGCTGCGCGTGGCCAGCGACATCACCAAACAGCCGCAGGTCAATGCGCTGGGCTTCTGCGTGGGCGGCACGATGCTGGCTTCCGCGCTGGCCCTGGCCGAGGCGCGCGGCGAGCATCCGGTCGCGTCGCTGACCCTGTTGACCTCGCTGCTGGATTTCCACGATACCGGCATCCTCAACGTCTTCGTCGACGAAGCGCACGCGCTGCTGCGCGACCACCAGTTGGGGCAGGGCGGGCTGATGCCCGGGCGCGATCTCGCCACCACGTTCTCGTTCCTGCGGCCCAACGAGCTGGTCTGGAACTATGTGGTCGGCAACTACCTGAAAGGCCAGAAGCCGCCCGCGTTCGACCTGCTGTTCTGGAATGGCGACAGCACCAATCTGCCCGGCCCGTTCTTCTCCTGGTATTTCCGCAATACCTATCTGGAGAACAACCTCAAGGTGCCGGGCCGCGCGCAGGCCGCGGGCCTGCCGCTGGACCTGACGCGCCTGGAAATGCCTGCGTACATCTTCGGGTCACGCGAGGACCATATCGTGCCCTGGGTTTCGGCGTATGCGTCGACCCAGGTGCTGCGCGGACCGCAGCGCTTCGTGCTGGGGGCGTCCGGCCACATCGCCGGCGTGGTGAACCCTCCGGCGAAGAAGCGCCGCAGCTACTGGGCGGCTGACAAGCTTGAACAGTCAGGCCATCATCTGCCTGGCGACCCGAACACCTGGTTCGCGCAAGCGGTCGAGACGCCGGGCAGCTGGTGGCCCGATTGGGCCGGCTGGCTGTCGGGCCATTCCGGCAAGCAGGTCAAGGCGCGTGAAAAATTGGGCAATGCCAAGTACCGGCCGATAGAGCCGGCGCCTGGCAGATATGTGAAAGTCCGGGCAGCCTGAAGCCGCGACCAGCGGTTAGGCCCAGACGAGAAGAAGGTTAATCAACGAGGCGTCCGTCGCACACAGGAGGAAGTCCAATGAGCGGAAAACTGGCTTACGTTACAGGCGGGATGGGCGGTATCGGCACCTCTATTTGCCAGCGCTTGGCCAAGGATGGCTTTCGCGTGGTGGCAGGTTGCGGCCCCAGCCGCAACTACCAGCAGTGGCTGGATGAGCAGGCAGCGCAGGGCTACACGTTCTACGCGTCCGTGGGCAACGTGTCCGATTGGGACTCCACGGTAGAAGCCTTCGAACGGGTCACGAAGGAGCTGGGCCCGGTCGACGTGCTGGTCAACAACGCGGGCATCACCCGCGATGGCCTGTTCCGCAAGATGAGCGCGGACGATTGGCGCGCGGTCATCGACACCAACCTGAACAGCTTGTTCAATGTGACCAAACAGGTGATCGACGGCATGGTCGAACGCCAGTGGGGGCGCATCATCAACATCAGCTCGGTGAACGGGCAGAAAGGCCAGTTCGGCCAGACGAACTATTCGACCGCCAAGGCCGGCATCCATGGCTTCACCATGGCGTTGGCCCAGGAAGTCGCCAGCAAGGGCGTCACCGTCAACACGATTTCGCCCGGCTACATCGGCACCGACATGGTCCGCGCCATCCGTCCCGACGTGCTGGAAAAGATCGTCGCCACCATCCCGGTGCGCCGCCTTGGCACGCCGGAAGAAATCGCGTCCATGACGTCGTGGTTGGCCTCGGACGAGTCCGGCTTTTCGACGGGCGCGGACTTCTCGCTCAATGGCGGCCTGCACATGGGCTGACCCATCGCGGGCCGCCAGCGGGCGGCCCGTCGGCGCCGGAGGGCCTCGGGGAGAGGGCCCTCCGGATTACACTAACCCTATCCGAAGCCTTAGAGATCGCCCGATCCGGGGACAACCATGACGCAAGCACAAACCGGCGCCAGCCTGCGCCTGATTAAAAAGTACCCCAACCGTCGCCTGTACGACACCCGGACCAGCACCTACATCACCCTGGCAGATGTCAAGCAACTGGTCCTGGCAAACGAAGAATTCCAGGTCGTCGATGCCAAGAGCAGCGAAGACCTGACGCGCAGCATCCTGCTGCAGATCATCCTTGAAGAGGAAAGCGGCGGCATGCCCATGTTCTCCTCGAACATGCTGTCGCAGATCATCCGTTTCTATGGCCATGCCATGCAGGGCATCATGGGTTCCTACCTGGAAAAGAACATCCAGGCCTTCATGGAAATCCAGCAACGCATGGCGGAGCAATCCAAGGGCCTGTACGGCAGCCAGTTCGGCCCCGAGGCCTGGGCCCAGTTCATGAACGTGCAGACGCCCATGCTGCAGAACATGATGAACAACTACATCGACCAGAGCAAGAATCTGTTCGTGCAGATGCAGGACCAGATGCAGGATCAGACCCGCGCCATGTTCTCGACCTTCCCGTTCACGCCTGGCGGCACGCAAGGTCCCGGCCGCAAGTAATGGCGGGGCCGTGCCTGGCGCGGCCTCATCGATCAGCACCCCAAAAGCCGGACAGAGATCTGGTTCTTGGGGTGTTTTTTCATCACCGCGTGCAGGTTTTGTTCGCGCGGCAAGCAAGAACAGATACCCCGGAGAGCAAGCATGAGACTGAACAAGGCGTTTTCCCGCCTGGCCTGCGCGGCGCTGGCAGGCTTGACGGCCATGTCCGCGTCGCCCGTCGCTTGGGCTTGCACGCGCGTGGTCTTCCATGGCGCCAACCAGCAGGTGGTTACCGCACGCTCCATGGACTGGAAGAACGACATCACCAGCAACCTGTGGGTATTGCCGCGCGGCATGGCGCGCAGCGGCGAGGCCGGCCCGAACTCCCTGCGCTGGACTTCGCGCTACGGCAGCGTGGTCACGTCCGGCTATGACGTCTCCACCACCGATGGCGTGAACGAGGCGGGCCTGAGCGCCAATCTGCTGTGGCTGGCCGAATCGCAGTACCCGCAATTCGATGCGAAGAGCAAGCCCGGCCTGACCATCGCGGCGTGGGCGCAATACGTGCTGGACAACTACGCCACCGTCAAGGAGGCCGTGGCGGCGCTGGAGCAGGAACCCTACACCATCGTCTCGGACAACGTGCCGGGCGAGGACCGCCTGACGACGCTGCACCTGTCGATCTCGGACGCCAGCGGCGACAGCGCCATCATCGAATACATCGGCGGACGCCAGGTGATCCACCATAGCCGCGACTACCAGGTGATGACCAACTCGCCTCAGTTCGAGCAGCAGCTTGCGCTCGATGCCTACTGGCAGCAGATCGGCGGCACCACCATGCTGCCGGGCACCAACCGCGCAGCCGACCGTTTCGTGCGCGCATCGTTCTACATCAACGCCATCCCCAAGGATCCCGATCCCAACAAGGCGCTGGCCAGCGTCTTCAGCGTGATACGCAACGTCTCCGTACCCTATGGCATCAGCACGCCCGGACAGCCCAATATCTCGTCCACCCGCTGGCGCACAGTCTTCGACCACCAGCGCAAGCTGTACTTCTTCGAATCGGCCCTGACGCCCAACACGTTCTGGGTGGACCTGAAGGCCCTGGACTTCAGTCCGGAAACCGGCAAGGTGCTGAAGCTGGACCTGGGGCCGGATCAGCGCCACACGTTTGCGGGCGACGCCACGCGCGACTTCCAGCCCGCGGCGCCGTTCAAGTTTCTCGGGCTCTGAAAAAAGGTCAGGGCCTTTTTCGCCGCTTGATCAAACGCAATGATCCGCAGATTTTCCTGATCCGAGGTTCAGGGTTCTGTCAGTTGATTTGGTTACATTAATGAAAACGGTTCTTGTTTGTATTTTAGGAGCCGTCGTCTCATTTGTGTCTCAAGGATTATGCACATGATCAAGAAAGCCTTGGCCCTGGCCATTGTCGCCCTGAGCGTTTCCGCCGCGAACGCGGCCGAATACCCCATCGGCAAACCGGTGGAAAAGGGCGGCATGGAAATCGGCGCGGTGTATCTGCAGCCGATCGAAATGGACCCCCCGGGCATGATGCGCCCGGCCAAGGATTCGGATGTGCACCTTGAGGCCGACATTCACGCCACCGCCGGCAACAAGACGGGCTTCCCCGAAGGCGAGTGGGTGCCTTACCTGGTCGTGAAGTACGAAATCCAGAAGGTCGGCAGCCAGAACGTGCAGAAGGGCACCTTCATGCCGATGGTCGCCAACGACGGTCCGCACTACGGCGAGAACGTCAAGCTGGAAGGTCCGGGCAAGTACAAGCTGAAGTACTCCATCCTGCCGCCGACCGCGGACAAGATGAGTCACTTCGGCCGTCACGTCGACAAGGAAACCGGCGTGGGGCCGTGGTTCGAGCCCTTCGACCTCGAATATGAATTCGTCTACGCCGGCACCGGCAAGAAGGGCGGTTACTGATCGTGCGCAGCCTGCTTCGCGTTGCCGCCGCATTGCTGATCGGCCTGGCCGGCCTGGCCGGCGGGGCGCCCGCGCAGGCTGACGAACTACCCACGTTCACGCTGACCTTCAAGCCGAACGGTACGTTCGAGCCCGCCACGCTGGAAGTGCCGGCGGGCCGCTTCAAGATCGAGCTCATCAACGAGAGCAACGAGCCGGTGGAATTCGAAAGCATTCCGCTGCGCAAGGAAAAAGTCCTGGGGCCGGGTGTGAAGTCTTTCGTGGTGATCACCATTTCCCGCCCCGGCGAGTATCCATTTTTTGATGACTTTCACCAGAGCGTGAAAGGCACCTTGGTCGTCAAACCCAAGGAATAAGCGGTAGCAATATATGGAACAGGTCCTCTTTATCGTCTGGCGTGAAAGCGTCGAAGCCATGCTGGTGGTGGGCATACTCTACACCTGGCTGCGCTCCACGCCGGAGGGCAAGCGCGGCCTGAACTACCTATGGGGTGGCGTCGCGGCAGGCCTGGCGCTGGCCGTGGCCCTGGCGCTGGTGCTGCTGGGCGTCTCCTCCTGGCTCAGCGACGAAGGCCAGGAATGGTTCCAGGCCATCATGTCGCTGGCCGCGTGCGCGCTGGTGGTGCAGATGGTCGTGTGGATGAAGAAGCACGGCCGCACGCTCAAGGGCGAACTCGAAGGCGGAGCCCGCGCTTCCGTCGCCAGCGACAACTGGTGGGGCCTGTTCGTGCTGGTGGCCATTGCCGTGGCGCGCGAAGGCAGCGAAACCGTGGTGTTCCTGTACGGCACCGTGTCGGCGGGCGAGGGCGGCAGCGACATGCTGATGCTGGCGCTGGCTGGCGTGGCCGGTTTTGTGGTGGCGTTGCTGACGTTCTGGCTGTTGCAATTGGGCGGCAAGCTCATCACCTGGCGCCGCTTCTTCCGCGTGACCGAAATCCTGTTGCTGCTGTTGGCCGGCTCGCTGCTGGTGGGCGGCCTGGATCACCTGATTTCGCTGGACGTGCTGCCGACCATCGTGGATCCGGTCTGGGACAGCTCGTGGCTCTTGAGCGACAGCACCGGCGTGGGCAAGGTCCTGGCCGACTTCGCCGGCTACCGCGCGCTGCCTGCGTTGATCTCGGTGCTGTTGTGGGTGGCTTACTGGATCATTGTGTGGGCGCTGCTGCGCTGGGTGGGGAGCAAGCCGGCAGGCGCTGCCACCGCCGCCCGCAGCGCCACCTGAACCCGACTGTTGCCGGACTGAATATTTGAAGGTTTGACCATGGCAGCTGCACTCGGGAGGGCGACCTCCCGTATCGCCGACTTTCTCCGTGACCATGCCCCGCTGTTGCGCAAGCTGCAGTGGGGCATTGTTGCGATATACGCGTTCCTTTTGATCGTGCCCGCGATCCTGCCCTTGCCGAACAACGCGGCCTCGGTCTTCAACAATCTGACCATCGTCGCTCAGTTCGCGTTCTGGGGCGTGTGGTGGCCGTTCGTGCTGATTTCCATGCCCATCCTGGGCCGGGCCTGGTGCGGCTGGCTCTGTCCGGAGGGCATGCTGACCGAATGGGCCAGCGAGCGCGGCCAGGGCCATGCGATTCCGAAATGGATGCGTTGGGGCGGCTGGCCTTTCGTCGCGTTCGCGTTGACGACCGTCTACGGTCAACTGGTCAGCGTCTACCAATATCCGCTGGCGGTGCTGGCGGTGTTGGGCGGGTCCACGGTGGCGGCCATGATCGTCGGCTGGCGCTACGGCCGCAGTAAGCGCGTGTGGTGCAAGTACCTGTGCCCGGTCAACGGCGTCTTCAACCTGTTGGCCAAGCTGGCTCCCTGGCACTTCAAGGTCGACGAAGAGAAGTGGCGTCATCCTGTCATCCGCATCGAGCCCATCAACTGTGCGCCGTTGGTACCGCTGCGCCACATGAAGGGCGCGGGCGACTGCCATGTCTGCGGACGCTGCAGCGGCTATCGCGGTGCGATCGAGCTGACGCCGCGTTCGCCCGAAGAAGAAATCGTGCATGTCACCCATGGCGATCCATGGCAGACGGCGCTGCTGTGCTTCGGCCTGATGGGCATCGCGATCGGCGCCTTCCTCTGGAGCGCCAGCCCCTGGTACGTGACCGCCAAGCAGTGGGCCGCGACCTGGCTGGTCGAACACGACATCATGTGGCCGCTGCTGGACAACGCGCCCTGGTTCATCCTGACGCATTACCCGGAAGTGAACGACAGCTTCTCGTGGCTGGACGGCGCCGGCATCCTGATGTTCGTCGTCGGCGCCACGATCTGTGTCGGCGGCGCTTCCTTCCTGTCGTTGTGGATCGCCGACCGCCTGGCGCCCGCCGCGCGGGTGGAAGGCGAACCCGCGACGCGCTGGGGCCGTCCTGGCCTGCACAAACTGGCGCAGGCCCTGATTCCTTCCGCCGGCATCGGCGTGTTCCTGGGCCTGTCGGCCACCACCGTAAATCTGCTCAAGCACGAAGGGATGCAGGCCGCCTGGGCCGCGCCGGTGCGGTTCACGCTGCTAAGCCTGGCGGTGCTGTGGACGCTGCGCCTGTATGCGCGCCTGCTCAAGCCGCGCGCGGCAAGCGGTTGGCGCAAGGGGCTGGCCTGGCTGGTGCTGGCAGCCGGCCTGGCGCCGTTCTGCCTGGCATGGGTGTTGTTCTTCGCGGTCTGGTAGTCCGGGCCCGAGGCTTGCGATAAAGTAGGGAACGCGCCGGCTCAAGCCGGCGCAATGTTTTCAACTATCGCTACCGCCATGGCCACCTACGCTTTCCGCCTGCTCAACGTTTTCGCTTCCTCCACCTTCAGCGGCAACCAGCTCTGCGTGTTCGAAGACGCGCGCGGCATGGACGACGCCACCATGCTGAATCTGGCGGCGCAATTCAATCTGTCCGAAACGACCTTCATCCTGCCCTCCGACAAGGCGGCAGCGCGCGTGCGCATCTTCACGCCGGGCTTCGAGATGAAGTTCGCGGGCCATCCCACCATAGGCACCTCGCAGGTCGTGCGTGACTTGCGGCAGACGGGCGATGCATTGACCCTGGAGTTCGCTGCCGGCGTGGTGCCGGTGACGGCGCGCGGCGATGCCTGGACCTTTACCGCGCCGTGCCCGGATGGCGTGCGCACCGCCGCGCCCGCGCTGGAGCGAGGCGAAATCGCCAGCCTGCTGGGTCTGGATGCGAGCGATCTGCTGGACGATCCGATCTGGCTGGACACCGGCGCCGATCAACTGCTGGTGCCGCTGGCCAGCGTGGACGCGGTACGCCGCGTTGCGCCCGATGCCTCGCGGCTGGACCGTTGGCAGGCCAACAGCCTGGGCCGCAAGGTCATGTATGCCTACGCTTTCGACGACAGCCGCCAGCAGGATGGGCGCCAGGTGGTGGTGGCGCGCTATTTCTACGCCAAGGCGGGCGGCGGCGTGAACGAAGACGCCGGCACGGGTTCGGCCTGCGCCAATCTGGGCGGCTGGCTTTTGCATCAAAAGCGACCCTTGCCCGCCAGCATCCTGGTGGAGCAGGGCGACCAGATGGGCAGGCCCTGCCGGTTGTTGCTGGACGTCCAGGCCGATGGCCGGATCCAGGTGGGCGGACGCGCCCTGGAGATAGGCCGGGGCGTAGTGGACGTCTGATCAGGACCGCCGTGCGGGACGCGGCGCAAAAGCAAGGCGGCGCCTGTGTCGGACACAGGCGCCGCCTTGTTTTCAAGACCGGGCCGAAGCCGGCCCGGTCGGGCTTACTTCTTGTTCTTGGCCGGGTCGACCTTGATGTTGTTCATCACCTGCTTGACGCCTTCGACGCCGCGCGCCACGGTGGCGGCATGATCGGCTTCGGCCGCGGTGCCGACGGTACCCGTCAGCTTGGTGACGCCCGCATTGGTCTCCACGGCGATGTCCAGCGCGCTCAGCTGCTTGTCGGCCACGATGGCAGCCTTGACCTTGGTGGTCACGGTGGCGTCGGACGCGTACTCACCCACGGACTGTTTCGGCTTGCCGTCATCGGCGGCAAAAGCCATGGAAGTGAAGACGGCGCCCGTGCCCAGTGCAGCGGCGGCGATCAGCTTGCGGAATTCCATAGTCATGCTCCTTGTTAGTGGTTCAGCGCGTCGGGACGCGAGGATTGTGTGGTGTCTTGGGTCCGATTTCTATTTTTTGCGGAAAGCGCCGCCGAGGATGGACAGCAGCGCCAGTACCAGGAAGACGAAAAACAGGATCTTGGCGATGCCGGCAGCGCCGGCGGCGATGCCGCCGAAGCCCAGGACAGCCGCGATGATGGCGATGACGAAGAAAACTACGGCGTAGTGCAACATGTCAGCTTCTCCTGGTGGTTTATCGGATCAAGGATTGCGGTCGAAGAAGTCGCGGACTTCTTTTTCAGCTTGTTCCTTGGTCTTGCCATAACGCTCCTGGATCAGGCCCGCCAGACGTTCGGCGTTGCCTTCGGTGCGGGTCAGCTCGTCGTCGGTGAGCTCACCCCAGGCGGCCTTGGCCTTGCCCGTCAGTTGCTTCCATTTGCCAGCGATGATGTCGTTGTTCATGGTGACCTCTCCTGTTGCTAGCGGCATCCGGTTTGCGGCCTGTAAACCGGGTTGTCGCGGTTGAGTGGGACACTGATCAGCTAGGGCCTGCCGGTTCAAGAAGTTGCCGTGCAGGCCATGTACTTACCGTACGAGCCTGCGGCATGGCCGTCAAACCTGGCTGTGGGCAAATGTAACGGCCTGGCGGCGGCAAAATGGCCTGGTTTCCGGCGGGAGGAGATTGCAGGCGTACTAGGTGCCGCAGTTACATTCCGGCAATGTCTTGTCCCCTTTTGAGGGAGGCTGGTAACTGGATCTGCAAGGCTGGACGCGTGCATGCGCGCTTGGCTTGCCGACGCGCGCGCCGGTATAGTGTCCGCGGAACCCGCAAGCAGGTTCGGCCACAGAATATGGAAAGAGGAACTCGCATGACGCAACGACTTTGCCGCGCTATCTTGCTGACGCTGACCGCGATGGCCGCGCTCGGATGCACGCACGTGACGGACCGTTATCAGGCCGCTGCGCCTGTGGTGTCGTCCAGCAGTTGATCGGTGCGCGCCGAAGCAAACGGGGCGCCCTTGGGCGCCCCGTTTGCACTTCAGGAACCGCGTACGGCTCAGGCTTGCGCGATGCGGCGCGCGATGTGATCCAGCGCCTCTTCGACCTGGTCGATCAGGATCAGGCACAGGTCGCCTGCGCCCAGGCGCGCCAGCGCCGTGTCGATGGCGAGAAACTCGCCGTGGATCTCTTCGACGTGCTTGCTGCGCGTGGCGTTGGCCAGGCCTTGTTGCAGCAGGGCCAACACTTCGCCGTCGGCGCGGCCGCGCTGGCATTGGTCCTGGTAAAGCAGCACGTCGTCGAAGGCTTCGCCGAGGATCTCGGTTTGCATCCGGATGTCTTCGTCGCGCCGGTCGCCCGCGCCGCTGATGACCACGGAACGGCGCTTGGCCGGCATGGCGTCCACCGCGCGCACCAGGGCCAGGATGGCATCGGGATTGTGGCCGTAGTCGGCGATCACCGTGGCGCCGCGGTAGTCAAACACGTTGAAGCGTCCGGGCGCTGTCTGGGCGTCGTTGACGAAGCTGGCCAGGCCGCGGCGAATGATGTCCGTGTCCAGACCCAGCGCCCAGGCCGCGGCGATTGACGCCATGGCGTTTTCCACCTGGAAGGTGATCGTGCCGTTGCGCGTGAGCGGAATGGCGGCCAGCGGGTAGCGGGTTTCTTCGCCGCCCTGCGCGGTGACGATGGAGTCGCCGTCGCGGTACACGCAGCGCAGGCCTTGCGCGCGATGCGTGGCCAGCACGGGATGATTGCGGTCTTCGGCGAAGTAGGTGATGGAACCCGGGCAGCTCGCCGCCATTTCAGCCACGATGGGATCGGCCGCGTTCAGCACCGCGGTGCCGCTGGGGTGCACGTGCTGCACGATCACGCGCTTGACCACGGCCAGGTCCTCGACCGTGCTGATGTAGCCCAGGCCCAGGTGGTCGCCCATGCCGATGTTGGTGACGATGGCCACATTGCAGCGGTCGAAGGCCAGGCCTTCGCGCAGGATGCCGCCGCGCGCGGTTTCGAACACGGCCGCGTCGACGTCCGGGTGCATGAGCACGCTGCGGGCGCTGCGCGGGCCGCTGCAATCGCCGGTGTCGATGCGCAGGTTGTCGACGTAGACGCCGTCGGAATTCGTCATGCCGACGCGGTTGCCGGCGACGCCCAGGATGTGGGCGGTCAGGCGCACGGTGGTGGTCTTGCCGTTGGTGCCGGCCACGGCCACGACCGGGATGCGGCCGTCGTCGCCGTCCGCGTACATGTTGGCGATGATGGCCTCGCCCACGGCGCGGCCCTTGCCGAAGGACGGATTCAAGTGCATGCGCAGGCCGGGGGCGGCGTTCACTTCCACCACGCCGCCGTTCTGGTCTTCAAGCGGGTAGAGCACGCTTTCGGCGACCACGTCCACACCGCAGATGTCCAGCCCGATCATGCGGGCCGCCGACACCGCGCGCGCGGCCATTTCCGGATGCACTTCGTCGGTCACGTCGGTGGCCGAGCCGCCGGTGCTCAGGTTGGCGTTGTTGCGCAGGAAGATCAGGGTGCCGGACGGCGGCACGGAGTCGGCCTCGAAACCCTGCTTCTTGAGAGTCGCCAGGGCAATGTCGTCGAAGCGGATCTTGGTCAGCGAGGTCGCGTGGCCGTCGCCGCGCAGCGGGTCGGCGTTGACCTGGTCCACCAGTTGGCGGATGGTCTGCACCCCGTCGCCCGTGACCTGCGGCGGGTCGCGGCGCGAGGCCGCGACCAGTGCGCCGCCGACCACCAGCAGGCGGAAGTCGTGGCCGGGGATGTAGCGCTCGACGATGACCTCGGAGCTGATTTCCTCGGCCACTTCAAAGGCCTGGATCACGCGCTCGCGGGATTCGATGTTGACGGCGACGCCGCGGCCCTGGCTGCCGTCGCGCGGCTTGACCACGACCGGGCCGCCCAGTTCCTCGGCGGCGGCCCAGGCTTCCTCGGCGGTGGTCACCGAACGGCCCATGGGCACCGGCACGCCGGCGGCGTCCAGCAGCATCTTGGTCAGGTCCTTGTCCTGCGCGATTGACTCGGAGATGGCGCTGGTCAGGTCGGTTTCGGCGGCCTGGATGCGGCGCTGCTTGCTGCCCCAGCCGAACTGCACCATGCTGCCCTGGGTCAGGCGGCGGTACGGGATGTTGCGGGCGGTGGCGGCATTGACGATGGAGGCGGTGCTGGGCCCCAGGCGCACGTCTTCGTCCAGTTCGCGCAGGCGCTTCAAGGCGTCGGCGAGATCGAAGGGGGTGTCGTCCAGCGCGGCGCGCACCAGCACTTGCGCCAGTTCCATCGCCAGCTTGCCGACTTCTTCTTCGCTGTACTCGACCACCACCTGGAACACGCCAGGCTCGATGGTGGAGGCGGTGCGGCCGAACGTGACGGGGCAGCCGGCATGCGCCTGCATCGTCAGGGCCACGATCTGCAGCACGTGCGCGATGGAGACCGCGCCCTGATGGCCTTCCGGACGCAGCAGCCCGGTCTGCGGCAGGCGCGCGCGCAGGCGCGCTTCGAAATCAGGCAGGTTGTCGATGGAGCATTCGGCGTCGGCGCAGGAAACGATGGCCTCGATCGCGGTGTTCTTGCTCCACAGATTGGGGCCGCGCAGTGCTCGGATACGGGAAACTTCCATGGCAGGTATTCCTGTCTAGCTCACGCGCGCCCCGCTAGTGCGAGGGCGCGCGCAGATATTGTCAGTATTGCTGAATCCAACGGCGGACCAGGTCGATGGTGGGACCGGAGAAGGCTTCGTCGGACTGCAGCAGGACGAAGTCGCCTGCGGCGATGGCGTCGAGCTGGCTCTGGATGGCCTTGCCGTGGTCGGGTTCGTCCTGGATGTCCTTGACGCGGGAGCCTTGCGCCAGGCCCTGGCGCAACAGCGCGCGCGCCTCGCCTTCGGGACGCTTGCTGCGCACGGTCAGGTCGTCGTAGAGCACCACGCGGTCGAAGGCGTCGCCCAGCAGCTTGCCCTGTTCGATCAGGTCCGCGTCGCGGCGGTCGGCGCCGGCCGAGTAGACGGCGGCGCGCGTGGTCGACGGGAACTGGTCGATGGCGGCGATCAGGGGGCGCAACGCCGAGGCGTTGTGCACGTCGTCGACCACCACGGTGCTGCCGTTGCGTTCGAACAGCGTGAACTGCCAGGGAGCGTCGGCCTGGTCGATGTCGAAGGTCTCGATGCCGGCGCGGATCAGCTCCACGGGTATGTCCAGCGCCCAGGCCGCGCCCACCGCGGCCAGCACGTTCTCGACCTGGAAGGCCACGCGGCCGCCATGGGTCAGCGGGATCGAGGCCACCGTGGCCAGGCGCTCCTCGCGGGTGCCATGCGCCAGCACGATGCCGCCGTCGCGCACGAACACGGCGCGGCCGTCTTGTTGCAGGTGAGCGACGATGGCGGGCAGGGCGGGATCGATGCCGAAGAAGATCACGGCGCCGTCGGAGAGCTCGGCCATTTCCACCACGCGCGGATCGCGCGCGTTCAGCACGGTGGAGCCGCCGGGCAGCACCACGTCCACCTGCGTGCGGAACACGTTGAACATGCGCTCCGTTTCATTGATGTCGAAGTCGCCCAGGTGGTCGGCGTCGTCGATGTTGGTGACCACGCCAACCTGGCAGCGGTCGTAGGCCAGGCCTTGGCCCAGGATCACGCCGCTGTCGTTCTCGATGACGGCGGCATCCACGTTGCGGTTCATCAGCAGGCGCGTACCGGAAGCGAAATCGGCGCGGTCGCCCTTTTGCACCAGGCGGCGGTCCAGGTACAGGCCTTCACTGCAGGCCAGGCCGGTGCGCTTGCCGGACAGGCTCAGCAGGCGGGCCACCAGGCGCGCCACCACGGTTTTGCCGTTGGTGCCGGTAACGCCGACGATGGGGATGCGGCCCGCATCGCCTTCAGGGAACAGGTGGTCGACGATGGCGCGGCCGACCGGACGGGGCGTGCCGTCGGCAGGCTTCAGATGCATCAGCAGGCCGGGGCCGGCGTTGACTTCGACGATGGCGCCGCGCTGTTCTTCCAGCGGGCGCGAGATGTCCTCGGCCACCAGGTCCACACCGGCGATGTCCAGGCCGACGATGCGCGCGGCCAGGGTCACGGTGGCGGCGATGCTGGGATGCACACGGTCGGTGACGTCGAAGGCGACGTTGCCGCTGCGTTGCACCAGCACGCGCTGGCCTTCGGGCGGAACGCTGTCTTCCGACAGGCCCTGGCGGGCGATTTCCAGCCGCGCGGCGGAATCGAGGCGCACCGGGTTCAGCGGGTGGTTCTCGGTGCGGCCGCGGCGCGGGTCGGTATTGATCTGGCTGTCGATGAGTTCGGTGATGGTGGACTTGCCGTCGCCCGTCACCCAGGCCGGTTCGCCGGCGGCGGCGGCCACCATGCGGTCCCCCACGACCAGCAGGCGGTGTTCGTTGCCCAGCACGAAGCGTTCGACGATGACGCCGCTGCCTTCGTCCACGGCCACGCGGTAGGCCGACACCACTTCCTCGCGCGTCGTCAGATTGGTGAACACGCCGCGGCCGTGGTTGCCGTCATAGGGCTTCACGACCACCGGCAGGCCGATGTCCTCGGCAGCTTCCCAGGCGTCGTCCTCGCTGCGTACGAGGCGGCCTTCGGGCACGGGCACGCCGCAGGTCGACAGCAGTTCCTTGGTCAGGTCCTTGTCGCGCGAAATGCCTTCGGCGATGGCGCTGGTGCGGTCGGTCTCGGCAGTCCAGATGCGGCGCTGGGCCGAGCCGTAGCCGAACTGCACGAGGTTGCCCTCGAACAGGCGGATGTAGGGAATGTCGCGGTCGTCGGCGGCATCCACAATGCAGGCGGTGCTGGGGCCGAGACAGTGCTTGTCGATCAGGCTGCGCAGCTTGGCGATGGCGGCGGGCACGTCGAAGGGGCGGTCTTCGATGCCGGCCATGACCAGGTCGCGGGCTTCGTTCAGGGCGGTGCGGGTGACCTGTTCCTGCCAGGCGCGCACGACGACCTTGTAGACGCCGCGGGTGGAGGTTTCCCGGGCCTTGCCGAAACCGCCGCGCAAGCCGGCCAGGTTCTGCAGTTCCAGGGTGACATGTTCAAGTATGTGGCCGGGCCAGGTGCCTTCTTTCAGGCGCGACAGGAAACCGCCCCGGACTCCCGGACTGCAGCGGTGCTCGATCAGCGTCGGCAGCCATTCCGTCAGGCGTTCGTAAAAGCCGGGAATGGTGTTGGAGGGATAATCCTCCAGTTCACCGATATCCACCCACGCTTCGAGTACCGGACGGTACGTCCAAATGTTCGGGCCGCGCAAAGCCACGACATCGAGAAATTCAATGTCTTTCTTTTTCATGTTTTAATTTACGAGAGAAGCAGGTTGGCACGCGCGGACGCCCCTATGCAAGACCGCGAATTTATTGGGGTTGCGCCTTTAGAATAATGCCAACGAGTGGGGGATCCCAGATATTCCTAATTAGAAAAATCGGCTGCTACTATACGACGCCTTCAAGGCGTGAAATCGTTATGTTGTAAGGAAGGGACACGTTTGCCGCCAGTCCTGGTTGCGAACCGGTTG
Source organism: Achromobacter sp. K91 (assembly GCF_003576205.1). Classification (NCBI taxonomy): domain Bacteria; kingdom Pseudomonadati; phylum Pseudomonadota; class Betaproteobacteria; order Burkholderiales; family Alcaligenaceae; genus Achromobacter; species Achromobacter sp. K91. Next base: position 122,118 of record NZ_QWFB01000037.1, on the reverse strand, counting down.
CCGCCTAGTAGGGCAGAGTCCTGGCCCGGCATGCGTACCAATGAAAAAACCAAACCTGCTTTCCGGCCTTGCCGAAGCCTTTCCTGCCCGCTGGCGCGATGAAATCAGCGCCGAACTGGCGGACGGCGAAACCTTGTTGGCCTGGGTTGAAATAGACCTGGATCAGCGCCTGAAGTTCCGTCCGGGGCTTATCGCCGCCACCGACCGCCGGCTGTTGGCGCGCCATCCCGACGAACCGCGCTGGGAATCCTGGGCATATGGCCCCCAATTAAAACTAAGCCTCACCGACCACGCCGGCGCCGCGCTGCTGGAATTGCACGACGACGGCTCCCGCCTGGGCGCGTGGCGTTTCACGCTGGCGCGCAATCCGGCCGCGTTGCGGCTGCTGGCGCAGTTCGAAACGCAGCAGGCCATCCGTTTGTCCGGCCATCAGGACGAGGATCTGGCGGAGCGTACCTGCACCGTCTGTAATAACGTCATCCCGGCGGGCGAGGAAGAATGCCCGACCTGCAACCAGGAACAGGCAGCGCCATCCACCACTTGGGCGCTGCTGCGCCTGTGGCGTTTCGCCCGCCCTTACCGCGGGCCGCTGCTGGCGGGTTTCGTGCTGACCCTGCTGGGCACCGCCGCCACCCTGGTGCCGCCGTACCTGACCATGCCGCTGATGGACGACGTGCTGATTCCGTTCCAGAACGGCGCGCCCATCGATTACGACAAGGTCCGCCTCTATCTGGGCGGGCTGCTGGCCTCGGCTTTCCTGGCCTGGGGGCTGGGCTGGGCACGGACCTATATCCTGGCCTGGGTCAGCGAGCGCATCGGCGCGGACCTGCGCACCACCACCTATGAGCACCTGCAGCAGTTGTCGCTGGAGTATTTCGGCGGCAAGCGCACCGGGGATCTGATTTCCCGCATCGGCAGCGAAACCGACCGCATCTGCGTGTTCCTGTCGCTGCACTTGCTGGACTTCGCCAACGACATCCTGATGATCTGCATGACCGCGGTCATCCTGGTGTCCATCAACCCGTGGCTGGCGCTGGTCACGCTGGTGCCGCTGCCGTTCATCATCTGGATGATCCACGCGGTGCGCGACCGCCTGCGCCATGGCTTCGAAAAGGTCGATCGCATCTGGTCAGAGATCACGAACGTCCTGGCCGACACCATTCCGGGCATCCGCGTGGTCAAGGCTTTCGCGCAGGAAAAGCGCGAAGTCGCGCGCTTTCGTGAAGCCAACAACCGCAACCTGGAAGTCAACGACCGCGTGAACACCACCTGGTCGCTGTTCTCGCCCACTGTCACGCTGCTGACCGAAGTGGGCCTGCTGGTGGTGTGGATCTTCGGCATCTGGCAGGTGTCGCAGAAGCAGATCACCGTTGGCGTGCTGGCCGCCTTCCTGGCCTATATCGGGCGCTTCTACATGCGTCTGGATTCGATGAGCCGCATCGTCTCGGTCACGCAGAAAGCGGCGGCTGGCGCCAAGCGCATCTTCGACATCCTGGACCATGTCTCCAGCGTGCCGGAACCGCAGAATCCCGCCAAGCTGCCGCACATCAACGGCCGCATCGAGTTGCGCGACGTGGGCTTCCGCTACGGCAACCGCCAGGTCATCCGCGGCTTGAACCTGAACATCGCGCCGGGCGAGATGATCGGCCTGGTGGGCCACAGCGGCTCGGGCAAGAGCACGCTGATCAACCTGATCTGCCGCTTCTACGACGTATCCGAAGGGGCGGTGCTGGTGGACGGCGCCGATATCCGTTCGGTGCGCGTGGCGGACTACCGCCGCAACATCGGGTTGGTGCTGCAGGAGCCGTTCCTGTTCTTCGGCACCATCGCCGAGAACATTGCCTACGGCAAGCCGGACGCCACCCGTGACGAAATCGTGGCTGCGGCGCGCGCCGCGCATGCGCATGAATTCATCCTGCGGCTGCCGCACGGCTACGACTCGCTGGTCGGCGAACGTGGCCAGGCCTTGTCCGGCGGCGAACGCCAGCGCATCTCGATCGCCCGCGCGCTGCTGATCGATCCGCGCATCCTGATTCTGGACGAAGCCACCTCGTCGGTGGACACCACCACCGAAAAGGAAATCCAGAAGGCGCTGGACAACCTGGTGCGTGGCCGCACCACGATCGCCATCGCCCACCGTCTGAGCACGTTGCGCAAGGCGGACCGCCTGGTGGTGCTGGACCGCGGCCAGATCGTGGAGCAGGGCCCGCACGAAGAACTGATGGCCCGCGAGGGCGCCTACTACCGCCTGTACCAGGCGCAGGCGCGCCAGGCCGAGGCCGACGCGCAGGCGTCGGGCAGCGAAGACATGGCCGCCGTGGCCTGACGCGGAACCGGAATTATCGTCATGACCTTGCCGTCTTTTCAGCTGCGCCGCAATGCCTTCGGGCGCCTGGAGTTCCAGTCCGCCGATGGCCAGAACCACGAGGGCGTGCTGCCCGTGCGCGCCTTTCCCATCAGCGAACCGGGCCGCGGCCTGTCGCTCGTGACAGTGGACGGGCGCGAACTGCTCTGGATCGAGCACCTGTCCGATGTGCCGGCTCCGCAGCGCGAGTTGATCGAGGAAGAACTGGCAAGCCGGGAATTCATGCCCGAGATCCGCAAGCTGGCCAGCGTCTCCACTTTCGCCACTCCCAGCACCTGGCAGGTCGATACCGACCGCGGCCCCACCTCGTTCACGCTGCGCGGCGAAGAGGACATCCGCCGCCTGAGTCCGCAGACCCTGTTGATCGCCGACAGCCACGGCATCTTCTATCTGGTGCGCGACATCCAGTCGCTGGACAAGCACAGCCGCAAGCTGCTGGACCGCTTCCTCTAACCCTCAGCCTTCCCGCGGCCGCTTGAACGGGGAGTGCGTTTCCAGCTCTCCCAGATAGTTCGCCACCGCGGCGGTTTCCTCGTCCAGGAAGTTCTGGATCGCGTCCGCGAAACCGGGGTGCGCGACCCAGTGCGCCGACCAGGTGGGCGTGGGCAGCAGCCCGCGCGCCATCTTGTGTTCGCCTTGCGCGCCGCCCTCGAAGCGCGCGATACCGTGGGCAATGCAATAGGCGATGGACTGCATGTAGCAGGTCTCGAAGTGCAGCCCCGGCACGTATTCGGTCGCGCCCCAGTAGCGCCCATACAGCGCGTCGCCGCCCGCCAGGTTGAGCGCGGCCGCCACCGGCTGGCCGTCGCGCTCTGCCAGGATCAGCACGAAGGCACCGGCCTGTTCGCGATACGCGCGGCGGAAGAATTCGTGGCTCAGGTAGGGTGGATTGCCATGGTTGAAGTAGGTGCGGCAATAGCATTCGTAGAAGAAGTCCAGCTCGACCGCGCCGATCTCGGCCCCGCGCAGCCAGCTGTACGACAGCCCGGCGGCCGCGACCTTCTTGCGGTCCTGGCGGATCTTCTTGCGCTTGTCGTGGCTCATCGTGGCCAGAAAGGCGTCGAAGTCCGCGTAACCCGGATTGGTCCAGTGGAACTGCACGCTTTCGCGGATCATGAAGCCGGCCTCGCGCAGCGCGCGCATGTCGGCCTCGGCGGGGAACAGCAGGTGCAGCGAAGACACCTTGATCTCTTCGGCGAAGGCGACCAGCCCGCGCACCAGCGTGGCGCGATCCTCATCGTTGCCGGCCAGCAACCTGGGGCCGGTGACCGGCGTGAAGGGAATGGCCGACAGCAGCTTGGGGTAGTATCGCAGCCCGTGGCGCTGGAAGGCGTCGGCCCAGGCGTAGTCGAATACATATTCGCCGCGCGAATGGGATTTCAGGTAGAGCGGCGCAGCAGCCGCCAGCGCATCGTCGCGCCACAGCGCCAGGTAATGCGGCGCCCATCCGGTCTGGGGCGCGGCGCAGCCGGTCTCGTGCAGCGCGCGCAGGAATGCATGGCGCAGAAAGGGCTGGTCGCCCGCCAGCGCGTCCCATTGCTGGGCGTCGATGCGGGACAGGTCGGTCTCTATGGTCAGGCGCAGGGGATCCATGGGTGAATGATAAAGTCTCCGTGTATGCGCGAGGCCTGCGGCCACGGCGCTTTCAAGGGATTTCGGGCGGGCGCGAGGCCGCCCGGCACAGAGAAGCATATGGATAGCAACACGACGCCCGACGCGGCCGGGCATCGCCAGGATTGCCTGCGTGGGCAGGCGCTGGCGGCCCTGGCCGCCACGGCCTGGCAGGACAAGCTGGCGGCAGTGCGCGCCATGTCGGATGAGACGGTGCTGGACTGCGAGCAGGCCTACACGCCCACGGCGGAACTGCCGGGCCGCCCGGCGCGGCCTGAGCTGGTGGTCCCCGCCCAGGTCAAGCAGCGTTCCATGGCCACCGAGGAAGGGCGCGCGGCGCTGCTGCACGCGCTGGCGCACATCGAATTCAATGCCATCAACCTGGCTCTGGATATCATGTGGCGCTTTGCCGGCATGCCGCCAGCCTTCTACCGCGACTGGCTGCGCGTGGCGCGCGAAGAGGCCTATCACTTCGATCTGCTCAGGCAGCGTCTGGCCGCCATGGGATACGCCTATGGCGACTTCCCCGCCCACAACGGGCTGTGGGACATGGCGCAGCGCACGCAAGAGGATCTGCTGGCCCGCCTGGCGCTGGTGCCGCGCACGCTGGAGGCGCGCGGCCTGGATGCTTCCCCCGCGATCCGTGCCAAGCTGGCGGGAGCGGGCGATGCGGAAAGCGCTGCCATCGTCGACATCATCCTGGCCGACGAGATCGGCCACGTGGCCATCGGTAATCATTGGTACAAGCAGCTGTGCGCGCAGGCGGGCAAGGATCCCGTGTCCTGTTATGCCGAACTGGCGCAGCGCTATGACGCGCCCCGGCTGCGCGGTCCCTTCAACCTGGAGGCGCGCCGCGCCGCCGGCTTCGACGACGCCGAGCTTGCCGCGCTGCAGGCCGGCTGACTGGACGACATGAACAACCATAACTTCTTCAAGACGCTGCGGGCCCGCCCGCTGCGCGCGCTGGCCTGCGCCCTGGCCGGCGGCGCCCTCATTTCGCTGGCGCCCGCGGCGTCGGCCGCCGACGCGTTCGCGGCCTGCCTCGCGCAATTGCGCGGCGCGGCGCTCAAGGCCGGCGTGTCCGGCGCCACGTTCGACACCCAGACCGCCGGGCTTGCACCGGACATGACAGTGCTGGATCTGCTGGACGCCCAACCGGAATTCAAGACGCCTATCTGGGACTACATGGCGGCCCTGGTCGACGACGAGCGCGTGGCCGACGGCCGGGCCGGCATGGCGCGCTGGCAGTCTGACCTGGACCGCGCCGCGTCGCGCTACGGTGTGGACGCAGCCACCATCGCCGCGGTGTGGGGCGTGGAAAGCAACTACGGCCGCACTCTGGGCGGCCGGCCCCTGCTGACGTCGCTGTCCACGCTGTCCTGCTTCGGCCGGCGTCAGGCATATTTCCGCGGCGAATTCTTTGCCACGCTGAAGATCATCCAGGACGAGCACATCGCGCCCGAACGCCTGACGGGCTCCTGGGCGGGCGCTTTCGGCCAGACCCAGTTCATGCCCTCGACGTACTTGCGGCTGGCGGTGGACTTCGACGGCGACGGCCGCCGCGACCTGGTCGACAGCGTGCCGGACGCGCTGGCATCGACAGCCAATTTCCTCAAGCGCGCGGGTTGGAACAGCGCGCTGCAATGGGGCTATGAAGTCCGCTTGCCGGCGGGTCTGGACACTTCAGGCGCGGGCCGCAAGAACAAGCGCGCGATGTCGTACTGGGCGGGGCGCGGCGTGACGCGCGCCGACGGCCAGCCGCTGCCCGCGGGCGACACGCCGGCGGGGCTGCTGCTGCCGGCGGGCAGCAAAGGTCCTGCCTTCCTGGTCACGCGCAATTTCGATGCCCTGTATTCCTACAACGCAGCCGAAAGCTACGCGCTGGCCATCGCCCACCTGTCCGACAGGCTGCGCGGCGGCGGCCCGCTGGTGCAAGCCTGGCCAACCGACGATCCAGGCCTGTCGCGGGCGCAGCGGCGGGAATTGCAACGGCTGTTGATTGCCCGCGGCTATGAGATCGGCGAACCCGATGGCATGATTGGCGCCCGCACCCGGCAGGCCTTGCAGACGGTGCAGCGCGAACTGGGCCTGCGGCCGGACGGCCGCGCCGGCCTGAAGTCGCTGCAGGCCTTGCAGGCGGGAAAGGCCGTCGACTGACGGGATGCAATCGACAAGCTTTGTAAAGATGCCGGGTGTCATCCATCGGATGACAGGCGGGGCGGCAGGCATGGGCCTATACTGGATCTCCGTTTTTTCAGGAGCACGATGATGAGCCTATTGGATACCTTGGCCTCGATGGCCGGCGGCGGTCAGCAAGGGGGCTCGGCTTCGCTGCTGCCCGCGTTGATCGAGCAACTGAACAAGTACCCGGGCGGCCTGACCGGCCTGATCGCCAGCTTCCAGAAGGGCGGCTTGAGCGAGATCGTGGCCTCGTGGGTGGGCACCGGCCAGAACATGCCGGTCAGCGCCGATCAGCTCGGTTCCGTGCTGGATCCCGGCGTCGTCAACGAACTGGCCGCCAAGACCGGTCAGGACACGGACTCCGTGCTGGGTTCGCTGTCCTCGCTGCTGCCGCAGCTGGTGGACAAGGCCACGCCCAACGGCGAGGTCCAGGGCGAACAGCAATTCAACCCTGCCGACCTGCTGGCGTCCCTGTCGGGCATCTTCGGCAACCGCGCCGGGTAAATCCTATCGCCAGGCAGCCCATGCAGGCGTCTGCGCCTGCTTCCACCGGCCGGCGACGCCTGTTGCAGGGCCTGGGCGTGGCGGCGCTGGCCGCCAGCCTGCCCGCCTGCGCGCCGGCCTGGTCGGTGCAAAGCACCTTCTGGCAGCTTTGGCCCAGCCACCTGGAATTGAGCCCGCAGGCGTGGCGCGAACGCATCGCCGCCATGCACGCGTTGGGATTCCGCGAGATCATCATTCAGTGGGTGGGCGCCAGCGGCGGGGCGCAGCCCTGGCAACTGCCCGCGTCCACGCTGGCGCTGATCTTCGACGAGGCCGAGCGCCTGGGCATGGGGCTGCAGTTGGGCCTGCCCTACGACGAGCGCTGGTGGCGACAGTTGGGCAATCCGGATGACGCCGCGCTGGCCGCATTCCTGCAGGCCGCGCAGGCGCTGGCGCTGGCTTATGCGCAAGCGTCGAACGCAACCCGGCTTGCCGCTTTCCGCGGCTGGTACATCCCTTACGAGATCGAGCAGCACAGCTGGGCCGCGCCCGGCCGCCAGGCGCTGCTGGCGCAATGGCTGCGCGAGCTGTCCGATCCGCTCGTGCAACAGACGGGACGCGTGCCCGCCATCTCCACGTATCACAGCAAATTGCCGGGAGCGCTGAGCCTGGCCGACCTGTGGAACGGATTGTTGGATGTGGTCAGGCTGAGGCCCATGCTCCAGGACGGAGTGGGCGTGTCCGGCATGGCGGCGTATGAGGCGTTGGAGCCCTTGCATCGCATGCTGCTGGCGCGTCGTGCGCCGTTCGACCTGATCGTCGAACTATTCGAGGAACTGCCGTCCGAACGCCAGGACGGCACCACCTTCAATGCCCGCTCCGCCGACGCGGCGCGCGTGCGCCGGCAGTTGCGCATCGCGCGGCGCTACCGCGCGCAACGCGTGGTCGCCTTTGCGGCTGATCCCTGGCTGATAGGGCCTACGCCCGAGGCCGAGCGCCTGAAGCGGGAATGGCCGCTCTAGGCGGCCGATCAGCGGTCTGACGCGGAATGGTTAGCGCGGTTGCGCCGCGGCCATGGCCTTGAGCTGCGCGCAGGTCTTTTCCTTGTCGGCCGCGCTCAACGTGCCCAGTTGCACCTTGGCTTGGCTGTAGGACTTCGAAAAAGCGGCGTCGAAGTCCGCCGCCGACATGCCCTGGGCGCTGGTCGCAGTCTTCTGTTGTTGCTTCATCTGCTCGAGCTGCGCTGCCGTGTAGGCGCCGCAGTACTCGGCGGCGGCATGCATCTGGCCACTCACGGCCGCCAGGTTGGGCATCTGGCCCTGCATGGTCTGCTGGGCAAGGGCGGCGCCGCTGGCCAGGGTCAGGGCGGCGGCGGCCAGGGCGATACGGGCTTGTTTGAACATCGGCAATTCAATCTCCAACGCGGTGAGGGATGAGGTTTGCACGCCTGGCGATCGCTCAGCCTGCGTGGCGCGGAGCACTATGCCCGATTCATTGTTATAGGCTTATGAACCGATGTAATCGTGTGTATCAGCGGCTCAGTACGACAGCGTCATGTTCATGAACCAACCCTTGGCGCGGTCGCTCTCGCCCCCGCCCAGGCTGGTACGGTACTGGACGCCGAAGTCCAGGTAAGAGCGCGGCGCGTTGTAGTGGTCTTCGCGGAACCAGTAGCGCACGTTGAAGCCCGGCCCCACGCCCAGCGACCAAGAAGTGCCGTGGTCGGACAGGACCACCGACTGGCTGCCGTAGCCGGGCAGGTCGTCCAGCTTGGCCACGCTCTTCTGCCACAGCCAGTCCGCGCCGACCACCGCGTACGGAAACAGCACCAGCTTGTCGCTGATGCTGGTGGCGCGGAAGCTGCGGCCCACGCGCAGTTCGCCGGACAGGAAGGCCTGGTCGCGCTTGAGGCGGCCCGAGGAACTGCCCAGATCCTGCTGACGCTGGCCCTTGGAGTCCACCGAATAGGCGGTATAGCGGGCGCTGTTGTCGTCCCAGGCGTAGCCGGCCTGCGCATAGCCTTCGATCGTCAGCCAGCTGGGTACGTCCACGCGCAATTCGCGGCCTTGGTAATAGCCGTAGGTGACGTAGGACATCCAGCCCCCGGCATTGCCGTTGAGTTTGTAGCGCGCCACGGCGCTCTGGTCCTGCAGATTGGGATAGGCGTTGTGGAAGGCCTGCTGCGCCGCGCACTGCACCGCGCTGGATTCGGGGTAGGCATAGCCCTGGCGGGTGGCGGATCCCAGAAAGAAGCGGCGTTCGATGCCGAAAGTTATGCCGGTATCGGCCAGCAGATAACGCAGGCCCAGCGCGCCGATGGTGCTGGGGATGCCGGATGAGGTGCTGTTGTTGCGAAAGCGTTCTTCGTTAGAGCGTTCGTCCGGGGTGCTTTCCCCGGTGCAAGGGTCGACATTCCTGCGCGACTCGTAGGTGCTGCCGCTGTCGTACAGCGTGTTGGAGCTGCGCGCGTACGCCTCGAGCATGCCCCAGCGGTTGTTCAGTTGCGGCGGACGCCAGAAGATTTCCGCAGTGCTGAAGATCACGTCGCCAGGGGTGTTGATGGCGGCCCCGCCCAGGCTGGAGCTGGCCGGCCGTGCGCCGCGATAGGACGCGGAGAACGAGCCGCCCCATTCGCGCGACAGGGCGGCGACGCCGCTGCGCGTGTTGTAGCGCTCCAGCGGCGTGAGGCCCAACTGGCCGGCATCGTCCATGTCGATGGCTTGCTTGAGCGAGTCGGTGGCGGCGCGGTTGTCGCCCATTGCCGACTGCGCATAGGCCTGGTCCAGGATCAGGCGCGGCGGCGCCTGGCCGGTGGCGCGCGCGGCCGCGAAGTCGGACGCCGCACCCGCGGGCTGGCCCAGGCGCTGGCGCGCATAGCCGCGCTGCGCAAGCAGCTGGGCCGAGTCCGGCTGGCGGGCGATGGCGTCGCTCAGCCGGGCTTCCGCCTCGGCGGCTTGCGCCTTGTCGCCCGCGGCCAGCGCGGTCGTCAGCAGCTGGGCATAGCTCTCATTGTCCGGCGCTTGCGCCACGGCCTGGCGGGCCAGCGTGATGGCTTCCTGGTAGGCGCCCTTGTCGTAGGCGGCATAGGCGCCCGTGGCGGCCTCGCTACCCGGAGCCGGCGCCGCGGGCGCCTGGCTTGCGGCGATCTGCTTCTGATAGGCCTGCTGCCTCGCCTGCAGCGCCGCCTTGTTGGGCGCGCCCAGCGCCAGCGCCGTGTCGACGGCCTGGCTGGCGGCTTCGTAGCGCTGTTGCGCGCCCAGCGATTCCACCCACAGCAAGGCCCATTCGCCTTGCCTGGGCACGGCGCGGAAGGCGCGTTCGGCGCCTGCGGCGGACGCGGCGTAATCCTGGCGTCCATAGTCCGCATAGGCGCGCGCCGCCACGGGATAGGCGCGCTGGTACGGGGTTTGCGGCGCGGGCTTGCGGACAGGGGCGGGCGTCTGCACGGGCGTCTGCCCGGAAGCTTGCGCAGGCGTTTGCGCCGCGGGCTGTGTGGGCGTGGCGGCCACGGCAGGCGGGCGCTGCAGGTTGGCCTTGGCCTGCCGCAGTTCCGGGGTGCCCAGGCCGTCGGCGATCGCCGCGTCGGCCGCACGGGCGGCCTCCTGCCGTTTACCTTGCTTTTCCAAGGCATAGACCAGCAACAGGCGCAGGCGAGCCACGTCGGGCCGCAGGCGGATGGCGTTCTCCGCCATGATCTGGGCGGTTTCGTAATGGCCGGCGTCGTACTGCTTGTAGGCCTGGTCGGCCAGTTGGTAGGCGTCGCCTTCCAGCGGACGTTCGGCTGCGGCGGCAGGTTGCGTGGCCGCTACAGGGACTGCGGCCACGCACAGCAGGGCGCTGAAAGCCAGCGTACGGGAAAGGACGGTCATGGAGGAGTGGGCCTGTGCGATAGCGGGTCCGCGGGGTGTTCGGTTTGCGTCGGGGCGCCTTGCTGGAATGACAGCGCTTCGTGCAGCGTCTTTTCGTCGAGCCAGCCCCGCTCCATCAGGATTTCGCCCAGCGGCCGCTTCTCGCGCGCCTGGATCTCCAGCGCCTGCTCCAGCATCTGATGATCGATGGCCTGCCAGGACAGCAGCAGGTCGCCCAGGCGCTGGCGCTGCTGCGCCAACTGGTCGGTGGAGGGGAAGTCATGCATGGTCTTGTCCCAGGCCAGCCGCTTGCCCGTGATCAGGTGGCCGATGAACAGGCGCCAGGCCCGCGCCGCCGCCATGGCGTTGATGAAGTTGCCGACGATCATGCGCGGCATGGACAGCAGGGCGTGCTCCCAGCCGTACATGCGGCCGACGAAGTACGCGCGCTGCACCACGCGCAGCAGCAGGGCCCCCGCGTTCAGCCACATCAGCGTCACCAGCCAGCCGCCGGGGCGGAAGTAGGAAGGGTAATAAACCTTCCACCAGCCAAAGCGGTCGGCCAGATAGAAGAGAAAGAAGTTGGCCAGCAGCAGATAGGCCAGTATTGCGATGAACGACGTGAACAGTCCCTTGCGGTCGCGGAACAGCAGATACTTGGTGGCCAGCGAGCCGGTCCATCCCACCTGCTGCCAGCCTTGCAGGCCGATGCCCAGCGTCCAGCGCGCCTTTTGCCGGTAGGCGGTGCGGAAGGTGTTGGGGAAGTATTCGCGCACGCCCAGCGGCATCCTGATGGCAGAGATCTTCTCCCGCCCCAGGCCGAACCATGAGCGGCGGCGCGTCACGTACTCGACCTCGAATTTGCCGAAGATCTGGCGCATGCCGCGCTGGGCCAGGCGCGCGCCGATGTCGTAGTCCTCGGTCAGCGTGTCGGTATTGAAGGGCTGGTTGTTGGTCTCTGCCGCCAGCACCTCCAGCGCGTGGCGCGAGAAGCAGGTGCCGACGCCGGCGGACGGCACCATCTTGGACAGGCTTTCCCGCACCACCAGGTCCTTGGTGTGCCATTCGGCGAACTCGTCCATGTAGGTGCCGGCGACCAGCTCGTGCCACTCCCGTTCCAGCGACGTGACTGGCAACTGGATGAAATCGATGCGCGGCAGCAGATAGTTGTAGTACTTGAGTTCCAGCGGGTGCAGCACGTCTTCGCTGTCGTGCAGGATCACGCCGGCGAAGGGCTCGGGCTGCATGGCATTCTGGGCGAAGATGGCCTGCACGATCCAGTTCAGGCAGTCGGCCTTGCAGGTCGGCCCGTCGTGCGGCACTTCCACCCGTATCAGTTGGCGGTAGCGCCGCCGCATGCGTTCCACTTCCTTGATGGTGCGCTCGTCGTTCTGGTACGTGCCCGCGAAGATCATGTAGTTCTTGTATTCCAGCGTCGACACCATGTTCTCCAGCATGGGCGCGATCACGTCGTACTCCAGCCAGGCCGGCACCATGATCGCCAGCGGCTGTTCCCGCTTGGCGCGCAACTGCTCGGCGGTCAGCGGCGCATACTGGCGCTTGACCGTCAGCCCGCGGCGCAGTTCGCGCAGCCAGAACCAGCCGTCGATGAACAGGTCGTCCAGGCTGGACAGCAGGATGATGACGCCGACTACCGCCGTCACGATCTCCAGGCCGCGGTAGTAGTCGGCGATGAGGTAGGGCCAGTAAAGCGAGGACATGGCGCCTCCGGGTTACTTGCTGTCCTTGTTCTTCCTGCGGGTGACGCGCAATGCGGCGATCAGGATCAGGAGCAGGACCAGCAGGCACACGCTCAGCGCCGGGACGCTCCACGACAGGTAGTTGCGCCATTCGAAGAAGGCGCTTGCGCCCGCCCCCGGCGGCTGGCCCGCCGCGGGATTGGCGCTGTCGATCCAGGCCAGCGGCCCTGCCGCGCCGATGATGGCGATGTTGCCGCGGTTCAGCACGAAGGGCGCCTGCGGCATGACCGGGCGCTGGCCCAGCGTGTGCCACAGCAGGCCGTCCTGGCCGCCGGCGCGCACCACTTCGGCCGTGCTCAGGTTGTCCAGGCCGGAAACGTCGAGCCAGGGCGCGCTCTTGCCGTCCACCGTCAGCTGCTTGCGGTCCGTGACCTTGACCATGGGCTTGGCGCCGTCCACCGCGACTTCCATCGCCACGAAGGGGCCGCCGGGCTTGGCCGCCTGACCCGCCGGCGTGAGCGACAGCGCCGCGCGCGTGGCGGACAGGCCGCTGGCCGTGGCGATGCCGATGACGCGTTGCAGGCTGGCCGGCGCGTCGGCCAGATAGCCGTCGGGGATCAGCAACTGGGGGCTGCCGGCCAACAGCGGCAGCAGCCCCACGAAGGTGCCGTCCGGCTGCGCGCGGCCCGGCTTCACATAGCTGGTGGGCAGCACGTTGACGGGGTAGCCTTGCGGGATTTCATTGCAATCCACCGATACCGGCTGGCGCTGGAACGTGACGCGCACCGCGTTGGTAAGGCCCAGGGCGTAGCCGGGCACGCGCGCCGTCAGGCGTTCGGGATGGCCGTCGGCGTCCATCTGCTTGGCGGCCAGCAGGATGCCATTCCAGAACACCGAGGCGACCGGCCGGGTGGCGGACGCGCCCGGCGCGGCGGCCAGGTCCATGACCAGTTCGTCCGGCATGCTGCCGTCCGCCGACACCGCGGCCAGCGCGAACGTGGCGTTCCAGTCGCCGCGCGCGACCACGTCGAAGCTGGCGGACGATCCGCCCAACGCGGTCAGGCGCATGCCATCTTCGCCCGAAGCCTGCGGCGGCTCCGCCGTCTTGACCTGCGCCTGGCGCGTGACCAGGATGCGGCGCCAAGCCGTGTCGAAGGCGCCCGCGCCTTGCGCGCCGGCGTCGGCGGCCACGGCGATGACCGCCTGCCGGCCCAGCGGCGCCAGGCGGATCTCCTTGGAGGGCAGGTCCTGGCCGGCCAGGGGCATGCGCCGCTGGCGCCAGGCCTGGAAGGCCTCGGCGGCGTCGCCGTCCTGCGCCAATTGCGCCTGCAAGGCGTCCAGCGCCTCGTTGTAGCGGGCGCGCAGCGCGGCGTCGGCGATCACCACGTCGCCGCTGACGGCGGGCGCGCCCATGACCAGCAGCGCGCCGATCTCCGCGGCGTTGGCCAGCTTGTGCTTGTCCTTGCCCGCCAGGGCTGCGAACGCCTGCACTTGCCCCAGTCCGTTCGGGGCCTGCAGGCCGCGGGTGTCGATCTCGTCGCCCACCGCCGGGAAGGCGCGGACTGCGACCCGCTTGCCGCTGCGCTCCATCGCCACGCCCATGCGCCAGGCGCTGTCGAAAGCCTGCTGGTCGAGCTTGGCGCCCGCCACCATCAGCACGGGCTTGCCGGGCAGGGTGCTCCAGGCTTCGTCCAGGCTGCCGATGGCCGAGGCGTCGTAGCGGTAGCTCAGGCGCGTGCGCGGCGACACCATCAAGGCGTTGGCGGTGGCGCGGTTGCTTTCGCACTGGCGCTGCGCGATCTCCGATTGCCAGTCCACCGCCAGGCGCACGAAGCCGGTGTCGCGCACGCGTTGCTCCACGTTCAGCTTGCGCGTGGCCGACCCCTCGCCGTCGGCGATGCGCTGCGCCGTCTGCGGCACGCCGTCCACCCATAACACCATGCTGGCGCGGCCCGGTTCGCCCTTGATGTAGCGCGCGTCGAAATCGAGCGTGGCGTCGGCTATCGCCACGCCGCGGGGTACCGGCAGGTAGAACTCCTGGCGCGCATCGCTGTTGCTCAGCACCACCGGTTCGCGGATGCCCAGGTCTTCCAGGCTGGTGTCGCGCGTGACCCAGTCGTCGCCCAGCAAGCGCCGCAAGGCGTCGCCCGCGGGACTGGCCATCGCTCCCAAGGGGAGCAGCAACCCGGCGGCGATCAGCGCGCGGCAGAGGGTGCGGGCGGCGGGGGAATGCGGGGCATGGGGCATGAGGGCTCCGGTGGTGAGGGGCATGGGGCGGCTAACGGGCCGCGGCCGGTGCTTGAGGCGCAAACTCGGATACGGCGCGGCCGCAAAGCGCATCGACGATGCGCTGGCTGGCGAGGCCGTCGCCATAGGGATTGATGCGGCGCGAGAACGAAGCGTGCAGTTCCGGGTTGTCGAGCAAGCGGTTCACTTCGGCCAGGATGCGCTGCGTATCGGTGCCGACCAGCGTCACGGTGCCGGCCTGCACGGCTTCCGGGCGTTCGGTGACGTCGCGCATCACCAATACCGGCTTGCCGAGGTAGGGCGCTTCTTCCTGCACCCCGCCCGAGTCGGTCAGGATCAGGTAGGCGCGCTGCATGAACCAGACGAAGTCCAGGTAATCCAGCGGGGCGATCAGATGCACGCGCGACAGGCCGTCCAGTTGAGCCATCACCACGTTGCGCACCTGCGGATTCAGGTGCACGGGGTAGACGATCTGCAGGTCTTCGCGCCGCGCCAGTTCGGCCAGGGCGGCGCAGATGTTCCGGAAGCCCTCGCCGAAGCTTTCGCGCCGGTGTCCGGTCACCAGCAGCAGGCGGCGCTGCGGATCCAGCCAGCCGTAGCGTGCCGCCAATTGCTGCGCCAGCGCACCTTCGGGCGCGAGCTTGGCGCAGGTCATGGCCAGCGCGTCGATCACGGTATTGCCTGTGACCGTGATGCGGCCCGAGAGGTTTTCGCGCAACAGGTTGGCGCGCGATTGCGCCGTCGGCGCGAACAGCCAGTCGCCCACCGCGTCGACCACGCGGCGGTTCATTTCCTCGGGGAAGGGCTTGGCCAGATCGCCGGTGCGCAGGCCGGCTTCGACGTGGCCGATGCGCGCGCGGCGGTGGAAAGACGCCAGCGCGCAGGCCGATGCGGTGCTGGTGTCGCCGTGGACCAGCACGCAATCGGGCTGCTCCGCCTCCAGCACGCTGTCCACCCGGCTGATCAGCCGCGCGTACAGGCCGTTGAGCGTCTGGTTGGGCACCATGATGTCCAGGTCGTGCTGCGCCCGCAGGTCGAACAGGGCCATCACCTGATCCAGCATCTCGCGATGCTGGCCCGTCACGCAGACGACGCTCTGGATCCTGGGTTCGCCTTGCAGCGCGGACACCAGGGGCGCCATCTTGATCGCTTCGGGACGGGTCCCGAATATGGAAAGGACTTTCATCGCAAGAGCGGGCCCCCTACGCCGGTGGCATTTTCTTGCGTAGATTATGGATTGAAAGTAATCGTAATATGTGACGGTTTATTTCAATAAAAGGGGATTGCCGGAAAATTTGGGGACAAACTGTTGCTTTCGCGCGATACCCCGAACTATTTACCCAGCGTCATGCCGCCGTCGATGGTGACGACCGAACCCGTCATGAACAGGAACGGCGGCCTGGTCAACGCGATGATCGACGCCGCGATTTCCTGGGTAGTCGCCAGGCGGTTCATCGGATGCATGGCCGCAAGCCGCGCTTCGTCCAGTTCGCCCGCGTCGATGGAATGCTGGATCAAGGGCGTCTTGACGTAGCCCGGCGCCACCGCGATGACCCGGATGCCGTCCTCGGCCCATTCATTGGCCAGCGACCGCGTCAGCGTCGCCACGCCGGCCTTCGATACGGCGTAGTGGGCGCGGCCCTTCATCATGACCATGCCGGCCACCGACGCGATGTTGACGATGACGCCGCCGCGGGCGCGCAGCGCCGGATACAGGGCATGCGCGCAATGGAAGGTGCCGTTGAGGTTCACCGCCAGGACCTGGGCCCATTCCGCGGGGTCCTTTTCCGCGACCGGGGCACGGCTGCCGGCGATGCCGGCGGCGTTGATCAGCAGGTCTACGCCGTCCAGCTGTGCCGCCGCGCGGGCTACGCTGGCGTAGTCCGAAACGTCGACGGCCACGGCGTCATCCGCGGCGCTCCGGTCCCACACCACGACCTGCCAGCCTTCGGCGCGCAGCTGCCGCGCGCATTCCTGGCCGATCCCGCTTGCGCCGCCGGTGACGACGGCGGTCCTTGCTTGAGTGTTCGTGCTCATGTCTGACTCGCTATGTAGGTTGTGTCGATTTCAGGTGCCGGAGGCCGCTGCTTGCGCGGCCGGCGCCGCGCGCCGGTTGCGCACGCACAGGATCGCCAGGCCCGCGCTCGCCAGCGTCGCCAGGGCGAACACCTGGGCCGCGAGTTCCCATTCGCCGCCGCTGGCCTGCATGACCGCGCCGGTCAGGGTCGGGCCGAAGAAGCCACCCAGCGAGCCGATGGTCGTAACCAGCGCCAGGGGGCCAGCGCTCGCGCCGATGTAGTTCTGCACCGCGGCATTGAGCGGACCGTAGTACGCGATGGTGTAGCCGGTGATGATGGACACCACGGCCAGGAATGCCGCCAGGGACACCGTCGCCGCGCCGTGCAGCATCAGGAAGCCGCCCGCGCCCGCCAGGCAGACGACCGCCAGGTGCCAGCGGATGTCGCCGGTGCGTTCGCTGCTGCGTCCGACCACGTAGCTGAACACCAGCGCCACGACGTTGGGAATCATCAGCAGCGCGCCGATTTCCAGCGGCGTGATGCCGTACAGCTGCTTGAGTATGGTCGGAAGAAAGTACGCCAGGGCAAAGGTCGCGGCATACGCGGCCAGCAAGATCAACAGCAGGCCCCACAGCATGGGCTGGCGGAAGACGGCGAATCCGTGCGTCCAGGAAGCGGAGGGGAAGGCCGTGCGGGCCGGAGCCTCGTGTTCCATGACGGCGCGCAAGCCCTGGCGCTGGCCGTCGCTGAGCCAGCGGGCCTCCTGCGGCGTGCCGGGCAGGTAGCGCAGGATCATCAAGCCCAGCAGCATGGTGGGCAGGCCTTCGATGAGGAACAGCCAGCGCCAGCCCGGCATGCCGGCGTCGATCTTCAGCAGCGCGCCCGCCAGTGGCCCGCCGAAGATCATGGCCAGCGGCAGCGCCATGATGAAGATCGAATTGATGCGGCTGCGGTAGCGCGGCGGAATCCAGGATGCGATGTAGAAGTTGACGGCGGGAATGAAACCGCCTTCCGTCACGCCCAGCAGGAAGCGCAGCGCGTAGAACGATTTTTCACCGTGCAGCGCGGCCATCAGGCAGGAGACCAGGCCCCAGGCCAGGAACATGCAGGCCAGCCAGCGCCTGACGCCGAAGCGTTGCAGCGCCAGGTTGGCGGGCACGCATACGCTGGCATAGCCGATGAAAAAGAGGCCCGCGCCGAACCCGTAGGCCGCCAGGGAGATGCCCAGGTCCGCGCCCATCTGCAGCTGCGCATAGCTGATGTTGGTGCGGTCCAGGAAGTTGAGCAGATATCCTGCGAACAGCAAGGGCAGGACGCGGTTGCGAAAGCCGGCGACAGCCTGTTCGGCATGCGCCAGATCTTCATTACGGATCATGGTAGGTCTCCTGTCGTCCGCCTTGGCGGCGGATCTCTCTCTAGGCTGGGATGGCGGCGGCGCGGGGCAGCACTGCGCCGGCTGTGGTTTCAGTTGCGCCCTGTCACCCGGGCGTACAGGTCGGTATCCGGCCACGCGGCGCCGCGCCAGGCGACGTGCTGGTCGGGCCGGATCAGGGTGAGCGGGGCGGGGTAGAGGTTGGCCACGCCGCCTTCGTCCGGACGGATCAGCGTCAAGGGCACGCCCGCAGCCTGCGCTGCGGATACGGCGGCATCGACGTCGCGGGCGGCTGCCGTGGGCAAGGCCAGCAGGGTAAAACCCGGGCCGAAATGGTCGTACAGCGAGCTGCCGTCATGCAGCCAGGCATGCGGCGCCAGGGCGCCGGGACGGGACGAGGGCGTGTAGTTGATGAAGTCCCGGGCCGGCTCGGGGCTGCCGTCGGGCACGATGACGGGAGAGTCCGCGTACTGGTAGCCCAGCACCACGCCCAGGGTGGAGAACTCGCGCATCTTCGCCGCGCGGATGCGCGCGCCGGCTTCCTGGCGTGCCCGCTCGCCTGCGGCGCCAGCGTCTTCAAGATGGTCCGCCAGCAAATGATTGCCGAGGATCGAATGGTTGTGTTCGGCTTCGTCGAGCACCCATTGGTGCACGGGCCGGCGTTCCCGTTCATAGCTGTCGATGAGGGCGGGGCCGCCCCAGCCTTGCAGCGCCGCGGCCAGCTTCCAGCCCAGGTCCACGCTGTCGGCCACCCCCATGTTCATGCCATAGCCGCCGAAGGGCGGATGCAGATGGCAGGCATCGCCCACCAGGAAGACGCGCCCTTGGCGGTAGCGGTCGCCCAGCAGCTTGCTGGCGGTCCACTCGTCGCTGCTGAGCACCTCGTATGGCAGGTCGATGCCGGTGGCGCGGGCGATCATGGCGCGCGCGTCGATGTCGCTGGCGCGTTGCTGCGGGTCCACGTGAGTGGGCATGAAGAACCAGGTGTCGCCGCTGTCCATCGGACCGATCAGGCTGGGCGCGTCGCCGTTGATCTGCCAGTACATGATGGCGGGGCCGTGCCGATGGGCCTGGGCCAGTCCGGGGGCGCGGAACACGATGTTGTAGTTGCGGGACAGCCCGTAGCTGCCTTCCATGCGCGTGCCGATCAGGTCCCGCACCAGGCTGCGGGCGCCGTCGGCGCCCACCAGGTAATCCACTTCCAGTTCGATGTCCCGGCCTTGCGCCAGATCGCGCAAGCGCGCGTGCACTCCGCCGGCATCCTGCGTCAGGTCCAGCAGCTCGGAGCGGAACCGTATCTCCACGTCGGGTAGCGAGGAGGCATGCGAACGCAAGACCTCTTCCACGGTGTACTGGGGTATCCACTGCGCGTGTTCCGAGTACAGCGGATTGCGGCCGGGGGCGCAGTACATGGCGTTCTCGTGCCGCCCGAGTTCGACGCCGGCCAGGCGGGTGCAGAACACGACGTTGGAGGGGTAGTACGCGCCCAGCGGCGACGCCGCGCGCAATCGGTCGGCGATGCCCCAGCGGCGCAGGTGTTCGCGCGTGCGCACATTGGTCGTCTTGGCGCGCGGCGCGTATCCCACGCGGTCGTTGCGCTCGATGAGCAGGCACGGAATCCTTCTGTGCCCCAGTTCGATCGCCAGACTCAGTCCGGCCGGTCCGGCGCCCACGATCAGCACGCGGGGCGAGGCTCGCTTCTCCACCTTCGGTCTCCTCGGTTGCCTGCTCATCTGCAGGCTTTGGAAGCATCCTAGGCCTATGTCCATGATGCCGAAAGATGGCAGAATTGGCTTGCTGATATCAAATTTGATTCACTTCCATGAAGCTCAACACCCTGCGGGATTTCCTGGCCGTGGCCGAACGCGGCGGCGTCAGGGCCGCGGCCCGCCACCTGGACGCGCCTCAGCCGGCCATCTCGCGCAGCATCCGCGAACTCGAGAAAGAGCTGGGGTGCGTGCTGTTCGAACGGCATGCCAAGGGCGTGCGCCTGACCCCCATGGGCGCCGTGTTCCTCAGGCGGGCCAACGCCATCCGCCATGAGCTGCAGCGTGCGCGCGACGAGATCGGCCAGTTGAACGGCGCGTCCCGCGGACGCGTCACGCTGTGCATGTCGACCGCGCCGCATCTGGGACTGTTCGCCGAAGTGTTGCGCGAGTTCCGGGCGCGCTACCCGGATACTCATCTGGAGATCATCGACGGGGTCTACCCGCTGGTAGAGGCGTCCCTGCTGGATGGCACCGTGGACTTCTACATCGGGCCGGTGCCCGCGCGCACGCCTGGCGAGCTACAGGTGGAAAAGCTCTTCGACAACACGCGCGTGATCATCGGCCGCAAGGGCCATCCGCTGGCGCGCGCCCGTTCCCTGCGCGACCTGGCCGGGGCGCAATGGATCACCACCTCCATCACGCACAAGGCCGAAGAAGAGCTGGGTCCGCTGTTCGAGAAGCATGGCCTGCCACCGCCGCACCTGGCCTTGAAGGCCCAGTCCGCGCTGACCTTCATCACGGCCCTGACCAATTCCGACCTGCTGATGATGCTGCCGGTGCAATGGCTGCAGTATCCGCTGCTGCAAGGCGTGTTCCAGGAAATCCGCGTCAAGGAACCGCTGCCCGCGCCGCCGGTATGTATCGTGCAGCGCGCCGGCCTGCCGCTGACGCCGGCGGCCGAGTACTACTGCACGCTGGCGCGGCGGGCAAGCGCGCGGACCTCGGGCTAGAGGCCGGCCGCCGGCCACTGGAAGCGTTGCGCCACCTTGTCGAGAAAGCGGCCGGCCGCCTCGCGGTGGTAGTCGGTGGAGCGGGCCACGCCCTGGCCCGCGGCTTCCAGGTCCAGCATCGCGTTCAGGTCGCTGTTGAGCGAAGCGTTGAAGCCGCGCTTGGTGATCGCCAGCGCCGCCATGGGCAGTTCTGCCATGGACAGCGCGATCTGCCGCGCGCGCTCGTGGATCGCCTCCTGCGGCTGGATCTCGAACACGATGCCCATGTCGCGGGCTTCCTGCGCCTCGAATTCGCGGGTGGAGAAGGCCAGTTCCTTGGCGCGTTGCAGGCCCACCATGCGCGGCAGCGTGTACATGGTGGCGCAATCGGGGATGGCCCCCAGTCGCAGGAAGGACAGGCAGAAGCGCGCCCGCGGCGAGGCCAGGATCAGGTCGGCGGTCAGGGCCAGGCCCAGCCCGGCGCCATAGGCCGGGCCGTCGACCGCTGCGATCACCGGCCGGTCCAGCGTGATCAGGCCTTCTATCGTCAGGAGCAGGCTGGCCATGCGTTCGCGCGCCTCTTCGGCGGAGCCGCCGGAGCCCATGGTGGAGATGTCGCCGCCCGAGCAGAAGGCGCCGCCCGCGCCGGCCAGGATCACGACGCGCACGCCGCGGTCGCGCCGGATCTCGCCCACCAGATGGGCCAGCTCTTCGCGCATGACCATGTCCAGCGCGTTGCGCTGGGCGGGGCGGTTCAGCGTGATGGTGGCGACGCCGCCTTCCACGGCATAGAGCAGGGTCTTGAACTCGCTAGAGATGACTTGCATCGGATCGGTCTCCATGTCTGCCTTCCATGATGGCCGGGCCGCGCCATGCGGATCCGGCCGCAAGCTGCCGCGGGCGCTCAGGCGATGGCGCCGCGTTCGCGCAGGGCCTGGATATCGGCTGGCGCCAGGCCCAGTTCCGCCAGCAATTCTTCTGTGTGCGCACCGGGCGCGGGCACTGCGCGAGCCTGCCCGGGCGTGCGCGAAAGCCGCGGCGCGGGGGCGGGGTGCACGATGCCGCCGGTTTCGATGAAACTGTTGCGCGCCACATGGTGGGGGTGCCGCGGCGCTTCCTCGAAGTCCAGCACCGGCGCGAAGCAGGCATCCGTGCCTTCGAGCAGCGCGCACCATTGCTCGCGGGTGCGGCCCGCGATGATGCCGGCCAGCTTGGCGCGCAGCTGCGGCCATTGCGCGCGTTCCCATTGCTGCTGGAAGTCCGGGTCGTCGATGCCGCAACGCTCCAGCAGCAGGCGGTAGAACTGCGGTTCGATCGCGCCGATGGAAACGTACTTGCCGTCCGCGCAGGCATAGCAGCCGTAGAAATGGGCGCCGCCGTCCAGCATGTTGGACTGGCGCTGGTTGATCCAGCCTCCGTCTTGCAGCTTGCCGTGGTAGGCGCTCGCCAGCAGGGACGCGCCGTCGCAGATGGCTGCGTCCACCACCTGGCCCCGGCCCGTGCGGCCGGCCTCGAGCAGGCCGCAAAGCACGCCGAAGGCCAGCATCATGGCGCCGCCGCCCATGTCGCCGACCAGATGCAGCGGCGGCGTCGGCGGCCGGTCGGCATGTCCCATGGCGTGCAGCGCGCCGGTGATGGCGATGTAGTTCAGGTCATGGCCGGCCGCCTGCGCCAGCGGTCCGTCCTGGCCCCAGCCCGTCATGCGTCCGTACACCAGCCGCGGATTGCGCGCCAGGCATTCGTCCGGCCCCAGGCCCAGCCTTTCCATCACGCCCGGCCGGAAGCCTTCCAGCAAGGCGTCCGCCCGGTCCAGCAGCCGCAGCACGATGTCGGTCGCGCCGGGCTTCTTGAGATCCAGCGCGATCGTGCGCCGGCCCCGGTCGATGATGGTGCCGCCGCCGCCCAGGAACCCGGGCGCAAGCCGGTCGATGCGGATCACGTCCGCGCCCATGTCCGCCAACATCATGGCGCAGAACGGGCCGGGCCCGATGCCGGCCATTTCCACCACCGTCAATCCGTTCAGGGGACCAGCCATGTCTATCGTCACTCCATGATGTGTCGGGTTCTCAGGATTCGAAGAATTCGGCGCGCGCGTCCAGGATGACCTGGGTGTACTTCTCCATGTTGGCGTCCATGCGATGGGTCGGGCCGACGATGGACAGGGCAGTCAACTGTCCGCCGACACGCCCGGCGATGCCGATGGCCGAGACGCCTTCATTGCCTTCGTCGCGGGTGTGGAAGTACTTCTTTTCCAGCTGGGATTCGATCTGCGTGCGCAAGGTGCCGGGGTCGGTGATGCTGCTGGCCGTGACGTGTTCGAACGGCAGCGCATCGATCACGGCGTTGCGTTCTGCGGCGTCCATTTCACCCAGCAGCGCCTTGCCCAGCGCCGCGATCTGCAGGTCGAAGGTGGTGCCGGGCTGCACCACGTAGCGCAAGGCGCGCGGGCTTTCCTGGCTGGCGTAGATCTTCACCTTGTTGCCGTCCAGCAGGCCGCACATCGAGGATTCGCCGGACTGGCGCGTCAGGATCTCCAGCGCTTCGGACGCGAAGGCTTGCAGCGGGTCGGCCGCCGAAATGCCCTGGGCCACGTCGAGCAGCCTGCCCGTCGGGTGGAAGTAGCGCGACTTGGGCGTGCGCAACAGGTAGCCTGCCTGGCGCAGCGTGTAGAGCAGGTCCGAGCAACTGCTGTCGGCCAGGTCGAGAAAGCGCGCCATTTCCGAATTCGTCAGGGGACGGCGTTCCCGCGCATAGACTTCGAAGACTTGCAGCACGCGCTGTGCGGTAGGGAGGATTTGCGGCATAGGATGTCGGAGTGGATAGTGGAACCGGCCCGGGCGTTTGCGTAGCCGGTCATTTCAACGCGGAAATGCCTAATACGCTTTGCGCCATGAGCAGGGCCTGGATCTGGTTGGTGCCTTCGGCAATGCTCAGGTGGCGGGCGTCGCGGTAATGACGCTCGACGGGGAACAGCGTGGTGTAGCCCGCGCCGCCATGCACCTGCATGGACAGTTCCGCCACGCGCAGCACGGCGTCGGTGGCATGGCGCTTGGCCATCGAACATAGCATCTGGCTGTCGGCGGCGTTGCGGTCCAGCGCGTCGGCGGCGCGCCAGCACAGCAGGCGCGAGGTTTCGACCAGCGTCATCATGTCGGCGATCATATGCTGCACCAGCTGGAAGCCGCCTATGGGCCGGCCGAACTGGACCCGGTCGCCGGCGTATTTTACCGCCGCCTCATAGGCGGCCTCGGCGATGCCCAACGCGGAAAACGCCACCACGCAGCGGCCGATGTTGAGGTACTTCTTGGCCAGCGCGAAGCCCTTGCCCTCGGCGCCGATCAGGTTGGCCGCGGGGATCTCCACGTCTTCGAACAGCAGCTCGCCCAACGGGCAGCTCAGCATGCCCATCTTGTCGATGGGGCTGGACGAGAAGCCTTGCATGGCGCGCTCGAACAGCAGGCAGGACACGCCGCGTTCGCCGCCATCCCGCTGGGTCTGCACGAACACCACGCCCAGCTCGCAGACCGTGCCCAGGCTGATGTAGAGCTTGCGGCCGTTGACCTGCCAGCCGGTTTCGGTCTGCACCGCGCGCGTTTCGACATGGGCCGCGTCCGAACCAATGTTGGGTTCGCTCAGCGCGAAGCTGGCGATCGCGTCGCCCGACAGGACGCGCGGCAGGTACTTTTCCTTGAGGTAGGGCGAGCCGCCGTCGCTCAGCACCGAGGCGGCGAGATTGCTGGTGCTGACGATGCTGCGCAGCGACGGCCAGACGCGCGCGAGCTCGGCTATCAGCATGCCGTAGGTCGTCATCGGCAGGCCGTAGCCGCCGTCCTTTTCCTGCAGCATGCCGCCCAACAGGCCGAAGTCGCGCATGGCGCGGACCATGTCCTGCGGCACCACGCGGGCTTCGGCCTCGTAGCGGTTGACGATGGGCGCGACTTCGGCCGTCAGGTAGCGGCGCAGCGAGTCGCGCAATTCGATCTGGGTGGAGTCCAGTGAGAAGTCCATGCGAGTCCTAGGCGGAGATGGTCGAGGAGGGCGTTGCGGCGGCGGTCATGAGGGGCGTTGCTCCAGGCTGGCATCCGCGCCGGGGCGCAGGCCGATCAGCGCGTCCAGCGGCATCGCGCCCTGTCCTTCGGCGCCGACCCAGACCGGGTTGAGCTCCAGTTCCTGCAAGGTGTCGCGGCGGCTCCAGGCAAAGTCCGAGACCCGCAGGATCAGGTCCTCCAGCGCGGCAAGGTCGGCGGGCGCCTGGCCGCGCACGCCGTCCAGCACGTCGGCGTAACGGATCTCGCGCAGCAGGGCGCGCGCATCGTCGCGCGACAACGGCACCATGCGGTGGGCCACGTCGCGGATGGTTTCGACGAAGATGCCGCCCAGGCCGAAGGTCAGCACCAGGCCGAAGGCCGCATCGCTATGCACGCCGACCAGCACCTCGCGGCCGCCCGGCGGCAGCATGCGCTCCACCAGGATGCCGTCGATGATGGCGTCCGCCTGGTGGCGTGCGACCGATTCATGAATGGTGGCATAGGCTTCGCGCGCCGCGCCGGCGCTGGCGATGCCCAGCTTGACGCCGCCCGCTTCGGTCTTGTGCGCGATCTGGGCGCTGACCACCTTCATCACCACGGGAAAGCCCAGGCGCTCGGCCTCGCGGGCTGCCTGCTCGGCGCTGGCGGCAACCACTCCTTCGGGTATTGGCAGGCCGGCCGCGCGCAGCATGGCCTTGGCCGCGGCTTCGCTAAGCATGCGGGCCTGGTCGGATGCGGCATCGGCGTGCGCGGGCGCTGCCGCCGTCGCGCGTTCGGGCCGCTTCCACGGTATGGCCTTGGACAGGGCCGCGATCGCGTCCGACAGCGACAGGAACGGCAGCAGGCCGGCGGTTTCCAGCAGTTGGAAACCGCCGCCCAACCGCCGGCTCATCCAGACCGGCACGATCAGGGTTTCGGTTTCGGCCGCCACCGTGGCGATGGCCTGCGCCATGCCGTCGGTGATGGAACCGTAATCCATGGGGATGGGGAACAGCACCGTGCCCACCGCCGGGTCGGCGCATATCGCGCGCAGGCAGGCCGCCGAGGCCTCGGGGTTGCGCAGGATGTCGGCAGTGGTGTCTACCGGGTTGTCGATACTGGCGAAATCCGGCAGCAGCTTGCGCAAGGCGGCCTTGGTCTCGGGCGCGAACACCGCCATCGGCAGGCCGGCTGCGCCGGCGATGTCGGCGGCCAGCGCGGCGGTGCCGCCCGAGAAGGTATGGATGCACAGGCCGTTGCCGCTCTTGGGCGTGATGCGCGTCAGCAGGCGCGAGACCGCCAGCAGCTGATCCAGGTCGTCCACTTCGATTGCGCCGAACTGCCGGAACACCGCGCTGTTGACCGCAGCCGTGCCGGCCACCGACGCCGTGTGCGACTGCGCGGCGCGTACGCCGGCTTCCGACCGGCCCACCTTCAGCACCACCACCGGCTTGTTGCGGGCGCGCGCCAGTTCCAGCGCCGCCGTCAGCCGCCTGCCGTGCTTCACGCCTTCCATCAGCAAGGCGATCACGCTGGTTTTCGGATCGTTCGCCATGTGGGCGATGAAGTCAGGAATCTCCAGGTCGACCTCGTTGCCGGCGGAGAACCACAGGCCCACTCCCTGGCCGTAGGACAGGCCCTGCAGCAGGTTGCGGCCGAGTCCGCCGCCCTGGGTCGCCAAGCCGATGGAGCCGGTGTTCAGATCGTCCTTGAAGGCGGGCGAGAAGGTCATGCCCAGGCGGTCACGCACGTTCACGAAGCCCGGACAGTTCGGCCCGTAGACGTGCAGGCCGGTAGCCTCGCACAGCTCGGCGATCTCGCGTTCCAGGCGCCGGCCTTCCTCGCCTGCCTCGGAAAAGCCGGAGGTCATGACCACCGCGAAAGGGATCCCGCGCGCCGCGCATTGCCGCAAGGCATCCAGCACCAGCGAGGCGTTGATCATGATCAGGGCCACGTCGATCTCGGCTGGCGGCAGGGCGCTGATGGATGGCCAGCAGGGCCGGCCGCCGATTTCCTGGTAGGCCGGGTTGACCGCGTACACCTCGCCCGGCACCGACGAATGCAGCACCAGGTTGTCGTACAGGCGGCGCCCCTGGCTGGATTCGCGGGCAGAAGCGCCGACCACGGCCACATTGCGCGGATTGACGAAGCGCGTCAGGTCTGCGAACGGTTTCATGCGGCGCCCTCCATGGACCGCAGCACCATCGCGAAGTCGGCCTGGACCACCACCTCGCCGCGCTGGTTGACGGCTTCGCGCCGGAACACCACCTTGTCCTTGCCCGGCCGGTACTGCCCGGTTTTTTCGGTCACCGTCACTCGCACGACGATGGTGTCGCCGATGAAGGTGGGTTTGGGAAAGCGGCAGTTGATGTCGATCAGCGCCAGCACGTAGGGTTCCAGCTGGCGGTAGCCGCTGGACTGGGTGGTCAGCCCGGACAGCACGGACAGCACCAGCAGGCCGTGGGCGATGCGCTGGCCGAAGGGCGTGGCGCTGGCGTACTCGTGGTCGACGTGCAGGCGGTTGAAGTCGCCGGACAGGCAGGCGAAGTTGACGATGTCGCTTTCGGTAATGGTGCGGCCGGCGGATTCGAAGCAATGGCCGACCTCCAGCGGCTGCTGGACGGGAAGAGGGGATGGGCTGGCAGGGCTTGCGCTTTGCATGGCTGATCGGATTCCGGAAGGGAGGAGCGTTTTACGAAGCGTAGCGGCCGCCGGTCACATGCAGCAGTTCGCCCGTGATGAAGGAGGACCGTTCAGAAGCCAGGAAGGCCACCGCGTTGGCGATGTCCTCGACCGCGCCCAGGCGTGGCACCGGCTGGCGCGCCAGCGCATTGGCGCGCAGGGTTTCGTAGGTGGACAGGCCGCGCACCAGCGGCGTTTCGATCAGTCCCGGGGCGATGGCGTTGGCGGTGATGTTGAACTTGCCCTGTTCCAGCGCCAGCGCGCGGGTGAAGCCGATCAGGCCCGCCTTCGCAGCCGAGTAGTTGGTCTGGCCGGGATTGCCCCAGTGCGCGCGCGAGGCGATGTTGATGACGCGGCCCCACTTCCTTTCCATCATCGAGGGCAGGGCGGCCTTGGTGCAGTAGTAGGCGCCTTTCAGGATGGTGTCGACCACCGAATCCCAGTCCTCCACCGGCATCTTGAGCAGGTACTTGTCGCGCGTGAAGCCGGCGTTGTTGACCAGGATGTCGATGCCGCCGAACTTGTGCGCGGCCAGCTCGGCCATGGTCTGCACCTGTTCCGCGTCGCAGACGTCGAGCACGGCGCCGATGGCCTCGTGGCCGGCCTGCTTCAGGTTGGCTACCGCCTGTTCCACCGATTCGGGATTGATGTCGGTAATGACGATGCGGGCGCCTTCCTGCGCCAGGGCCAGTGCCGACGCATAGCCAATGCCGCGGCCGGAACCCGTGATGACGGCGACTTTACCGGTGAGTTGCAGGTCCATCTCCATTCCCCTTCTGTAGCTGATGGCGCCCGGCACGCTGGACCCGAAATCCGATATCCCGGGATAGGCGCCTGGCAAGTTTGAATTTATTCCGAGGTTCCGAACAAATATACACACCACCGGAATTCTTGACAATTAATATCGGCACATCGTTATACTGTTCGGCATGTCGGAATAAGTTGGCCCGACATTCCCATATCTCTAAAAAAACGGAAGGAGATCGACTCATGGCAATGTTGAAGGGATTGTTGGCCGCGGTACTGAGCCTGGCTGCCGCAGGCGCAGCCAGCGGGGCCGACGCTTATCCGGACAAGCCGGTGCGGGTGTACGTGGGCTTCGCGCCCGGCGGCGCCACGGACTTGCTTGCCCGCCTGTATGCCAAAAAGCTCGGCGAACGTTTCAACCAGACATTCATCGTGGAAAACCGCCCCGGCGCGGGCGGCAACATCGCGATCCAGGCGCTGACGCAGGCCCCGGCCGACGGCTACACCATCGCGATGGCGGCCAACTATGTGGCGGCCAACGCCGCCATGAAGCGCAACCCCTACGACTGGGAGCGCGACCTGATGCCCATAGGCATGGTGGCCTCCACGCCCAACATCCTGGTGGTGCCGCCCGGCTCCAGCATCCAGGGTGTCGACGACCTGATCAGCAAGGCCAAGGCCGGCGGCAACAAGCTGACTTTCGCCTCGGCCGGCATGGGCTCGTCCATTCACCTGGCGGGCGAGCTGTTCAAGGTCATGGCCGGCGTCGACATGACCCACGTGCCCTACAAGGGCGTGTCGCCGGCCGAGGTGGACCTGATGTCGGGCACCGTGGACATGATGTTCGGCAGCGTTTCCACGGCCATTCCGCTGGTGCAGTCCAAGAAGCTGAAGGCGCTGGCTGTCACCGGGCGCGAGCGCATGAAGGCGATGCCCGACCTGCCCACCATCGAGGAAGCCGGCCTCAAGGGCTACGACGTGGAAGCGGTGTACTTCATGGCGGCCCCCGCCAAGGTGCCGGCGCCGGTCCTGAAGACGCTGGCCGATGCCGTGGCCGACATCAACAAGCAGCCGGATGTCCAGGAATTCATGGACCGGATCTACGCCCGGCCCCTGACCGGCGGCCCCGAAGAGGCGCGGGCCTTCCTGAAGAGCGAAGTGAAGAAGTGGCAGGGCGTGGTCGATGCCACCGGCATGAAGGTGGACTGACGCGCGGCAACGGGTCCGTTCGCCGGATTCGAGACAGCGGGCGCCACAAGCCCGCGGACACAAGACCAATCAGGAGACATACATGAACACACGCAGGCGATACACGCTGGCAGTGCTGGCCGGCCTGATGACCGCAATGACCTTGCCGCAGATGTCGCACGCGGCCGATGACTATCCGAACAAGCCCCTGCGCCTGATCGCGCCCAGTTCGCCAGGCGGGATCCTGGACATCACCAGTCGGGTGATAGGCAAGAAGCTGTCGGAGCGGCTCGGCCAGCCGGTGGTGGTGGAAAACATGGCAGGCGCGGCCGGCATCCTGGGCATGCAAGGCCTGCTGCGCGCCGAGCCCGACGGCTACACGATGGTCATGGGCAGCAGCGGCCCGAACGCGGTCAATTACACGCTGTACAGCAAACTGCCGTACGCCATGTCCGACTTCGCCCCGGTGATCCGCATCATCACCATGCCGAACGCGCTGGTGGTCAACGCCAACGCGCCGGTCAAGACGCTGGCCGAGTTCCGCGACTATGCCCGCAAGAAGCAGGGCAATCTGTCCATGGCGGTTTCCATGATCGGCACGTCCGGACACCTGGGCGGCGAGCTGCTGAAGAACCGCCTGGACTTCACCGCTGTCACCGTGCCCTACAAGGGCGCCGCGCCCGCGACCAACGACCTGGTCGCAGGCCAGGTCGACTTCACGGTCGAGAACGTGATCACCGTGGCGCCGCTGGTCAAGGCGGGCAGGCTGCGGGCGCTGGCGGTCACCACCCGCGAACGCAGCCAGATCCTGCCCGACGTGCCGACGCTGGCCGAGCAAGGCTATCCCGATGTCGACGTCGGCGCCTGGCTGGGCGTGCTGGTCGCGGCGCGCACGCCGCCAGCGGTGGTCGCGCGGTTGAACAAGGAGCTCAACGCGGTCCTGGCCGATGAAGAGGTGAAAAAGCAGCTGGCGCAGCAGGGCGGCATTCCGCTGGGCGGCACGCCGGCCGAGTTCGACAGCTTCATCCGGTCGGAAAAAGACCGCTGGGAAAAAATCATCAAGGCCGCCGGCATCAAGGCGGAATGACCAGCATGCCGGCGGCCTGGCGCCGCCGGCATGCGTAGGGAGGCATGATCCATGGCAATCGATTATCAAAACCTGCGCAACTGGAAGTTCGAGGACCGCGTCGACCGCTACAGCGCGCGCGACTGCATGATCTACGCGCTGGGCCTGGGCTACGGCAGCGATCCGGCCGATGAAGCCGAACTGCGCTACGTGCACGAGGACGGGACGGCCGTGGTGCCGACTTTCCTGGCCACCATCGGCGCGCCCAATGGCTGGGCCGCCGATCCGGCCACCGGCATAGACTGGGTCAAGATCCTGCACGGCGAGCACCGCATGACCTTCCATGCGCCGCTGGCCGCGGCCGGCGCGGTGCGCAGCCAGACCCGCGTCACGCGCGTCGTGGACAAAGGCGCCAGCAAGGGTGCGCTGGTAGTCACCGTGCGCGACATTTCGGATGCTGAGAGCGGTGCGCCGTTGGCCACGGTGGAGCATGTGTCGTTCTGCCGCGCCGATGGCGGCTTCGGCCAGGGCGACGAGCCGCCCGAGGCATTGCCGGCCACGCCGCAACGCGAACCCGATCAGGTCGTGCTGCTGTCCACGCTGCCGCAGCAGGCGTTGCTCTATCGCCTGAACGGCGATCTCAATCCGGTGCACGCGCTGCCGCACATGGCGCGCACCGCCGGCTTCGACCGGCCCATCCTGCATGGCCTGTGCACCTACGGCATGGCGGCGCGAGCCTTGCTGCAGGCTTGCGCGCCGGCGGCGCCGCAACGGCTGGGCGCCATCGCCGCGCGCTTTTCCGCGCCGTTCTTCCCGGGCGAAACGCTGCGCGTGGAGATCTGGCGCGACGGCGACCGCCTGCAATTCCGCGCGCTGGCCCACGAGCGCGGCACGGTGGTGCTGAGCCACGGCGCCGCCAGCCTGGCGCATTGAGAAAAACCAGAGGTGAACCATGTCAGTACTTGAAGCCCATGCCCGGGAGATGCCCGATGGCATCGCCTACCGCATGATTCCGTCCGGCACCACGGTGACCTGGCGCGAGTTGGAACTGCGCAGCCGCAAATGCGCGGCGGCCATGCTGGACGCCGGCCTGCAATCCGGCGATGTGATCGCGGTATTCCTGGAAAACCATCCGCGCTTCTTCGAACTGTTGTGGGCCGCGCACCGCGTCGGCCTGTACTACACCACCATCAGCCGCCACCTCAAGCGCGAGGAAGCGCGCTACATCATCGAAAACTGCGACGCACGGGTGCTGTTCTATTCCGGTCACACGCAGGCCGAAACGGATGCGGACGGGCTGGATGCGCGCGGCGTGCTGCGCGTCAGCATGGACGGCGCGGACGCCAGCGCAATCCCGTACGAAGACTGGATCGGCCGCTACGCCGATGACGTGGCCCTGCCTGAAACCCCGGAAGGCACGGACTTCCTGTATTCGTCGGGCACCACCGGGCTGCCCAAGGGCATCAAGCGCCCGCTGTCGGTGGCCAACCGCTATTTCCGCGTTGGCGATGCGCCCAGCAGCGCCTGGAAAGCTTTCGACCGCGACACCGTCTATCTGTCCACCGCGCCGTTCTATCACGCGGCCCCGGTGCGCTGGAATATGGCGGCGCTGCGGGCGGGCGGCAGCTGCGTGATGATGGAAAAATTCGACGCGGCCGCTGCGCTGGAGGCCATCGCCACCCATGGCGTCACGCATTCGCAATGGGTGCCGACCATGTTCATCCGCTTGCTGCGCCTGCCGCAGGAGGAGCGCACGCGCCACGACCTGTCCACGTTGCGCTACGCCGTGCATGCGGCCGCGCCGTGCCCCGCCGACGTCAAGGAAGCCATGATCGCGTGGTGGGGGCCGATCCTGTACGAGTACTACAGCGGCACCGAACTGGTGGGACGCACCTCGCTGGGCTCCGATGAGTGGCTGGCGCACCGCGGCTCGGTCGGCCGGCCGGAGTTCGGCCAGGCCCACATCATGAGCGAGGACGGGCTGAACGAACTGCCCCCGGGCCAGCCAGGCGTCATCTATTTTTCCGGCGGCGGCTCCTTCGAATACCACAAGGACCCGGCCAAGACGCGCGGCGCCTACAACGCGCGCGGCTGGGCCACCTACGGCGATATCGGCTACCTGGACCAGGACGGCTATCTGTACCTGACAGACCGCCTGTCCAACATGATCGTGTCGGGCGGCGTCAACATCTATCCCCAGGAAGCCGAGAACCTGCTGAGCACGCATCCCGCGGTGGCGGACGTAGCGGTGGTCGGCGTGCCGAACCCGGAGTTCGGCGAGGAGGTCAAGGCCGTCGTGCAATTGCGCGATCCGGCCGCGGCCAGCCCCGACCTGGCGCGGCAGTTGATCGACTATTGCCGCGACCGGATCTCGCCCATCAAGTGCCCGAAGAGCGTGGACTTTTCCAGCGACATGCCGCGCACCGAGACCGGCAAGCTGCTCAAGCGCCTGGTCAAGCAACGTTACTGGCCGCAAGCCTAGGCGGCCCGCCATGAAAGATCAGGAGGCAGCATGAATCGGCAGCGCAAGCTTTTCTCGGCGGAGCATGACCTGTTCCGCGACACCGTGGCGCGCTTCATCGCGCAAGAGATCACGCCGCATCACTACCAATGGGAACAGGAAGGCCTGGTGCCGCGCGAACTGTGGCGCAAGGCCGGCGCGGCCGGCATCCTGCTGCCCAGCACGCCCGAGGAATACGGCGGGGGCGGCGGCGACTTCCTGCACACGATCATCGTGGTGGAAGAGATCGCCCGTGCGCTGGCCACCGGCGTCACCGGCTTCACCACCCATTCCGATATCGTCGCGCCGTATCTGCTGAACTTCGGCACCGAGCGCCAGAAGCAGCGCGACCTGCCCGGCATGGCCCAGGGCGATATCGTGGCGTCCATCGCCATGACCGAGCCGGGCGCGGGCAGCGACGTCAAGGCGATACGCACCGCGGCGGTCCGCTCGCAGGGCGGCTACGTCATCAACGGCCAGAAGACCTTCATCACCAACGGCTTCCATGCCGACCGCGTGCTGGTGGTGGCCAAGACCGATCCGGCAGCCGGCGCGCGCGGCATCAGCCTGTTCTGGGTCGATACCGCGACGCCCGGATTCACGCGCGGACGCCTGCTGGACAAGGTCGGGCAGAAGGCGCAGGACACGGCCGAACTCTTCTTCCAGGACATGTTCGTGCCGGACGAGGACATGCTGGGCGAGCCAGGTCAGGGCTTCGGCTATCTGATGAAGGAACTGGTGCGCGAGCGCCTGATGATCGCGGTGCGCTGCGCCATGGCGCTGGAAAGCGCGCTGCAATGGACCGTCGACTACACCAAGGACAGGCGCGCCTTTGACAAGGCATTGATCGACAACCAGCACATCCGCTTCAAGCTGGCAGACATCAAGACCCTGGCCGCCGCCACTCGCGCCTTTGTCGACGGTTGCGTGCAGCAATACCTGGATGGCGAGCTCGATGCCGGCGGCGCGGCCATGGCCAAGCTGTGGGCATCTGAAGCCACCAGCGCCATCGACGACCTGCTGCAGTTCCACGGCGGCTACGGCTACATGCGTGAATACCCCATCGCCCGCGCCTACACCGACGTGCGGCCCAACCGGATTTACGGCGGCGCCTCGGAAGTGATGCGGGAGCTGATCGCACGGACGCTTTGAACTTTCTTCTTCTTCGACTTCGACAGGAACAGATCCCTACATGAGCAAGCATCTCTCGAAATCGGTTGCCATCGTCGGCGCCGCCGAATCCGACCTGGGGAAAGTGCCCGGGATGACCTCGCTGGACCTGCAGGCGCAGGCAGCGGCCCGCGCGCTGCGCGATGCCGGCCTGACGCTCAAGGACGTCGACGGCGTGTTCGCGCACGTGGACGACAAGTTCGCCGGGCTGCACCTGGCGGAATACCTGGGCATACGGCCGCGCTATGTGGATTCGACCAGCGTGGGCGGCATGTCCAGCGTCATGCACATCCGCCACGCCATGGCCGCCATCGAGGCCGGCATGTGCGAGGTGGCGCTGGTGGCCTACGGCAGCACCCAGCTGTCGGACGGCACGCGCAAGGTGGGCGGCACGCCCGAAGACATGCGCATGCCGCGCGGACAGTTCATCACGCCGTATGGGCAGCTGAGCCCTATCGGCTACTACGCGATGGTGGCGCAGCTGCACATGCAGCGCTACGGCACCACCCACAAGGACCTGGCCGAAGTGGCGGTGGCGGCGCGCAAATGGGCGCAGCTCAACCCCAAGGCCTACCGCCGCGAGGACACCTCGATCGAGGAAGTCATGGCGTCCAAGTTGATTGCCGACCCCTTGCGCCAGCGTGACTGCTGCCTGGTGACCGACGCCGGCGGCGCGGTCATCATCACGTCCGCGGCGCGAGCGCGAGAGCTCAAGCGGCCGCCGGTCTACGTGATGGGCATCGCCGAATCCTTCTCGCACCACTACACGCCCTTCAACACGGCGGACTGGCTGGACACCAATGTGGCGCAGACGGCCGACGCCGCGCTCGCCATGGCCGGCGTCACGCGCGCCGACATCGACGTGGTGCAGATCTACGACCATTTCACCATCGGCGTGATCCAGTCGCTGGAAGAACTGGGCTTCTGCAAGCGCGGGGAGGGTGGGGCCTTCGTGGCGGACGGACGCCTGGCTCCGGGGGGCGACTTCCCCATCAATACCTCGGGCGGCGGCCTGTCCTACAACCATCCCGGCCAGTTCGGCATGCTGCTGCTGCTCGAGGCCGTGCACCAATTGCGCAAGGAATGCGGCGAGCGCCAGCTGCCCCGCGCCGAACTGGCCCTGGTGCACGCGCCAGGCCTGGTTTTTTCCTGCAACACCACCCTGATACTCGGAGTCTGACCATGGAACTCGCCCAACGCCCGCTGCCGCAACCGACCCGGATCACCCAGCCTTACTGGGACGCGGCGAAGGAAAGCCGCCTGGTCATCCAGCAATGCGCCTGCTGCAAGACGCGCCAGTTCTATCCGCGCGAATTCTGCACCGCCTGCCTGTCCGACAGCATCGAGTGGATCGACTCCGCAGGACTGGGCACCGTCTACACCTACACCGTCAACCGGCGTCCGAGCAATGCCGCCCTGAGCGGAAAAGTGCCATATGTGGTCGCCATGATCGACCTGGACGAAGGCGTGCGCATGATGGCCAACATCATCGACACCCCGCCCGAGGCGGTTCGGATAGGAAGCCGGGTGCGGGTGTGTTTCGAACAGGTGTCGGACGAGATCACCTTGCCGCAGTTCAGGCTGGAGGTGTGAGCACAGCGCCGGCCGGTGGCCGGCGCAGGCAAATAAAAAAGGCCGGTCTGACTTTGAATCAGACCGGCCTTCTGCGGTATTTGGTGGAGCCGGGGGGAATTGAACCCCCGTCCGCAAGCCCTCCGCAACCAGTTCTACATGCGTAGTCGATTTATTTGGTTTTAACCCTGGACTTAGCCAACCGACAGGCCGGACCAGAGCGATTCACGTAATTTAAATTTGAACCGTGTGACCCCAGTTCAAACCGATTCCTTGTGAATGTCGCTGCTGCGGTTCGAGGGTTGCCCCCCTAGGAAGTTGCCTTCCCCCGCCTGACCCAAGGACAGATCAGTGCAGCGGCTCACCGCTTAAGCGGCGAGAGCGAAACGCTCGTCGTTGGCGTTTGTAGTGTTCCAGTGGTTTAACGAGCGTACTGGTGCTCGGCATGCCCTGAGTTGTTTCGCGACCCACGTCGAATCCGGATCGGCCCCAAGAGGATCTATTGTACTGGGAAACGCCATAGCCTGCTGCATCGTCTGCGCCGCCATGCCCGGGCGTGGCGCAGACGATACAGGCGGGCCGTCACACGGCGTTGGCGCAGGCCGCCTTGGGCTCCCGGCGCGGGCGCGAAGCCGCCATCAGCGCGAAGGCCAGGACCACGGAGATGCCGACGATGACGGCCGCGGCCCAGCCCAGCGAGGCCAGTCCGTAGTTGTCGATGACGTACCCGCCGACCACGGCGCCCAGGCCGATGCCGGTGTTGGCGCCCGAGATATTCAGGGACGCGGCAAAGGCCGGCGCTTCCGGCGCGGACTTCATCAGCCGCACGTGGCAGACGATGAAGAGCGCGGCTTGCGCAATGCCCCAGACGCCCAGCGCCACGGCCAGCAGTCCGTGCGACTGCATCACGGGGGCGATCACGGCCAATCCTGCCGCCATCAGCGCCGAGAATAAGGCGGTCGCGCCCAGGGGGCTGCGGTCCACCATGCGGCCGCCCAGGGTGTTGCCGATCAAACCGACGGCGCCGAATGCCATCATCGTCCAACCGACGATCTGGCCGTTGAAACCGGCCAGCCGCTCCAGCATGTCCGCCAGGTAGGTGTAGGCCGTGAACATGCCGGTGAAAACCAGCAGCGACAGCAGCACATGGCCGACCACGATCGGGTTGCGCAGGATGCGCAGCTGCGTGATGAGCTTGACGCTGTCGGCGCGGATGCGGGTGCTGGGGAAGGCGAACAGCAAGAGCAGGGCCTTGGCGAACGCCACCGCCGACAGCACGCCAAAGGCGGCGCGCCAGCCGAAGGCGTCGGAAATCAGCACGCCGATGGGGATGCCGAATACCGTGGCCGCGACGATGCCGAAGGCAACCATGGAGATGGCGCGGCCGGCGCGCGCCGGGCCGACCAGTTCCACGGCCGTGGCGCTGGCCAGCGACCAGAACACCGGCAGAGCCAGGGCAGGGACGAGGCGCGCCACGGCCATGACCCAGATGTTCGGCGCGACGGCCGCCAGGGCGTTGGACAGGCCGAACAGCACCAGCACGCCAATGAACAGGCGCTTGCGCTCTATGTTGGCCATGAGCGCCGTGAGCAGCGGACCGGTCGCCGCCACCGTGAAGGCGAACAGCGATACCAGCAGGCCGGCCTGGGACACGGTGACGTTCAGGTCGCGGGCCAGGCCGGGCAGCAGCCCGATGATCAGGAACTCTGTCGTCAGGATGGTGAAGCCGGCGGCGGAAAGTAACAGGATGGGCAATAGCATAGGCATTCCTCTGGCGCGACGCGGCAAGGCGGCGCGCGGGGGGCGTTGTGGGCGGTCTAAAAAAGGTCAGGTGTGCGCCGGCCTGAATGCCGGGCAGAGCAACGGGGCCGAAGGGCGCCGTGGCAGGGATCAGTGGCGGACGGCGGTGTCCGCAACCTCCGGCATCAGCCGGAAAAGGCAATCGGGAAGCACCCGCATGCCTTGCATAAGCCACACTTTAAGTGACTTTGGTTTCAGGATAAAGGCCCTGGTTTCGGAAATATTGTTCGGGAAACTCAACTAATTTTCACGAACAACAGCAAGACAGGAGCCGGGCCGCGTGGCGGCCCGGTCAGGCAGGCTTACCGCAGGTCGCTGGGCAGCAGCGGCTGGATGGCGG
The DNA here is from genome assembly GCF_003576205.1 of Achromobacter sp. K91. Lineage (NCBI taxonomy): Bacteria > Pseudomonadati > Pseudomonadota > Betaproteobacteria > Burkholderiales > Alcaligenaceae > Achromobacter > Achromobacter sp. K91. Next base: position 84,523 of record NZ_QWFB01000037.1, on the reverse strand, counting down.
ACCAGAGTTCCGCGGGGGAATTGGCGCAGGTTTCCGCTTCCCAGGCCGTGATGTTGTCGTCTTCGCCGACGTAGCCGTAAGCGGCCGCGACCGCCGGCATGCCCGCCGCGTGCGCGGCCTGGATGTCGCGCAGATCGTCGCCGACATAGACGCAACGGTCTACGGCGAAGCCGGCTTCGCGCGCGGCGTGCTGCAACGGCAGCGGGTGCGGCTTGGCGTGAGCCGTGGTGTCGCCGCAGACCAGGACGGCACTGTCGCGCGTCAGGTCCAGGTATTCGACGATGGGCAGGGTCAGATAGGTGACCTTGTTGGTCACGATGCCCCAGGACAGTCCGCGGTTGCGGATGTCCGCCAGCAGCGCTTCGATGCCGGGAAACAGCTTGCTGTGGACGGTGGAGCCGGCGGCGTAGTCTTCCAGGAACTGCAGCCGGGTGGGCTCGTAGTCGGCGTCGCCCGGCTTCAGGTCCAGCGCCACGCGCAGCAGGCCGCGGGCGCCCTGGGATGCGACCGGGCGCAGGGCCTCGTACGGCATAGGTTCCAGTCCCTTGCGGGTGCGCTGGCGGTTGGCTGCGGCGGCCAGGTCGGGGGCGGTGTCGGCCAGCGTGCCGTCGAAGTCAAACAGGATCAGGGCGCTCATTTGCGGGTAGCCATCAGGTAATTGACCGAGGTGTCGGACGACAGGGTGTAGATCTGGGTGATCGGGTTGTATTCCATGCCGCGCATGCTGACCGGTTCCAGGTTGGCGCCGCGCGCGGCTGCCGACAGCTCGCTGGGCTTGATGAACTGGTCATAGCTGTGCGTGCCGCGCGGCAGCAGGCGCAGGACATATTCCGCGCCCACGATGGCGAACAGGAAGGACTTGGGATTGCGGTTCAGCGTCGAGAAGAACACCCAGCCGCCCGGTTTCACCAGGGTCGAGCAGGCGCGCACGATGGACGCCGGATCCGGCACGTGTTCCAGCATTTCCATGCAGGTCACCACGTCGTACTGGCCGGGTTGTTCCGCTGCGAGTTCCTCCACCGGAACCTTGCGGTACTCCACCTTCACGCCCGATTCCAGGCCATGCAGGCGAGCCACCTTCAGGGACTTGTCGGCCAGGTCGATGCCGGTCACCTCGGCGCCGCTGCGCGCCATGGCTTCGGACAGGATGCCGCCGCCGCAGCCCACGTCCAGCACCTTCTTGCCCGCCAGGCTGCCTGCGCATTCCTGGATCCATTCCAGCCGTAGCGGGTTGATGGCGTGCAGGGGCTTGAACTCGCTTTCGGGATCCCACCAGCGGCTGGCCAGGGCGCCGAACTTGTCGATTTCGGCCTGGTCGGCGTTGATGGGGCGGGCGGTATCGTGGGTTTGCGTAGTCATGGGCAGGTTCAGCGTAAGGCGACTCTATGACTCTATATATAGAGGGGTCCATCGCGCCGGGCGAGGGAGGGGCGGCGCAGCCCTGCACCGCTTTGGTGCGTGGCTGGCGAAAAAAAGGGCCTCGCTATGCGAGGCCCCCTTATTGTAGCTAGTCCAGCAATTACTTGCGGCTACCCACGATTTCGATCTCAACGCGACGGTTTTGGGCGCGGCCTTCCTTCGTCTTGTTGGAAGCGATCGGGTTCAGCTCACCCTTGCCTTCCGTGTAGATACGGTTCGGGTCGATACCCTTGCTGACCAGGTAGGTCTTGACCGAAGCGGCGCGGCGCTCGGACAGCTTCTGGTTGTAGGCTTCGGTACCGATCGAGTCGGTGTGGCCCACAGCAATGATGGTTTCGAGGTCGATACCGCGAGCTTGCTGGGCGACTTGGTCCAGCAGCTGACGGCCTTCGGGCTTCAGCGTCGACTTGTCGAAGTCGAAGAACGTGTCAGCATTGAACACGACCTTGGCCGCCATCGGGGCCGGCTTCGCCTTCTGTTGTGCAACCGGCACGCCGTCGCAACCGGGGATACCGGTGGCCGGGGTCCAGAATGCATCGCGCCAGCACAGTTCGTTCGTGCCGTTCTTCCAAACGTCACCGAACGGGTTGCGCCAGTTGTCCACGGTTTGCGCGGAAGCTACACCAGAGGCCGTGACGGCGGCGAAGGCGAGCGCCAGAGCGAATTTGGAGGGTTTGTTCATGTTTCTCCTCGTTGAGCTTGAAGCTGGATAAGTGACTCGCAGCGAACCCCCGCCGCATATCAGGAAAACGGGGCCAGTATAGCAACGCCAAGAGCTGGTTCAAAGGAATAGCTACTGGGTTTCCTGCGTGCTGGAAACAATCTTAAGGCATTTGGGGGGCTTTGGCTTCCCTGGAGAGGCGCATTGGCGCTGGATATGACGTTTTCGGCGCTCCTTCGGTTTTCCATGTTGGTTTTTGACAACAGGGCCGCGGGACGCGGGCGGACGCGCGGTTGGTCGCCGCCCCATATCTTCCCGTCCGGCCGGTCGAGGCGCCGCTTGGGGAGCGCCTTCTGACCGTCGCGGGAATCGGATGATAGAATTTCCTGTTTACCCGGCCCGGGTTCCTCCTTACACGATTCTGTCGTTATATATATGGATTCCTTTGCCAAGGAGACGCTTCCGGTATCGCTGGAAGAAGAGATGCGCCGCAGTTACCTCGATTACGCGATGAGCGTGATCGTCGGGCGGGCGCTACCGGATGTGCGGGACGGCCTCAAGCCTGTCCACCGGCGCGTGCTCTACGCGATGCACGAACTGAACAACGATTGGAACCGCGCCTATAAGAAGTCGGCGCGTATCGTCGGGGACGTCATCGGTAAATACCACCCCCACGGCGACCAGTCCGTCTACGACACCATCGTCCGCATGGCGCAGGATTTCTCCATGCGCTACATGCTGGTCGACGGCCAGGGCAACTTCGGCTCGATCGACGGCGACAACGCCGCGGCGATGCGTTACACCGAAATTCGCCTGGCCAAGATCGCCCACGAATTGCTGGCCGACATCGACCAGGAAACGGTGGACTTCGGCCCCAATTACGACGGCAGCGAACAAGAACCGCTGCTGTTGCCGTCGCGCCTGCCCAACCTGCTGGTCAACGGCAGCTCGGGCATCGCGGTGGGCATGGCCACCAATATTCCGCCCCACAACCTCCAGGAAGTGGTCGACGGCTGCCTGTACTGCCTGCGCAATCCGGGCTGCTCGGTCGATGAGCTCATGGAGCTCATCCCGGCCCCCGATTTCCCCACTGGCGGCATCATCTACGGCATGTCCGGCGTGCGCGAAGGCTATCGCACCGGTCGCGGCCGCGTCATCATGCGCGCCAAGACCCACTTCGAGGACATGGAGAAGGGCAATCGCCAGGCCATCGTGGTCGACGCGATCCCCTACCAGGTCAACAAGAAGACGCTGCAGGAACGCATCGCCGAGCTCGTCAACGACAAGAAGATCGAAGGCATCTCGGACATCCGCGACGAGTCCGACAAGGACGGGATGCGCCTGGTCATCGAGCTCAAGCGCGGCGAGGTTCCCGAGGTTGTCCTGAACAACCTCTACAAGAACACGCAGCTGCAAGATACCTTCGGGATGAACCTGGTGGCGCTGGTCGACGGCCAGCCCCGCCTGCTCAACCTGAAGCAGATGATCGACTACTTCCTGCAGCATCGCCGCGAAGTGGTCACGCGCCGCACGGTGTTCCAGCTGCGCAAGGCCCGCGAACGCGGCCACGTGCTGGAAGGCCTGGCCGTCGCGCTTGCCAACATCGACGATTTCATCGCCATCATCAAGGCAGCTCCGACCCCGCCGGTCGCGCGCCAGGAACTGATGGCGAAGTCGTGGGATTCGTCGCTGGTGCGCGAAATGCTGTCGCGCGCCGACGGCGACACGCCGGGAGGCCGCGCGGCCTTCCGTCCGGACGACCTGGGCGCCGAGTTCGGCCTCCAGGGCGACGGCCTGTACCGCCTGAGCGACACGCAGGCCCAGGAAATCCTGAACATGCGCCTGCAACGCCTGACCGGGCTGGAGCAGGACAAGATCGTCGGCGAATACAAGGACATCATGTCCACCATCGCCGACCTGCTGGATATCCTGGCGCGTCCTGAGCGCATCACCACGGTCATTGGCGAAGAGCTGCAGGCCATCAAGGCGGAGTTCTCGACCGGCGCGAAGGATACGCGCCGCTCGGAAATCGAACTCAACGCCACCGAGCTCGACACCGAAGACCTGATCACGCCGACCGACATGGTCGTGACCCTGTCGCACGGCGGCTACATCAAGAGCCAGCCGCTGTCCGAGTACCGCTCGCAAAAGCGCGGCGGACGCGGCAAGCAGGCCACGGCCATGAAGGAAAACGACTGGATCGACCAGTTGTTCATCGCCAACACGCACGACTTCCTGCTGTGCTTCTCCAACCGCGGCCGCGTGTACTGGCTGAAGGTCTGGGAAGTGCCGCAAGGCACGCGCAACTCGCGCGGCAAGCCCATCGTCAACATGTTCCCGTTGGCCGAAGGCGAGAAGATCACCGTGGTGCTGCCGGTCAAGGAATTCAGCGAAGACCACTACGTCTTCATGGCGACCTCGCGCGGCACGGTCAAGAAGACCCCGCTGTCTGACTTCTCCAACCCGCGCAAGGCGGGCATCATCGCCGTGGACCTGGACGACGGCGACTACCTGATCGGCGCCGACCTGACCGACGGCCAGCATGACGTCATGCTGTTCTCGGACGCCGGCAAGGCCGTGCGCTTCGACGAGAACGACGTGCGTCCGATGGGCCGCAACGCCCGCGGCGTGCGCGGCATGATGCTGGAAGACACCCAGACCGTCATCGCGCTGCTGGTGGCTGGCGACGAAACGCAAAGCGTGCTGACCGCCACCGAAAACGGCTACGGCAAGCGCACCCCGATCACCGAGTACACGCGTCACGGCCGCGGCACCAAGGGCATGATCGCCATCCAGACCAGCTCGCGCAACGGCAAGGTCGTGGGCGCGGTGCTGGTCATGCCTTCGGACGAGATCATGCTGATCACGACCGGCGGCGTGCTGGTGCGCACCCGCGTCTCTGAAATCCGCGAAATGGGCCGCGCCACGCAAGGCGTCACGCTCATCAACGTCGACGACGGCAGCTCTCTGTCCGGCGTGCGCCGCGTCGTGGAAAGCGATGCGGACGATGACGGCGACCTGGGCGAAGACGGCCAGGACGCGGACGGCGGCGACGACAACGGCGCTGCGGACTCGACGGATTCGACGGAACCTACGGAGCAATAATGGCCCGCCCCTGGAACTTCTCGGCAGGCCCCTCGGCCTTGCCCGAGGTGGTGCTGCAGCAAGCCGCTGCGGAAATGCTGGACTGGCACGGCAGCGGCATGTCCGTGATGGAAATGAGCCATCGCGGCAAGCATTTCGTGCAGATCTGCGATGAAGCAGAGTCCGATCTGCGCGACCTGCTCGGACTGCCGGCGGACTACGCCGTCATGTTCATGCAGGGCGGCGGTTCCGGGGAAAACGCCATCGTTCCCATGAATCTCATGGGACGCCGCGGTACGCCGGCGGCCGACTTCGTCGTGACGGGCCATTGGTCCAAGCGTTCGTACAAGGAAGCCGGCCGCTACGGCAGCACCCATGTGGCGGCAAGCAGCGAGCAGGCCATCCAGCTGGATGGCCGCGAGCAGGCGCCGCTGACCTGGGTGCCGCCGGCCGATACCTGGCAAGTGCGCCAGGATTCGGCCTATCTGCACCTGTGCAGCAATGAAACCATCGGCGGCGTCGAGTTCATGGACTGGCCCGACACCGCCGCGCTGGGCGCGCCCGACGTGCCGCTGGTCGTCGACGCGTCCTCGCATTTCCTGTCGCGTCCGATGGACGTGACGCGCTGCGGCATGATGTACGCCGGCGCGCAAAAGAATGCCGGCCCGGCGGGCGTGACCATGGTCATCGCGCGCCGCGACCTGATCGGCCACGCCTTGCCGATCTGCCCGTCCGCGTTCGATTACGCCAACGTGGCCGCGGAGCATTCGCGCTACAACACGCCGCCCACCTTCCCCATCTACGTCGCCGGCCTGGTCTTCAAGTGGGTCAAGGCCAATGGCGGCGTGGCCGGCATGGAAGCCGCGAACAAGGCCAAGGCCGATCTGCTGTACGGCTATCTGGACAGCACCAGCTTCTACCGCAATCCCATCCACGCACCGGTGCGCTCGCGCATGAACGTGCCGTTCGTGCTGCGCGACGAATCGCTCAACGACGCCTTCCTGCAAGGCGCGGACGCGGCCGGCCTGACGCAGCTCAAGGGCCACAAGAGCGTGGGCGGCATGCGCGCCTCGATCTACAACGCGGTGCCCCTGGCTGGGGTCACGGCGCTGGTCGAGTACCTCAAGGAATTCGAGCGTCGCTATGGATGACGATCTGCAGCGCAAGCTGCTCCCCTTGCGTCAGCGCATCGACGCGTTGGACGCCCAGATCCTCGACCTCCTGACGCAGCGCGCAAGCGCCGCCCTGGAAGTGGGCGAGGCCAAGCACGCCGCGAATGCCGATGGCCCCGTGCTGCGCCCCGAGCGCGAAGCCGAGGTCATCCGCCGCCTGCAGCAGACCAATCCCGGCCCGTTCCCGAACGCTGGCGTGGCCGCGGTCTGGACCGAAATCATCTCGGCCTGCCGCGGCCTGGAGCGCGGCATGACGGTCGCCTTCCTGGGGCCGCAGGGCTCGTTCTCGGAACAGGCGGCGCAGGAGCATTTCGGCCACGCCGTGCAGAAGCTGCCTTGCGCTTCGTTTGACGAAGTCTTCCGCGCCGTCGAGGCGGGGCAGGCCGACGTCGGCATGGTTCCGGTCGAAAACTCCACCGAAGGCGCGGTCAACCGCAGCCTGGACCTGCTGCTGAACACGCCGCTGAAGATCCTGGGCGAGCGTTCGCTGGTCATTCGCCATTGCCTGATGTCGCAGTCCGGCAGCATGGACGGCATCAAGACGATTTCCGCGCATCCGCAGGCGCTGGCCCAGTGCCAGGGCTGGCTCACGCGCAACCATCCCGATGTGGCCCGCGTGGCCGCGTCCAGCAATTCCGAGGCCGCGCGCGCTGCCGCGGGCGACCCGAGCATCGCGGCGATCGCCGGTGAAGTGGCGGCGCCCGCCTGGAACCTGCAGATCGTGGCCGCGGGCATTCAGGACGACCCGCATAACCGCACGCGCTTCCTGGCGATCGGCAACATCGAGCCGCTGGTCAGCGGCAAGGACAAGACCAGCCTGATCCTGGCCGTGCCGAACCGCGCTGGCGCCGTCTACGAAATGCTGGCGCCGCTGGCGGCCAATGGCGTGTCCATGACGCGCTTCGAGTCGCGGCCGGCCCGCACCGGCCAGTGGGAATACTATTTCTATGTGGACGTCCTGGGTCACCGCAATGACCCGAACGTCGAACGCGCCCTGGCCGCCTTGCAGGCGCAGGTTGCCTACCTGAAAGTGCTGGGTTCCTACCCGGCGCCGTGAGCCCTTCCGACATGACCACCGCATCCAAGCCCCTCGTTGCTCCGGCGCACGTCAGCGCCATCGCGCCTTACCAGGCCGGCAAGCCCATCGAAGAACTGGCCCGCGAATTCGGGCTGGACCCGGCCGGGATCGTCAAACTGGCGTCCAATGAAAACCCGCTGGGCATGCCCAAGTCGGCGCGCGAGGCGATGCTGGCCGCGGCCGAGTCGCTGGCGCGCTATCCCGATCCCAACGGCTTCGACCTGAAGTCGGCGCTGGCTGAACGCTACGGCGTGCCGATGAGCTGGGTCACGCTGGGCAACGGCTCCAACGACATCCTGGAAATCGCGGCGCTGGCGCTGCTGGAGCCGGGCGTGTCGGCGGTCTATGCGCAGCACTCGTTCGCGGTCTACCGCCTGGCCACCCAGGCGCGCGGCGCCCGCCACATCGTGGTGCCGGCCAAGGACTACGGGCATGACCTGGATGCGATGTTCGATGCCATCGCCGACGATACGCGGCTGCTGTTCATCGCCAACCCGAACAACCCCACCGGCACCTTCGTGCCGGGCGACCAGGTCGCGGCCTTCCTGGAGCGCGTCCACGCCGCCCACGGCGATCGCGTGACGGTGGTCCTGGACGAGGCCTACAACGAGTACCTCGACCCCGAGTTCCGCTTCGACAGCACCGCGCTGGTGCGCCGCTATTCCAACCTGATCGTGTCGCGCACCTTCTCCAAGGCCTACGGCCTGGCGGGGCTGCGCGTGGGCTTCGCGGTGGCGCAGCCGGCCCTGACGGATCTGCTGAATCGCGTGCGCCAGCCGTTCAACGTCAATACGCTGGCGCAGGCCGCGGCCATCGCCGCGTTGCGCGACGCGGCCTACCTGGAAGAGGCCTATGCCTCCAACAAGGCGGGCAAGGCGCAGTTGTGCGCCGCGTTCGAGCGCCTGAAGCTGCGCTACGTGCCCAGCTACGGCAACTTCGTGCTGGTGCATGTGGGCGACGCCCCGCGCATCAACCTGGAGCTGCTCAAGCGCGGCGTGATCGTGCGCCCGGTTGCCGGCGACGGCTTGCCGGAGTGGCTGCGGGTGTCCATCGGACTGCCGCAGGAAAACGAGCGGTTCATCGAAGCCTTGAGCGCCATCCTGTCCGCATGAACGACGCGTCACCGAAATCCGATCAGGGGGCCGCTGGCCCCCTGATTCCTGTATTGGCCGTAGTAGGCGTGGGCCTGATCGGCGGATCCTTCGCCGCGGCCTTGCGCCGGGCGGGGCAGGTGGGCCGGGTGCTTGGGGTAGGGCGCAACGCGCAATCGCTGGCCCGCGCCGTTGAACTAGGGCTGATCGACGAAGCCGCTTCCGCAGAGGATGCCGCGGCGCGCGCCGATCTGATCCTGCTGGCGACGCCAGTGGGCGGGCTGGGCGACGTGCTGTCGCGCATGCGCGCGCATCTGCGCTCCGATACCGTGCTGACGGATGGGGGCAGTACCAAGGCCGAAGTGGTCGAGGCCGCACGCGCCGCCCTGGGCGACCGGATCGCGCAGTTCGTGCCTGGCCATCCCATCGCCGGCGCAGAGCGCACCGGACCGGAGGCGGCCGATGCCGACCTGTACCGCAAGCGCACCGTCATCCTGACGCCGCTGGCCGAGAATGGCGCGGCCTCGCTGGAGCTGGTGCGCCGGGCATGGCAGGCTTGCGGGGCGGACGTGATCGACATGGACGCCGACGCCCATGACCGCGTGCTGGCTTCGGTCAGCCATTTGCCGCATCTGCTATCGGCGGTGTACATGGAGCAAGTGGCCGAGGCCACCGATGCTTCCACGCGCCTGGCGCTGGCGGGCAGCGGCTTTCGCGACTTCACGCGCATCGCCGCGGGTTCGCCCGAGATGTGGCGCGACATTTTTCTGTCCAACCGCGACGCCATGCTGGCCGAACTGGCCGACGTGCGCACGGTGCTGGATCGTGCCGAACGCGCCATTGCCGATGGCGATGGCGCGGCTTTGCTGACGCTGCTGGACACGGCGGCCCGCGCCCGCCGCAACTGGCGCAAGGAGTAGCTGACATGGGCGCTTTGCCTTATCTCGATCTGCCGCGCGTGCGGCAAGCGCGGGGCGTGATGGCCCTGCCGGGTTCCAAGAGCATTTCCAACCGCGTGCTGCTGCTGTCCGCCATCGCCGAGGGCAGCACCGTCATCACCGGTTTGCTGGATTCCGACGACACCCGCGTCATGCTCGGCGCCTTGCGCCAGCTGGGCGTGCAGGTGTCGGAACTGGAGGCGGGCAGTGTCACGGTGCAGGGCGTGCGCCGCTTTCCGGTGGAAAGCGCCGACCTGTTCATGGGCAACGCCGGCACCGCGATCCGGCCGCTGACCGCGGCGCTGGCGCTCATGGGCGGCGATTACCGCCTGTCGGGCGTGCCGCGCATGCACGAGCGCCCCATTGGCGACCTGGTCGACGCGCTCAAGGGCTTGGGCGCCAGCATCGATTACCTGGGCCAGCCTGGCTATCCGCCCCTGCATATCGGCCGCGGCGACATCGCGGCGGACGCGGTCACGCGCGTGCAGGGTTCGGTGTCCAGCCAGTTCCTGACTGCCTTGCTGATGGCCGCGCCGCTGCAGGCCGGCCGCAGCGGCAAGCCGGTCACGATCGAAGTGCTGGGCGAGCTCATCTCCAAGCCGTACATCGAGATCACGTTGAACCTGATGGCGCGCTTCGGCGTGCAGGTGCGGCGCGACGGCTGGAGCCGTTTCGTCATCGACGGCGGGGCGGCCTATCGCAGCCCCGGGCAGATCGCGGTCGAAGGCGACGCCTCGACGGCTTCCTATTTCCTGGCGCTGGGCGCGATCGGCGGCGGGCCGCTGCGCGTGACCGGCGTGGGCGCGGACAGCATCCAGGGCGACGTCGCCTTTGCCGGCACGCTGGCCGATATGGGCGCCACCGTGACCTACGGTCCCGACTGGATCGAGGTGACGGGCGCGCGCGTCGCCCAGGGCGAACGCCTGAAAGCCTTCGACACCGATTTCAACCTGATCCCGGACGCCGCCATGACCGCGGCCGCCCTGGCGCTGTACGCCGACGGCCCGTGTCGCCTGCGCAACATCGGCAGTTGGCGCGTCAAGGAAACCGACCGCATCCACGCCATGCAGACCGAACTGGAAAAGCTGGGCGCGCAGGTGGAATCGGGGCCGGATTGGCTGCGCGTGACGCCGCCGGCGCAGGATGCCTGGCGCGATGCGCACATCGGCACCTGGGACGACCACCGCATGGCAATGTGCTTTTCGCTGGCGGCTTTCGGGCCGGCGGCCGTCCGTATTCTCGACCCGGGCTGCGTCAGCAAGACCTTCCCGGGTTACTTTGATGTTTACGCGGGCCTGGTAGCGGCCTAGCGAAGAATCGCCCATGACTTCGATTTCCCCTGCAACTTCCTCCACTGTCCCCGTCATCACCATCGACGGCCCCACCGCGTCCGGCAAGGGCACGGTGGCCCACCGCGTCGCCAAGGCCCTGGGCTGGGCCGTGCTCGACAGCGGCGCGCTCTATCGCCTGACCGCGCTGGCGGCGCTCAACCGCGGCTTGTCCCCCGAGGACGAGCCCGCCGTGGCGCGCGTGGCCGAAACCCTGGATGTGCGTTTCGAAGGGCCTCATGTCTACCTCGAGGGCGTGGATGTCGGCCACGATATCCGTCGCGAGGAAGTCGGCAACTTCGCCTCGCGCGTGGCCGCCTTCCCGGGCGTGCGCCAGGCGCTGCTCGAGCGCCAGCGCGCCTTCCGGCTGGCTCCGGGCCTGGTTGCGGACGGGCGCGACATGGGTACGGTGGTGTTTCCCGATGCGCCCCTGAAGGTGTTCCTGGTAGCCGATGTGGTCGCGCGGGCGCAGAGGCGCTGTAAGCAGTTGATCGAAAAGGGAATTTCTGCTAATCTTGATGACCTCCTACGGGATATGCGCGAGCGGGACGCCCGCGATATGGGGCGGACTACCGCTCCCTTGGCTCCCGCAGCGGATGCACACGTGCTGGATTCGTCTGATTTGACGATTGCAGAAACGGTGCAGGCAATACTGGATTTCTGGAAGAACGCCGCCGCGGATTGAATTACCGGTCCCGGACTTTTCTCTCGAATCCTCCGCAGTTTTCTGTTTTTTTTTATCGGCCCTGTTCAAGCCAGGCGCAGCCCCCACGGGACACCCCGCAAGGGTAAACCGGCAAGCAGGCATTTTGACTCCACTGTGGCGGGCAATCCGCTGCGGTGTGTTTTTAACGGCCATTTCGGCCCAATGGATTTCAACCCCATGTCTTCCGTTTCCACTACCGCCACCGGCGGCGAAAGCTTCGCCGACCTTTTCGCACAAAGCCTCAAGAGCCAGGACATGAAGTCCGGCGAGGTCATCAGCGCCGAAGTCGTGCGCGTCGACCACAACTTCGTCGTCGTCAACGCCGGCCTGAAGTCCGAAGCGCTGATCCCCCTGGAAGAGTTCCTGAACGACCAGGGCGAGCTCGAAGTGCAACCTGGCGATTTCGTCTCGGTGGCCATCGATTCCCTGGAAAACGGCTACGGCGACACCATCCTGTCGCGTGACCGCGCCAAGCGCCTGTCGGCCTGGCTGCAACTGGAAAAGGCCCTGGAAAACGGCGAACTGGTTACCGGCACCATCACCGGCAAGGTGAAGGGCGGCCTGACCGTCATGACCAACGGCATCCGCGCGTTCCTGCCGGGTTCGCTGGTGGACCTGCGTCCGGTCAAGGACACCACCCCGTACGAAGGCAAGACCCTCGAATTCAAGGTCATCAAGCTCGACCGCAAGCGCAACAACGTCGTTCTGTCGCGTCGCCAGGTGCTGGAAGCCAGCATGGGCGAAGAGCGCCAGAAGCTGCTCGAAACCCTGCACGAAGGTGCTGTGGTCAAGGGCGTGGTCAAGAACATCACCGACTACGGCGCGTTCGTGGACCTGGGCGGCATCGACGGCCTGCTGCACATCACCGACATGGCCTGGCGCCGTGTGCGTCACCCCTCCGAAGTCCTGCAAGTGGGTCAGGAAGTCGAAGCCAAGGTGCTCAAGTTCGACCAGGAAAAGAGCCGCGTCTCCCTGGGCGTCAAGCAGCTGGGCGAAGATCCGTGGGTGGGCCTGGCTCGCCGCTACCCGCAAGGCACCCGCCTGTTCGGCAAGGTCACCAACCTGACCGACTACGGCGCGTTCGTTGAAGTCGAAGCCGGCATCGAAGGCCTGGTGCACGTCTCCGAAATGGACTGGACCAACAAGAACGTCGATCCGCGCAAGGTCGTGACCCTGGGCGAAGAAGTCGAAGTCATGGTCCTGGAAATCGACGAAGACCGTCGTCGCATCTCGCTGGGCATGAAGCAGTGCCGCCAGAACCCGTGGGAAGAGTTCGCCACCAACTTCAAGCGTGGTGACAAGGTCCGCGGCGCCATCAAGTCGATCACCGACTTCGGCGTGTTCGTCGGCCTGCCCGGCGGCATCGATGGCCTGGTTCACCTGTCCGACCTGTCGTGGACGGAAACCGGCGAAGAAGCCGTGCGCAACTTCAAGAAGGGCGACGAGATCGAAGCCGTGGTTCTGGGCATCGATACCGACAAGGAGCGCATCTCGCTGGGCATCAAGCAGCTGGAAGGCGACCCCTTCAACAACTTCGTTGCCACGTTCGACAAGGGCGCCGTTGTTCCGGGCACCATCAAGTCGGTCGAAGCCAAGGGCGCTGTTGTCACGCTGTCCGTGGACGTTGAAGGCTACCTGCGCGCTTCCGAGATCTCCTCGGGCCGCGTTGAAGACGCCACCACCGTTCTGACCGCCGGCGAGAACATCGAAGCCATGATCGTCAACATCGACCGCAAGACGCGTTCGATCCAGCTGTCGATCAAGGCCCGCGACAACGCCGAAACCGCCGAAACGATCCAGCGCATGTCCGACGCCAGCGCTTCGTCCGGCACCACCAACCTCGGCGCGCTGCTGAAGGCCAAGCTGGACCAACAGCGCAACGACGGTTAATTCGTGACCAAGTCGGAGCTGATCGCCGCCTTGGCGGCCCGCTATCCTCAGCTGGCCGCCCGCGACACCGATTACGCGGTCAAGACCGTGCTCGACGCAATGACCCAGGCCCTGGCCTCGGGTCAGCGCATCGAGATCCGCGGTTTTGGCAGCTTCTCGCTGTCGCAGCGGTCTCCCCGCATCGGTCGCAATCCGAAATCCGGCGAACAGGTGCTGGTGCCTGGAAAACAGGTGCCGCACTTCAAGGCGGGCAAGGAATTGCGCGAGCGGGTGGACTTGGCCGGCGGCAATGACGAGGACGCTCAATCTTCTGGATCGAGTGAACCGATGCCGTCGATGGTGAGTCTGCACGCCATGCATTGACGGCACGGCAGTAAGGCCGCCTTCGGGCGGATCGGACCGAGAACCTAGCCCCTTGAGCAATCAAGGGGCTTTGTTTTTTGGCGCCAGGCGGGATCCGTCGCTTACAATTGATAGTCTTGAATTCTTTGGAGCATGCGCCATGCGCTACCTAGTCTGGGCCCTGCGATTGCTCGTGTTTGTTGCAGTATTGATGTTCGCGTTGAAAAACACGGATCCGGTCGCCGTGAAGTTCTACGCCGATTACGTGGTGCAGGACGTGCCCCTCATCGTTGTGATGCTGGTCGTGTTCGTCTTGGGCGCCTTGTTTGGCTTGTTGCTGACCGTGCCCGCCGCCATGCGCCGCCGCCGCGAAGCCATGCGCCTGCGCCGCGAGCTGGACCGTGTCCAGGCCGCCGTTGCCGGCACCACGCCCGCCGTGCCGCCGGAGGCCGTGGCCCCGATGTCGCCGCTGTGATGCCGTTGCGTCAGCACTGAATCCCTTTCCGCACTGAATTACCGCAAGAGCCCGCATAGTGGATTTTGAACCTTGGTGGTTGATTTTCGTGCCGGTATTGTTCGCGCTGGGCTGGCTGGCCGCGCGCTTCGATATCCGGCAAATGCTGCGGGAAACCCGCAGCCTGCCCGACTCCTATTTCCGCGGGCTGAACTTCCTGCTCAATGAAGAGCCGGACCGCGCCATCGACGCCTTCGTCGAAGTGGCCAAGCTGGACCCGGAAACCACCGAGCTGCACTTTGCGCTGGGCAGCCTGTTCCGCCGCCGGGGCGAAATGGAGCGCGCCATCCGCGTGCACCAGAGCCTCCTGAACCGTTCCGACCTGCCCGCCGCCGAACGCGAGCATGCGCAGCACGAGCTGGCGCAGGATTTCCTCAAGGCCGGCATGCTGGACCGCGCCGAAAACGGCTTCGAGCAGCTCAAGGACACCCGCTACGCCTTGCCCGCGCTGCGTTCGCTGATCCGCATCTACGAATCCGAGCACGATTGGCCGCGCGCCATCGAAGCCGTGAAGACGCTGCAGGGTCTGGTCGACGAGCCGGTGCCGCAGCTCGTGCACTATTACTGCGAACAGGCGCAAACCGCGCTGTCGGCCAAGCCCGCCGACATCGACGCGGCCCACAAGGCGCTGGATGCCGCCGACCATGCCTTGTCGACCATCGATCCGGCGTCGAGCAAAGGCGCCATGGTGCGCACCGCCATGCTGCGCGCCCGCCTGGCCCTGATCGAACAGGACCCGAAGCGCGAACGCCTGTACCTGGAGTCGATCATGACCGACGCTCCCGAGTACGCCGGCCTGGTGGCCGAGCAGGTCCTGGCGAACTACCGCGCCGCCAATCAGGAAGCGGCCGGGCTCGACGTGCTGCAGAAGCAGTATGCGCGCCATGCGTCGCTGGACCTGTTCAACGTGCTGTTCCGCGAACTGCGCGCCCAGCAGGGCTCCGCGCCGTCATGGGCATTTGCCCGCAATGCCTTGCGCAGTCATCCGTCGCTGCTGGGGCTGGACCGTCTGCTGGAGGCCGAGCTGGCCAATCCGGAAAGCGGCGCCGAGCAGGCGCCAGTGCCGGGCGCCGACCTGACGTTGTTGCGCAGCCTGATCCACAAGCATACGCAGCGGCTGGACCGCTACGCATGCCGCAGTTGCGGTTTTCAGGCGCGTCGCTTTTACTGGCAATGTCCCGGCTGCAACGCCTGGGAAACCTACGCGCCGCGCCGCTTGGAAGAACTTGAATGAATGCATTTCCCGCCGAAGCCATTTCGCATAGCCGCGTCCTCGTGGTGGGCGATGTGATGCTGGACCGGTACTGGTTCGGCGAAGTCGAACGCATTTCGCCCGAAGCGCCGGTGCCCGTGGTACGCGTGGCGCGCCGCGAAGACCGCCTGGGCGGCGCGGCCAACGTCGCGCGCAACGTGGCGGCCCTGGGCGGCCATGTGACCTTGGTCGGCGTGCTGGGCGAAGACGAGGCGGGCGACAGCGTCCGGCGCTTGTCCGCCGAAGCCGGCATACAGGCCGAGCTGCTCGCCGATCCGTCCTTGCACACGACCTTGAAGATGCGCGTGCTGGGTCGCCAGCAGCAGCTGCTGCGCGTGGACTTCGAACAGCATCCGGCACAGGCCGCGCTGGACAACGTCGATGCCGCTTTCGCGCGCCATCTGGCCAACCACGACATCGTCGTGCTGTCCGACTATGCCAAGGGCGTGCTGGCGCGGGTCGAATCGCTGATCGCGCTGGCCCGCAACGCCGGCGTGCCGGTGCTGGTGGACCCGAAGGGCCACGATTACACCCGTTACCGCGGGGCGACGCTCGTCACCCCCAACCGCTCGGAAATGCAGGAGGCCGTGGGCCGCTGGAGTTCCGAGGCCGAACTCACCGATCGCGCGCAGCGCCTGCGCGCCGACCTGGATCTGGAAGCCTTGCTCGTGACCCGTTCCGAGCAGGGCATGACTTTGTTTACCGACGCGGGGCGCGACCACATCGACGCGCAGGCGCACGAAGTGTTCGACGTGTCCGGCGCAGGCGACACCGTGCTGGCGACGCTGGCCGTGTCGCGCGCCATCGATCTGCCGTGGGTCGACGCGATGGGCTGGGCCAACAAGGCCGGCGGCATCGCCGTGGGCAAGCTTGGCACGTCCATCGTCACCGCCGCGGAATTGGCAGGAGAACTCTCATGATCGTCGTTACCGGAGCCGCGGGCTTCATAGGCAGCAACCTGGTGCGCGGGCTCAACCGCCGCGGCATCAAGGACATCATCGCGGTCGATGACCTGACCGAAGGCGACAAGTTCGTCAACCTGGTCGATTGCCAGATCGCGGACTACATGGACAAGGACGACTTCCGCCGCCGTGTCCTCGACGGCAGCCTGCGGGAAGTGCGTGCCGTGCTGCACCAGGGCGCGTGCTCGGACACGACCGAGCGCAACGGCCGCTACATGCTCGACAACAACTACCGCGTCACGCTGGAGCTGTTCGAGTTCTGCCAGGAGCGCCGCATTCCGTTCCTGTACGCCTCGTCGGCGGCGGTCTACGGCGGTTCCTCGATCTACGTGGAAGACCCCGCCAACGAAGGCCCGCTGAACGTCTACGGCTATTCCAAGCTGCTGTTCGATCAGGTCCTGCGCCAGCGCATGGACAGCCTGACCGCACAGGTGGTGGGCCTGCGCTACTTCAACGTCTACGGTCCGCACGAACAGCACAAGGGCCGCATGGCTTCGGTGGCGTTCCACAACATGAACCAGTTCCTGGAGCATGGGCACGTGCGCCTGTTCGCGGGCTGGGACGGCTACGTGGATGGCGGCCAGAGCCGCGACTTCATTTCCGTCGAAGACGTGGTCGCGGTCAACCTGCATTTCCTGGACCACCCCGAGCAGTCGGGTATTTTCAACTGCGGAACGGGCCGCGCGCAGCCCTTCAACGATGTGGCGGCCGGCGTGGTCAATGCGCTGCGCGCGGAGCGCGGCGAAGCCGAGCTGACGCTGGCGCAACTGGTGGAACTGGATCTGATCCGCTACATCCCGTTCCCGGACGACCTGAAAGGGCGCTATCAGAGCTACACGCAGGCCGATGTCACGCGCCTGCGCGCAGCGGGGTTCCAGGCGCCGATGCGCGATGTGCGGACCGGCGTCACCGAGTACGTGCGTTACTGGCGCGCCCGCAAGTAAGTCTGCGCCACTGCGCCGGGTCTGCAAGAAAAGCCACCGTTCGCGGTGGCTTTTTTTCGCCTGGCGGTTTGCCGGGGCGGATGTTTCCATTCACTGCGCCGCCGTGGCGGGGCGCGTCGCCCGCATGATCTGAGCGTGGCGTGACAGCCGTTGCGCCAGACACCTGGGAGACCCTCCATGAATCCATTCCTTCAATCCGCCGCTGCCCACCCGGCCCCTTTTGCCAGATGGCGCAGGGTGCGCGCCACCCTTGCTTCCGGCGCCCGGCCGCGCCCTTTGCGGCAGGCCTTGGGCGCGCTGCTGGTAACGGCGGGCCTGGGCCTGGCCGCGCCGCAGGCGCACGCGGTGGACCTCAACCAGGCCAATGCCCAGCAGCTCGAAGGCGTCCGGGGCATCGGCCCGCGCATGGCGGAAATCATCATCAAGGAGCGCGAACGGGGCGGCAAGTTCGAATCCTTGAACGACCTGGCTGAACGCGTGCGCGGCATCGGCCCGAAGAAGGCGCAGGCCCTGCAAGAGGCCGGCCTGCAGGTGGCAGGGACGGGCCCTCAGGCCGGGCAGGGCGATACGGCGGCCAAGCCGGCGCAGGGCAAGCCGGCTGCGGGCAAGGCCGAAGCCAAATCCGAAGCGAAACCGGCGGCGTCCCAGCCCGCGGCCCGCGCCCGGCCCTGAGCGCGTCGCGCGCCGCGCGGGTAGCCCTGGCGGGAGCGCGGCTTTTGGCGGCGCGCGCCGCCAGGCGGGGTTATCATCGTCCGCATGACTACTACCTATCCCACTATCGAGCAAACCGTCGGCAATACGCCGCTGGTGCGCCTGCAGCGCATTCCCGGGGCCGCGGGCGCCGCCCGGGGCAATGTCATCCTGGCCAAGCTGGAGGGCAACAACCCCGCCGGCTCCGTGAAGGACCGTCCGGCCCTGTCGATGATCGCCCGCGCGGAAGAGCGCGGCGACATCAAGCCGGGCGACACCCTCATCGAGGCGACCAGCGGCAATACCGGCATCGCGCTGGCCATGGCTGCCGCCATGCGCGGCTACCGCATGATCCTGATCATGCCGGACAACCTGTCGGTGGAACGCCGCGCGGCCATGACGGCCTACGGCGCCGAGCTGATCCTGACGCCCGCGGACAAGGGCGGCATGGAATACGCCCGCGACCTGGCGTCGGCCATGCAGGCGGACGGCCGCGGTCTGGTGCTGGACCAGTTCGCCAACCCTGACAACCCCCGCGCCCACATCGAAACCACCGGGCCGGAAATCTGGAACCAGACCGAAGGGCGCGTTACCCACTTCGTGAGCGCCATGGGCACCACCGGCACCATCATGGGCGTGTCGACCTACCTGAAGTCGCGCAACCCCGCAGTGCAGGTGGTGGGCGCGCAGCCCGCCGAAGGATCGTCGATCCCGGGCATCCGCAAGTGGCCCGAAGCCTATCTCCCCAAGATCTTCGATCGCAGCCGGGTGGACGCCTATGAATCCATCGAGCAGGCCGAGGCCGAACAGATGGCGCGCCGGCTGGCGGCGGAAGAGGGCATCTTCGGCGGAATTTCATCGGCGGGCGCGCTGGTTGCCGCCCTGCGCGTGGCCGAACGCGTCAACGACGCCACCATCGTGTTCATCGTGTGCGACCGCGGCGACCGCTACCTGTCCACGGGCGTCTTCAACTGAACGCCTGATCGCCGTCGGGCAGAACAGAACCGCCATGCCGGGTTTGCCGGGCATGGCGGTTTTTCATTGGTCGGGCGCGGCGTGCGCCCGTGTTTCTTGCGCACTTATTCGGGCTGGATGCCGGCGTCCTGCATCACCTTGATCCAACGCTCGCTCTCCGCCAGGTTGAAGGCTTCGGCTTCCTGGTAGCTCATGGTGCTGGGCAGCGTGCCTTGCGACTTCAGCGCTTCAACCACCTTGGGCGATTGCGAGGCTTCGATCATGACCTTGTTCAGCTTGGCGATGATGGGCTGCGGCGTGTCTTTGGGCGCCCACATGCCGTACCAGGTGACGATGTCGAAGCCGGGCAGGACGCTTTCCGCGATGGTCGGCACGTCGGGCAGTTCGGCCAGGCGGGTCTTGGTCGTCACGGCGATCGGGCGGATCTTGCCGCTCTGGATCAGCGGGAGAGCCGGCGCCAGCGGCGCGTACATCAGGTCCACGTGGCCGCCCGCGACGTCGGTCAGGGCCGGGCTGCTGCCGCGGTAGCCGACATGGGTGATCTTGGCCTTGGTGGAGGTATTGATCAGTTCGCCCGCCAGGTGCGGCAAGGTGGCCACGCCGGGGGATGCGAAGGTCAGCGAACCGGGTTGGGCCTGGCCCTGCTTGATCAGTTCGCCGAAGGTCTTGAACTTCGAGTTGGGCGGGACGACGGCCACCATCGGCACCGTGCCCAGCACGCCCACCATCTTGAAGTCCTTGATCGGGTCAAAGCTCAGATTCTTGAATTGGGCCGGATAGATGCCCTGCACCGACGGGTTCATCAGCAAGGTGTAGCCATCCGCCGGCGCCTTGGCGACCTGGGCCGTGCCGATGGTGCCGCTGGCCCCCGCGCGGGTTTCGATCACCAGCGGCTGACCCAGGATCTCGCCCATCTGGACCGCGATCAGGCGGCCGACCACGTCTGTCGGTCCTCCTGCCGCCCAAGGCATGATCACGCGGATGGGCTTGTCCGGATAGTCCGCCTGCGCGTAGGCGGTTGCTGCCGGCACGGCCGCCGTGGCGATCGCCGAGCAGGCCGCGGCGAGGAAGGTGCGTTTGTTCATCTACTGTCTACTCCTACAAAGGTGAGATTGGCCGAGGGCAGCGCTGCTTGCAGCATCGCCTTGACCTCGGCCAGCTGTTTCCCCGTGGTGGCTTCGTTCTTCAGCATCCGGCTCAGCGGGCCGGCCACCACGATGGCAAAGGGTTGTTCGTATGCGCGGAATCCGAGCGAAATGGACATCACGTCCTCGACGTTCTCGCCCACCGAGCGCTGCCAGCCGCGCGCCATGCCCGCCTCCAGGTCGCGGTCGAAGGCTTCCCGGCTGGTGAGCGTGCTGTCCGTGTAGGCGGCAAAGCCGCTGTAGGCCTTGAACCACTTCTGCCGTTCTTCCTGCGACAGCACCGATAGCAGCGCCTTGCCGGAGCTGGTGGCGTGCACCGCCTTGAAGCCGCCCGGCTGATGCGAGAAGCGGATGGTCTGCTTGGACTCGGCGACGATCAGGTACACGACCTTGTCGTCGGCCAGCTTGGCCAGCAAGGCCGTCTCGCCCGTCAGGTCCCGCACCCGGGCCAGCACCGGCTCGATCACCGCGTTCAGCGGGTCGCTATGGCAGATCAGGGTGGCCACGTGTATCAGTTTCTGGGTCGGGTAATAGCCGTGCTTCTTGCCGATTTCATAGAGATAGCCGCGCGCCACCATGGTCTTCAGCAGACCATGGCAGCTCGACAGCGGAATTCCCATCTGGGCAGCGATCTCGCTGTACAGCAGGGGCTTCTGCTCCTCGGCAAAGAGGTTCAGCACATCCAGCACTCGGCCGGCGGTTTTCACATCCATGATGTTAGTATCCTATACGTGATAAATTTATGTCAAACAGCATTCAATCGACCAGGAGTTGCAACGCATGAGATGGAAGAACCGTCCTGAGGGATCGAACTGGGGAGATTTCGGGCCTGACGACCAGCGAGGTTGCCTGAATTACATCACCCCCGCGAACGTGCTGAGCGGCATGCGGGAAGTGCGCGAAGGCCTGAGCTTCTGCCTGTCGCTGCCGCTGGATTACCCGGGCGGCAACGGCGTGAACGTGCGGCGCCATCCGCCCAAGCTGCGGCCCACCGAGAGGGACGGCGACCAGTACCTGAATTTCCCGCTGGGACGCCTGCGTCCCGGCTGCGTCGACGTGCTCAGCGACGACATCGTCGAAATGAGCTTGCAGTATTCGACGCAATGGGATTCGCTGGCCCACGTGGGCGCGCTGTTCGACGCCAATGGCGACGGCCTGCCCGAGCGCGTCTACTACAACGGCTACCGGCCCAACGAGCACGTGGTGGGTCCGGTGGACTACGACGTGGACAATGGCTATGCCAAGACCGATCTGGGCCAGGGGCCGGCCTCCAACGCCAAGAAGCTGGACATCACCCAGCTGGCCGAATCGTGCCTGCAGACGCGCGGCGTGATGGTCGATCTGGCGCGCCACTACGGACGGGAGCAGAAGTCGGTCGGCTATGACGAGCTGATGCGCATCCTGGACGCGGACCGGATCGAGATCGAGCAGGGCGATATCGTGCTGTTCCATACGGAATTCGGCGACGCCCTGCTGGAAAAGAACCGCGAGCCGGATCCCCATACGCTGCACGAGATCTGCGCCGGCCTGGACGGCAGCGACGAGAAGCTGCTGCAGTGGATCACCGACTCGAAGGTGGCGGCCATGGCCTCGGACAACCACGCCTTGGAAATCTATCCCACGCAGAAGCCCAATGCCTGCTGCGCGGCGCTGCCTCTGCACCACCACTGCATTTTCAAGCTCGGCCTGCCGATCGGCGAGATGTGGTACCTGGGGGCGCTGGCGCGCTGGCTGACGGCCAACGGCCGCAGCCGCTTCCTGCTGACGGCGCCGCCGCTGAACCTGCCTGGCGCCGTGGGTTCGCCCGTGACGCCGGTTGCGACGGTGTAAAGCGCAGGACCGCGGCGCCTGGCGCCGCGGGTCCTGGGGGCTTCAGCGGCCCACGCGCGCTTCGATCTCGCTTGCCAGATCCGCTACCGAGGTCGCGTAGAAGTAGCTGCGGTTGTACTTGGTGAGCGCGAAGAAGTTGGGCGTGCCGACGCGATATTGCGCCGTGCCTCGGGCCTCCTCGACCAGGTCGACCACGCCCAGCGGCTGGCTGCCCCAGCCCGAGGCCGATGCGCCTGGCTGCAGGCGGGCGCCGGCGGCGGTGAGCGTGCCCCAGCTTTGCTTGGGTTCCAGTCCGCCGTCGACGAGCGCGGTGGGATCGGCAGGCAGCACCACGGGTGCGAACACCGGCAGGCCGCGCTGCCAGCCGTGCTGCGACAGGAAGCTGCCCACGGACATGATGGCGTCGCGGGTGTTGTTGCTCAGGTCGATATGGCCGTTGTCGTCGCCGTCCACCGCGTAATGCATGACGCTGGTGGGCATGAACTGCGGCATGCCGATGGCGCCGGCGTACGAGCCGCGGGTTTCCAGGTCCAGCTTGTCTTTCATGACCAGGGTCAGGAAGTCGGCAAGCTGGCCGCGGAACATGGTGGCGCGTTCGGGCTTGGCGGGGTCCGGGTAGTCGAAGGCCAGCGTCGTCAGCGCATCCAGCACGCGGAAATTGCCCATATTGCGGCCGTACAGCGTTTCCACGCCGATGATCGAGGCAATCACCGGCGCCGGAACGCCGAAGCGCTGCGCCGCCTGGTTGAGCAGGTCGCGGTTCTCGTTGTAGAACTCCACGCCCCAGCCGATGCGCTTGGGTTCGACGAAGCGCGAGCGGTAGGTCAGCCAGCTGCGCCAGATCTTCTTGCCCGGGGGCGACGGCGCGATCAGGCGCGCGACGGTGGCGTTGTAGCGCGAACCGGCCAGCGCGGCGACCATGGGGTCCAGCGGCAGTTGGCGCTCGGTGGCCAGGTTTTCCACGAAAGTGCGGACTTCAGGCCGCAACGTGCCATTGGCGGCCAGCGCGGCGGGGGCGTCGTCCGCCAGTTCGGATCCAGGTGTCGGCGCGCTGGGTCCGATGCGGATGGGGGCCGGGGTTGATTCGGCGGCCGGCTGGCCGGCGACGGTGTTGGGTGCAGAGGGGGCGGTGGTGGAGCAGCCCGCCAGCAGGGCGGAGAGCGTTCCGAGTTGCAGTAATCGCCGACAGATGAACATAATCTTCCTTATGGAGACCATGTATCTTACCCACCCGGCATGCCGCCTGCATGAAATGGGCAGTTGGCATCCCGAAAGCCCCCAGAGGCTGGACGCCATTTCAGACCAGTTGCTTGCCAGCGGCTTGATGCCTTACCTGGACGACCGCCAGGCGCCGCAGGCATCCCGCCATGACATATTGCGGGTGCACACTGTCCAGTATCTGAACAGTTTGCGTGAACATACGCCGGAGCAAGGGTATTTCCCTATCGATCCGGATACGCTGATGAATCCCCATACCTACGAAGCCGCCCTGTACGCGGCCGGGGCAGGGGTGGCCGCGGTGGATGCGGTGATGGGCGGAGAGGCCCGCACGGCCTTCTGCGCGGTGAGGCCCCCGGGGCATCACGCCTGCCGTTCCCAGGCCATGGGATTCTGCTTTCTGAACAACGTCGCTATTGCGGCGCAGCATGCGCTGGACTTCCACGGCCTCTCGCGCGTGGCCATCGTCGATTTCGACGTGCACCACGGCAACGGCACCGAAGACATCTTCGCCGGCAACGACCGGGTGCTGATGTGCAGCTTCTTCCAGCATCCGTTCTTTCCCAATAGCGGCGCCGAGAGTCCCGCTTCGAACATGCTGAACGTGCCCGTGGCCGCGTACACCGGCGGGGCGGCGGTCAGGACCATCGTCACCGATACCTGGCTGCCGGCGCTGGAAGCGCACCGGCCCGAACTGATCCTGGTATCGGCCGGTTTCGACGCGCATCGCGAGGACGACATGGGCCAGATGGGCCTGGTCGAGGCGGATTACGCCTGGATAACAGAACAGCTCGTGGAGGTGGCCGAGCGCCACTGTCAGGGGCGCATCGTCAGCACGCTGGAAGGCGGTTACAACTTGTCCGCCTTGGGCCGCAGCGTGGTCGCCCATATACGAGCGCTGGCGAAGCTGTAGAATCGAGAAAAAATTGTGCAATGCGATCCCGGCGCATGCCGGGTAATTATTTTCCATTTGGAGGCAGCGGGATGAAGGTTTTGGTACCTGTCAAACGCGTCGTTGACTACAACGTCAAGGTGCGCGTCAAGTCTGATCAAACCGGCGTGGATATCGCCAATGTGAAGATGTCCATGAACCCCTTTGACGAGATCGCCGTCGAGGAAGCGACCCGCCTGAAGGAGAAGGGTGCTGTCGCGGAGGTCGTGGCGGTTTCTTGCGGCGTTGCGCAATGCCAGGAAACGCTGCGCACGGCCATGGCCATCGGCGCCGACCGCGGCGTGCTGGTCCAGACCGATGCCGAACTCCAGCCGCTGGCCGTGGCCAAGCTGTTGAAGGCGCTGGTCGACAAGGAACAGCCGCAGCTGGTGATCCTGGGCAAGCAAGCCATCGACGACGATGCAAACCAGACCGGCCAGATGCTGGCCGCGCTGCTGGACTGGCCGCAAGCCACGTTCGCCAGCAAGGTCGAGCTGGCCGATGGCAAGGTCACGGTCACGCGCGAAGTCGACGGCGGCCTGGAAACGCTGACGTTGAAGCTGCCCGCCATCGTCACCACCGACCTGCGCCTGAACGAGCCGCGCTACGTCACGCTGCCCAACATCATGAAGGCCAAGAAGAAGCAGCTGGACACCGTCACGCCTGAAGAGCTGGGTGTGGACGCCGCGCCGCGCCTGAAGACGCTGAAGGTCAGCGAGCCGCCCGCCCGCAAGGCCGGCATCAAGGTGGCCGATGTCGCGGCCCTGGTGGACAAACTCAAGAACGAAGCGAAGGTGGTCTGAACATGACGACGCTGGTTATTGCCGAACACGATAACGCCCAGCTCAAGGGCGCAACCCTGAACGCCGTCGCCGCCGCCGCCAAGATCGGAGGCGACGTGCACGTGCTGGTCGCCGGCGCCAACGCGCGCGCCGTGGCCGACCAGGCCGCCGCCGCCGCCGGCGTGGCCAAGGTCCTGCTGGCCGACGCGCCGCAACTGGCCGACGGCCTGGCCGAGAACGTCGCCGCCCAGGTGCTGGCCGTGGCCTCGGGCTACAGCCACATCCTGTTCCCCGCGACCGCCTCGGGCAAGAACGTGGCCCCCCGCGTGGCTGCCAAGCTGGACGTGGCGCAGATCTCCGACATCATCGGCGTGGAATCGGCCGACACTTTCCAACGCCCGATCTACGCCGGCAACGCCATTGCCACGGTGCAGTCGGCCGATGCCGTCAAGGTCATCACCGTGCGCACCACCGGCTTTGACGCCGTGGCCGCGCAGGGCGGTTCGGGTGCGGTGGAAGAAGTCGCCGCCGTGGCCGATTCGGGCCTGTCCACCTTCGTGGGCCGTGAAGTCGCCAAGAGCGATCGTCCGGAACTGGCTGGCGCGCGCGTCGTCGTCTCCGGCGGCCGTGGTCTGGGCAGCGCCGAAAACTTCAAGATCCTGGACCCGCTGGCCGACAAGCTGGGCGCAGCGCTCGGCGCCTCGCGCGCCGCGGTCGACGCCGGCTACGCGCCTAACGACTGGCAAGTCGGTCAGACCGGCAAGATCGTTGCCCCGCAACTGTATGTCGCGGTTGGTATCTCGGGCGCCATTCAGCATCTGGCCGGCATGAAGGATTCGAAGGTCATCGTGGCCATCAACAAGGATCCGGAAGCGCCGATCTTCGGCGTGGCCGATTATGGCCTGGTGGGCGATCTGTTCCAGGTCGTGCCCGAACTGACCGGCGCGCTGTAAGCCACACGCGCAGCCGTATCGAAGGCCCGCCAGCTTCGCGCTGGCGGGCTTTTTTATTATTTTGACGCGAGGACTACACATCTTGTGATTTCAGTATTCCAAATCTTTTGATTTCTCGAAAGATTCTGATAATGTGTTCCGCGCGCAGCTAGATTCGCGCAAGTGCTTGGCCTGTACAGAACGAAGGAGATTCGGGATGGAATGGTTCTTTGACACTCTGCGAAAATATCCGGAACTTGCGATATTCCTTACCCTCGGTCTCGGGTACTGGATAGGCGCCAAGAAACTCTTCGGATTCAATCTGGGAGCCGTGACTGGCACGCTGCTGGTCGGCGTGCTGGTGGGACAGCTCAATATCACGATCGCTCCCGTCCTCAAGCAGGTCTTCTTCCTGCTCTTCCTCTTCGGTCTGGGTTACGGCGTCGGACCGCAGTTCTTCCGAGGGATGAAAAGCGACGGCCTTCCGCAGGTCATCTTTGCCGTCATTATTTGCGTGATCTGCCTGTTGGTGACATGGGCGACAGCCGTAGGCTTTGGCTTCGATGCCGGCACCGGCGCAGGCCTGCTGTCAGGGGCCCAAACCATTTCCGCGGTCATGGGCGTGGCGACGGACACCATCAACGGCTTGGGCATAGACGCAGCAACCAAAAAGAAATGGATTGACAGCATTCCCGTCGCGTACGCGGTCTGCTACATCTTCGGCACGGTTGGAAGCGCCTGGATCCTGGCATCCCTGGGCCCGAAGCTGATGCGCGTGGACATCGTCAAAGAATGCCAGGAATACGAAGCCAAGATGTCGGGGGGCGCCGACTCGATGGAGTTGTCGGGCTACCGCAAGTTCATCGCGCGCGCCTACAAGCTGGACCGCGAGGAATTCGCCGGCAAGACGGTGGGAGAGCTGGAGTCCCGCTTCGTCGAGGCCCGGGTGTTCGTGGAGCGCATCCGGCGCGGCGACCAGATCATCGACAGCGATGCCAAGACGGTGCTGCAGCAAGGCGACGTGCTGGGCGTGACCGGCAGGCATGATGCGTTGGTTACGCAGGCCGCCGGCATCATCGGCACCGAAGTCGAGGACCGCGACCTGATCAACATGCCCGCCGAGGTCGTCGAAGTCGTCTTGACCAACAAGAACATAGCCGGCAAGACCATCAAGGAAATCGCCGACAGCGAAGCGGGCCGCGAACTGGGACGCGGCGTGTTCCTGCGCAAGGTCGTGCGCGGCGGCCACGACATGCCGATCAACTGGGGCTTGAAGCTTGATCGCGGCGACCGTCTGTATGTGCTGGGCGCCAAGCGCGACGTAGAACGCGTGGTCGGCCGGCTGGGCTACGTGGATCGCGCCACCAGCCAGACCGACATGGTCTTCGTCGGCTTCGGCATTCTGCTGGGCGGCCTGTTCGGCTCTCTGGTGCTGACCGTGGGCGGCGTTCCCGTCACCTTGTCGACCTCCGGCGGCGCGCTGATTTCCGGCCTGATCTTCGGCTATCTGCGTTCGGTGCATCCGACCTTCGGCCGTGTGCCGGAACCGGTGCACTGGTTCCTGACATCGGTGGGGCTGACGACGTTCGTCGCGGTCGTGGGTATATCGTCAGGGCCGGGATTCGTGCTGGGCTTCCAGCAATTGGGCGCCAAGCTCTTCATCGCGGGCATCATCGCCACCAGCGTTCCGATGATCGTGGGCGTGTACATTGCGCGGTATGTATTCAAGTTCCATCCCGCCATTGCGTTGGGAGTCTGCGCCGGAGCCCGGACCACCACCGCGGCCATCGGCCAGATAACTGAAACGGCGAAGAGCCAGGTGCCTGCCCTGGGCTACACGGTTCCTTACGCCATCGGCAATACCCTGCTCATCATCTGGGGGATTGTCATCGTCATGCTCATGTCCTAGCAGAACGCCCCGCCAGCCCCGCGCTTGCGGGGCGTTTTGCAAGCGCGCCGGCGCGGCCGGCGACGCTCAGCGCCTGTCACCATGCAAACCAGGAGTACTGAACAATGGCTTCCACCGCGCCTCTTACCGTCAGCCTGGCTTCGGCCTTGAAAACCACCCGTTCGCGCCAACGCGACCTGGAGCAGCTTTCTCCGTTTGAACTCAAGGACTACCTGATCACGCTGGCCAAGGACAACCAGCACACCGCCGCGATCACCATGCTGAACGCGGGCCGCGGCAACCCTAACTGGATCGCCACCGAACCGCGCGACGCCTTCTTCCTGATGGGCCAGTTCGCGATGAAGGAAGCGCGCCGCGTGCGCGACGAGTCCATCCTGGCGGGCATGCCGGCCAAGAAGGGCTGCGCCGACCGGATGCGCAAGTTCCTGGCCAAGCACAAAGGCATGGACGGCTACGATTTCCTGGTCGGCGTGCTGGAGTACGGCGTCAAGGTCAAGGGCTTCGACCCCGACGCGTGGGTCCATGAACTGACGGACAGCATCATCGGCGACAACTATCCCGTGCCGCCGCGCGCGCTGGTCCATCTTGAACAGATCGTGCACGATTACCTGATCAAGGAAATGTGCGACGGCCGTCCGCCCAAGGGCAAGTTCGACCTGTTCCCGGTCGAAGGCGGCACTGCGGCCATGTGCTACATCTTCGATTCGCTGATGCAGAACGGCCTGCTCAAGCAGGGCGATACCATCGCGCTGTTCCTGCCGACCTTCACGCCCTATATCGAGATCTCGCATCTGGAGCGCTTCCAGTTCAAGATCGTGCCGATCAACGCCAGCAGCCTGCGGGCCGACGGCACCCATGATTGGCACTACCCGGCGTCCGAAATCGCCAAGCTCGAGAATCCCAAGATCAAGCTGGCGGTCACGGTCAACCCCAGCAACCCGCCGTCGGTGGCGTTCAGCCCGGTCGAGATGAAGCAGATCGTGCGCCTGATCCGCAAGAATCCGGACCTGGTGCTGGTGACGGACGATGTCTATGGCACCTTCGTGCCGAACTTCCGCTCGCTGATGGCGGAAGTGCCGCACAACACCATCTGCGTGTACTCGTTCTCGAAGAACTTCGGCTGCACGGGATGGCGCCTGGGCGTGATTGCG
Source organism: Achromobacter sp. K91 (assembly GCF_003576205.1). Lineage (NCBI taxonomy): Bacteria > Pseudomonadati > Pseudomonadota > Betaproteobacteria > Burkholderiales > Alcaligenaceae > Achromobacter > Achromobacter sp. K91. The sequence continues at coordinate 55,579 of NZ_QWFB01000037.1, read as the reverse complement.
ACCCATGAAAAGAACACCATGGACCGCCGCATCGCCGAATTGCCTGCATCCTGGAAACAGCGCCTGAACAAGCGCTATGGCGCCATGACGATGGAGCCCGAAAAGCTCAAGTTCATCGACCGGCTGGTGGCCGACAGCCGCAACGTCGCGCTGAACCACACCGCGGGCCTGTCCTTGCCGCAGCAGGTGCAGATGGGATTCTTCGCGCTGTCGCACCTGATGGACCTGAAGGACTCCTACAAGCACCTGACGATGAAGATCGTGCGCGCGCGCCGCGATGCCTTGTGGCGCGGCCTGGGCATACCCATGCCGCCCGAAGATCCGATGCGCGCCTGGTACTACGTCGAGCTGGATTTCATGGTCTGGGCCAAGATCACGTACGGCGATGCGTTCTGCAAGTACATGATGGCCAACTACGAGCCGGTCGACTTCCTGTTCCGCCTGGCCGAGAAATCCGGCGTGGTGCTGATGGACGGCGGCGGCTTCGGCGGTCCGCCATGGTCGATCCGCGTGTCGCTGGCGAACCTGGACGACGGCGACTACGCCAAGATCGGCAAGCATATGGTCGAAGCCGCCACCGAGTACGTCGAGGCGTGGAAGGCCGGCGAACTGGTGCGTTCGGGCCCGACGGCCGGCAAGGGCCAGACCACGAAGGCGCCCGCGGCCAAGCGCAAGGCGGGCAAGACCGCGGCAGCCAAGAAAGCGGTCAAGAAGGCAGTGAAGAAGGCCGACACGGCGGCGAAGTCCGCCAAGAAGGCCGTGGCGCGCAAGTAGGCGGGCCGGGCAGCAACCTCCAGGGCGACATGACGACATGACTTGTACGGTCGGGTTTTTCAATAGCGTTCCCATCGCAGTGCTGTTTGTGACGGTGGGCTTGGGATACCTGATCGGCAAGCTGAAAGTCGGACCGATCCAGCTAGGCGGCGTGTGCGGAACACTCATCGTCGCCCTGCTGATCGGCCAGACGGGTTGTCAGATGCGCGGCGACCTCAAGGAAGTCGCCTTCGCCCTGTTCATATTCGCGATGGGGTACTCGGGCGGGCCGCAGTTCTTTGCCAACCTGAACCGCTCCAGCTTGCGCTACATCGCGCTGCCTATCATCGAAGCATTGCTGGTGCTGACCATCGTGCTGGCCGCGGTGCCGCTGTTCGGCCTGGACGCTGGGACGGCGGCGGGCCTCGCGGCCGGCGCGGCCACCGAATCGGCCGTGGTAGGCACGGCGGCAGAGGCGCTCAAGCATCTGGGCCTGGCGGATGCCGAGGTCCAGCGCATGGAAGCCAACATCGCCACGGCCTACACGCTGACCTATCTGGTTGGCCTGATCAGCATCGTGTTCTTCACCAGCCAGGTAGCGCCAGCCCTGTTGCGCATGAATCTGCGCGAGGCTTCCAAGGCATTGGAGGAAAAGCTCGGCGTGGCGGCCGGAGAGGGCGAGGACGCGAACATGCCCACCTTGCCGCGGCTGGTGGGACGCTCGCACGTGGTCAAGGACGCGGATGGCAAAAGCGTGGCTGAAGTGGAAGCCGCGCTGGGCGGACGCACCGTCATCAGCCGCATCCTGCGCAATGGCGAGGCGGTGGACGCCACGCCCGGCGACATGCTGGCCACGGGCGACATCGTGGTGGTGCTGGGCTTGCGGCGCTTCGCGCTGCGCGCGGGTTCCGTCATCGGACCCGAAATCCAGCTGCCGGAGGCGCATGCCGACGACTTGCAGCTGAGCGAGCTGGCCGTCATCGTCAACAAGAAGGCCGTCAATGGCCATACCGTCGGCGAACTGGCGAAGCGGCCCAACGCCCAACGCGCACGTGGCGTGTTTCTGCAGTCCATAGTGCGCTCGGGCCATTCCTTGCCGATCACGCCAGCCACCGTGGTGCAGTACGGCGACCTGGTTACGCTGGTCGGCGCCGAGCCCGAACTCTCCCAGGCCGGCGCGGCGCTGGGCAACGAGCTGCGGCGCAGCGGCGTGACCGACCTGGTGTTCCTGGCGTTCGGCATCCTGGCCGGCTTGTTGATCGGCAGCCTGAGCGCGCGGATGTGGGGCATCCCCGTGTCGCTGGGCAGTGGCGGGGGCGCGCTGGTCAGCGGTCTGGTCTGCGGCTGGATCAACGCCAAGCGGCCCTCGATAGGCCACATGCCGGACCATGCCGTGCAGTTGCTGAAGGATCTGGGCCTGGCTGTGTTCGTGGCCTGCGTGGGCTTGTCGGCGGGGCCGGAAGCCATCGCGCTGATCCGCGAGCACGGCGCGGTATTGCCGCTCATCGGCCTGCTGGTGTCGCTGGGGCCTGCCTGCCTGTCGCTGTGGGTGGGACACAAGATCCTGAAGATCGAAGGTCCCTTGCTGGTCGGCGCCATCGCTGGCCAGCATGTCAGCACGCCGGCCATCAGCGCCATCCTGACCTCCAGCGGCAGTTCCGTGCCGCTACTGGGCTACACGGTGACCTACGCCATCGCCAACGTGCTGCTGCCAGTGCTGGGGCCGATCATCGTGTCGCTGGCGCACCATCTGGGTTAGCGCGGGCTCTGCTTCAGCAGCGCGCATCCCTGCCACGCCTGATCGTCGATCAGGCGTTTTATTTCGTCCTTGCACAAGGCCATGATCTGGCTCACCGCCGGCGTGGGGGGCAGGCTCTCGCTGGCGCATAGCACCAGTTCGCGCGACAGCGTGTCGTCCAGGGCATGCGCCACGATCGACCCTTCCGCGATTTCGGGCTGCGCGGCCGAGCAGGGCAGGATCGTGGCGGCCATGCCGCTGCGCACCGCGGGGACGAGGATGGCCGAGGTGCTGGCTTCGGCAAACAGATTGCAGGTCAGGCCGGCGGTCAGGAAGGCATGGTCCAGGCGTGCGCGCAGCGTGTTGGGCAGGCTGGGCAGAACCAGGGGCAAGGCGGCGAAGTCCGCGATGGCCAGCGTGCGGCGCGGCAGCGCGACGCTGGCGTGAGCCAGCAGGAACAGGCTCTCGCGCAGCAGCGGCGTGCGCAGCAGTCCCTGCATGGGTTGCTGGTCCGGCGACAAGGAAAAATCGATGCGTCCCTGCAGCACCAGCTTGGTCAGGTCCGCGCTGGGCACATCGACGATTTCCAACACCACCGAAGGCAGCTCCGCCTTGGCCCGGCGCATCAGCGGCAACGCCAGCATGCGCGCGGTGCTGGAGGCCAGTCCTATCGACACCGTGCCGGTGACCTGGTCCCCGGTCTTGGACAGCAGGCTGCGAGTGCTGTCGACCTGACGCAGGATGGTTTGCGCGTGCCGGTACAGCAACAGGCCTTCCGCGGTGGGCTGGGCGCCTTTGACCCCGCGCACCAGCAGTGCGACGCCCAGGCTTTCCTCCAGCAGCGCCATCTGCTGACTCAGCGCGGGTTGCGCCACATGCAGACTTTCGGCGGCCCGGGTCATGTTGCGCATTTCAACCACCCGGACGAAGTACTTGAGCTGACGCAGATTCATTGGATAAGAAAATCTTATGAATGGATCGGAAAACAGTATTTTCGGGACCTGTGAAGCGCTGCCTAGAATGGGCTTCGCATCACGGGAGGACGAACATGAGTCTGCCATTGGCAGGGCTGAAAGTGCTGGATCTGACTCGGGCCCTTTCCGGGCCTTTCTGCACAATGATTCTGGGAGACCTGGGCGCCGAGGTCGTCAAGGTGGAACCCATGCCCGCCGGCGAGATGGCGCGGCAGTGGGGCCCCTTCGATGACGACATAAGTGTTTATTATCTTAGTGCCAATCGCAGCAAGCAAGGCATAGGCGTGGACTTCCGCAAGCCGGAAGGGATCGCGCTGCTGCGCAAGATGGCCCTGGCTTCCGACATCGTGGTCGAGAACTTCAAGGTCGGAACGATGGAGGCGATGGGCCTGGGATACGAGGCGTTGGCGCAAGAGCATCCGGGCTTGATCATGGCGTCGATTTCCGGCTTCGGCAGCAAGGGGCCGGCGCGGGACTGGGCCGGATTCGATCAGGTCGCGCAAGGCTATTCGGGCTTCATGAGCCTGACCGGCACGCCGGAATCGGGGCCGATGCGGGTGGGCGTGGCCGTGGGCGACTTGAGCGCCGGCATGTGGCTGACGATAGGAATACTGTCCGCCGTCGCGCAGCGTGCCTCGACCGGCCGCGGGCAGCATGTCGAAACCTCGCTGCTGGCGGGCCTCATGGCGTTGCTCAGCGTGCAGGGCCAGCGCTACCTCAGCAAGGGGGAGATCCCGGAACCCTGCGGCAACGTGCATCCGGTCATCGCGCCCTACGGCACATTCGAGACCGCGGATGGGCCGCTCAACCTGGCGCCCGCGACCCAGGCGATGTGGGTCAGGCTTTGCGGCATTCTCGGACTCTCCCATCTGGTGTCCGACGAGCGGTTCCTGACGAACGCCGAGCGCATGCAGCACCGCTATGCGTTGAAGCAGGAGCTGGAGGCGGGGCTCAAGCGCAAGACGCGCATGGAATGGACCGCGCTGATGATCGAGGGCGGCATTCCCGCAGGGCCCATCAATACCCTGGAGGATGTGTTCGCCGACGCGCAGGTGCAGGCTTGCGGACTGGTCCGCTCGTTGACGCATCCGGTGTTGGGCGAATTGCGGCAGGTGGACCTGCCCCTGGGCCTGAGCGGCGCGCAGGCGCCGAGCCGCCGCGCTCCGCCCGTGTTCGGCCAGCACACGCGCGAGGTATTCGCCCGTTACGGGATGGCAGATGCCGAGATCGACCGGCTGCTGGCCGAGGGCGTGGCGCATCAGGCGGAGACGTGCACATGACGGGTCCCGCCGATACGCCCAGCCTTGCCGTCGACGGCCACGTGGCGACCATCCGGCTGCGCAGGCCCGGCCATGCCAACCGGCTCGGGCCGCAGGACCTGGCGGTCCTCAGAGAGCATCTGGACAGGGTCAACGCGGACGACGCCGTGCGGGTGCTGCGCTTTCAATCCGACGGCAAGTATTTTTGCAGCGGGTATGACATTTCGTCCCTGGCGTCCGACAGCGCGCCCAGCTCTCTTTATTTTGGCCAGACCATGGACCTGATCGAGGCGGCGCGGCCAGTGACCATCGCCGCGGTGCAGGGCGGGGCCTATGGCGGCGGCACGGACCTGTGCCTGGCTTGCGATTTCCGCATCGGCACGCCGCAGTCCGACATGTTCATGCCGGCCACGCGCCTGGGCCTGCACTTCTACGCGGGCGGCATGTCGCGCTATGTGACGCGCCTGGGCCTGGACCAGGCCAAGCGCCTGTTCCTGACGGCGGAAAAAATCCAGGCCGACGAAATGCTGCGCATCGGATTCCTGACCGAGCTGGTGCCGCAAGAAATGCTATCGGCCCGGCTGGACGCCCTGAGCGCGCAGATTGCGGCAATGGCTCCGATTCCGCTGTTCGGCGTGAAAGCGCACCTGAACCGCCTCGCGCGGGGCGAGCTCGATCTGGCCGCAATCGAGCAGGCGGTGCTGCGTTCCGAGCAGTCCCGCGACCTGGCCGAGGGCGCGCGGGCGTGGAAGGAGAAGCGCGCGCCGGATTTCACCGGCCGCTGACGCGGCCGGCGCATGACCAGAGAGCCGCGCCACAAGCGGCTCCGATTCCATCAAAGGAGACCCTGATGAAACCTGCTATTGCCGTCCATGGCGCCTTGCTTGCCGCCATCGCCTTGTCCGCGATGTCCGGCGCCGCGCATGCCGCCGATCCTTATCCCTCCAAACCCCTGACCTTGGTGATCGGGTTCCCGCCCGGCGGCGGGGCGGATCAAGTGGGGCGGGTCTATGCGAATGCGCTGGCCAGGCAATTGAAGCAGCCGGTGGTCGTGGAAAACCGCCCTGGCGCCGGTTCCACGATCGGCGCCAGCCTGGCCGCGCGCGCCGCCGCCGACGGCTACACGCTGTACCTGGGGAATTCCAGCGTCATGGGCAGCGACAGCGCCTTGTACAAGGTGGATTACACGCCGGACAATTTCGTGCCCGTGGCCCAGCTCACGACCGGCCCCATGGTCCTGATCGCGAATGCAAAGCTGGGGCTGAAAAGCGTGCAGGACCTGATAGACCGGGCCAGGAGCAAGCCGGGGTCCATCAATGTCGCCTCGTCCGGCAACGGCGTCATCACGCATCTGGCCGCGGTCGAGTTCATGACGCTTGCCAACGTGAAGCTGATGCACATTCCCTTCAAGGGGGGCGCCGCGGCGGCGCAGTCCGTGGCGGCGGGCGACACAGATATCTCGTTCGCCACGGCGCCTTCGGCCAAGTCGGTGATCGATACGGGCAAGGTGGTGGCCCTGGCGGTCACGTCTGGCCAGCCCTCGCGCCTGTTGCCCTATCCGACCATCGCGCAGACCGTGCCCGGCTATGACGTGTCCAACTGGTGGGGAATCTTTGCTCCCAAGGGCACGCCGCCGCAGGTGCTGGACACGCTGTTCAAGGCCAGCAACGATGTGCTGGCGCTGGCCGATGTGCAGCAGGGCATGGCGGCCGGATACGAGGAAGTGACGCCGTCCGCGTCCTTGGCCGCGTTCGGGGAGTATGCCCGCAAGGAAGGAAGCAAGGGTTTAAGATTGGCCAAAGAGAGTCAGGAAACGGCCAATTGATGGAGACCCCATGCCCTACGTAACCCCGCTGCAGGACTTCCGCTTCGCTTTGAAGGAGCTGGCAGGACTCGATGATGTCCTGAAACTGCCCGGCTTCGAAGAAGTCACGCCGGATCTGGTGGACGCCATCCTGGAAGAAAACGGCCGCTTCGTCGAGCAGGCCGTGGCGCCTTTGAACGTGCCGGGCGATACGCAGCCGCCGGTCTGGAAGGATGGCCAGGTCACGACCACCCCGGGCTACGCGCAGGGCTTCAAGGATTACGCCGCGGGCGGCTGGCAGGGCTTGCAGCATCCGGTGGAGTGGGGCGGGCAGGGCCTGCCCAAGCTGGTCGCGGCGGCGCCGGGCGAGAACATCCAGGCGGCCAGCCTGGCGTTTTCCTTGTGTCCCATGCTGACGGACGGCGTGATCGAAGCCTTGTTGACGGTCGGATCGGACGCGCAGCGCAAGCAGTACGTGCCGCAGCTGATCGGCGGCAAGTGGACCGGCACGATGAACCTGACCGAACCGCAGGCCGGCTCGGACCTGGCGCAGGTCGCGACTCGTGCGGTGAAGCACGACGACGGCAGCTACCGGCTGACGGGCCAGAAGATCTTCATCACCTATGGCGACCACGATCTGGCCGAGAACATCATCCATCTGGTGCTGGCGCGCACGCCGGACGCGCCGGCCGGCGTGAAGGGGATCTCGCTTTTCATCGTGCCCAAGTTCCTGGTGCAGGCCGACGGCAGCCTGGGCAAGCGCAACGACGTCTGGTGCGCGTCGCTGGAGCACAAGCTGGGCATCCACGGCAGTCCCACCGCAGTGCTCATGTACGGTTCGGGCAAGGGCGACGTGGGCGAAGGCGCCATCGGCTATCTGGTCGGCGAGCAGAACCGCGGCCTGGAATACATGTTCATCATGATGAATGCCGCCCGCTATTCGGTGGGGCAGCAGGGCATAGGCGTGTCCGAACGCGCCTATCAGCATGCCCTGGCCTATGCGCGCGAGCGCGTGCAGGGCCGCGCGGTCGAAGGGTCGGCCGGCCCCGTGGCCATCGTGCGCCATCCGGACGTGCAGCGCATGCTGATGACCATGAAGGCGCTGACCGAGGCGGCGCGCGCCGTGTCCTACGTGACGGCGGCCGCGCACGACAAGGGCACGCATCATCCGGATCCGGAGCAGCGCTCGCGCAACCGGGCCTTCTATGAGTACATGGTGCCCATCGTCAAAGGATTCTCCACCGAGACCGCGGTCGAGGTCGCATCGCTGGGCCTGCAGGCGCACGGCGGCATGGGCTATATCGAGGAAACCGGGGCCGCGCAGTATTACCGCGACGCGCGCATCCTGCCCATCTACGAAGGCACGACCGCGATCCAGGCCAATGACCTGGTCAGCCGCAAGACGCAGCGCGACGGCGGCGCCACCGCCCATGCCGCGATCGCGGCGATGCGCGAGACGCTGCGCGCAGTCGAGAACGAGGCGATGCGCGCGTCGGCGGACGATCGCGAAGGACTGCGCCTGCTGCGCGACAACCTGGACAGCGCCATCCAGGCCTACGAGGCCGGCGTGGCATTCATCCTGGAGCAGTCGCCGACCAATATCAGGGCGGTCTATTCCAGCAGCGTGCCCTATCTGATGCTGGCTGGCGTGGTGCACGGCGGCTGGCAGATGGCGCGGGCCGTGCTGGCCTGCCGCCGGCATCTGGCGGCAGGTTCCACCGATCCGTTCTACGGGGCCAAGCTGGCGACCGGATTGTTCTACGGCGCCCACATCCTGCCGCGCGCGCTGGCCCTGTCCGCCGCAGTGCGGGCCGGGGCGGTGGCGGACGCCTGCGGCGCCAGCTTGAATATTGCATAAGGTTATATGACTTGCGTATTTCCCCGGCTACAGGTTTGATGGAAGAATCGTTTCACAGACGCTGACCTGCGCCATGAAACGCTTTTCCTGCGCTGCCCGCCGCGAAGGGCGGCCAGCCCCCAACCTGCATCCGCACACTGGAGACACCATGAGTCATCTACGCCTGGGCGACACCGCCCCTGATTTCGAACAGGAATCTTCGGCAGGGCCGATCCGCTTCCATGAGTATCTGGGCAACAGCTGGGGTGTTCTTTTCTCGCACCCGGCCGATTTCACGCCCGTCTGCACCACTGAACTGGGCTACACCGCCAAGCTGGCCGACGAATTCGCCAAGCGTAACGTGAAGGTGCTGGCGCTGTCCGTGGACGGCACCGATTCGCACACCAAGTGGATCGAGGACATCAACGACACGCAGTCCACCAAGGTCAACTTCCCGATCCTGGCCGACAAGGACCGCAAGGTGTCCGAGCTTTACGACATGATCCATCCGAACGCCAACGCCACGCTGACCGTACGCTCGGTGTTCATCATCGACCCCAACAAGAAGGTGCGCCTGACCATCACGTATCCGGCCAGCACCGGCCGCAACTTCAACGAGATCCTGCGCGTCATCGACTCCCTGCAGCTGACCGACAGCCACAGCGTGGCCACGCCGGTGAACTGGGAAGACGGCGACGATGTGATCATTGTTCCGTCCTTGCAGGACGAGGCCGTGATCAAGCAGAAATTCCCGAAGGGCTACAAGGCCGTGCGTCCCTATCTGCGCATTACGCCTCAGCCGAATAAGTAAATTCGGAAATCGAAGGGGCGGGTCCCCGTTAGCAACCGCCGCCTGCCCCTTGGGGAGGCGGCGGTTTTTCATTGGGGCGCGCATGGGGCCAGGGCAAATTCCCATTGCTGGGACACCGGTCCTATATGCCTGCGAGCGATGAGCAACCAAATAATGATTCGTTCCGTTCAGAACGCCCAGCCAGCACACTTGCTCCCACATTGCCGAACACAGGGAGCATGGGATGTCTTTCAGGAAAGCCGGTTGGTTGGCCGCCTTGGCCGCAGTGACGATGTCGTTTGCCGCGATTGCGCCGGCGCAGGCACAGCAGAAGCAGACGCTCCTGAATGTCTCATATGACCCGACCCGCGAGCTGTATCGCGCCATCGATGATGCGTTCATCAAGCAATACAAGGACAAGGCCAACGTCGACCTGACCATCCGCCAATCGCACGGCGGTTCGGGCCGCCAGGCGCGCTCCGTCATCGACGGCCTGGAAGCCGACGTGGTGACGCTGGCGCTGGCTTATGACATCGACGCGGTTGCCGACCGTGGGCTGCTGCCTGCCGATTGGCAGGCCCGCCTGCCGCAGAACAGCTCGCCCTACACCTCCACCATCGTGTTCCTGGTGCGCAAGGGCAACCCCAAGCAGATCAAGGACTGGGACGACCTGGTCAAGGATGGCGTGCAGGTCATCACGCCCAATCCCAAGACCTCGGGCGGGGCGCGCTGGAATTACCTGGCCGCCTGGGCCTATGCGCTGGAGAAGAACGGCGGCAGCGAGGACAAGGCCCGCGCCTTCGTGGGCGACCTGCTCAAGCACGTGCCGGTGCTGGACACTGGCGCGCGCGGCGCCACCACCACCTTCGTGGAGCGCGGCGTGGGCGATGTGCTGCTGGCCTGGGAAAACGAGGCTTTCCTGGCGCTGGAAGAGCTGGGTCCGGACAAGTTCGACATCGTGGTGCCGTCGCTGTCCATCCTGGCCGAGCCGCCGGTGGCCGTGGTTGACAAGGTCGTGGACAAGAAGGGTACCCGCGCCGCGGCGCAGGCCTATCTGGAATTCCTCTACACGCCCGCCGCGCAGGAAATCATTGCCAAGAACTACTACCGGCCCATCGACAAGACCGTGGCCGCCAAGTACGAAAGCAAGTTTCCCAAGGTCAAGCTCGTGACCATCGACGACAAGATCTTCGGCGGCTGGCGCAAGGCGCAGAAGGACCACTTCAGCGACGGCGGCACCTTCGACCAGATCTACCTGCCGCAAAAGAAATAAGCATCTGACGATCGGACGACGGCCATGACGACAGCCTCGAACCCGGTGGCAAGCGGCGCGCAAGCGCCTTTTGCCTTTCGGCGCAACAGCCCGGGCGTGCTGCCCGGATTCGGCATCTCGATGGGCTACGCGGTGCTGTACCTCAGCATCCTCGTGCTCATTCCGCTGGCGGCCTTGCCGATCAAGAGCGCGGGCCTGGGCTGGCAAGGCTTCTGGGACGCGGTGACCGCGCCGCGGGTGCTGGCCTCGTACAAGCTGACCTTCGGCGCGTCGTTGATCGCGGCGCTGGTGAACCTGGTGTTCGGCACGGTGGTGGCCTGGGTGCTGGTGCGCTACCGCTTTCCGGGCAAGAAGATTCTGGATGCGCTGGTGGATCTGCCGTTCGCGCTGCCCACGGCGGTGGCGGGCATCGCGCTGACCTCGCTGTATTCGCAGAAGGGCTGGCTGGGCGGACCGCTGGCCGACTGGTTCGGCTGGAAGGTGGCATTTACGCCCTTGGGCATCGTGATCGCGTTGATCTTCATCGGCGTGCCGTTCGTGGTGCGCACGGTGCAGCCGGTGCTGGAAGACGTGGAGCGCGAAATCGAGGAGGCCGCGGCCAGCCTGGGCGCCAACCGCTGGCAGACCATACGCCGGGTGCTGCTGCCCATCATCATGCCCGCCTTGATGACGGGCTTCGCGCTGGCGTTTGCACGCGCGGTGGGCGAGTACGGCTCGGTGGTGTTCATTGCCGGCAACATGCCGATGGTGTCCGAGATCACGCCGCTACTGATCATCGCCAAGCTCGAGGAATTCGACTACGCGGGCGCTGCCGCCATTGCCACGGTGATGCTGGTGCTGTCCTTCGCGCTGTTGCTCGTCATCAATCTGCTGCAGGGCTGGCAGGCCCGCCGCAACCTCGGGAGGCTCGCATGAGCGCCGCGGACCGTCCCGCCCATCTGACCGAGCCGCGCTGGGTGCGCGGCGTGCTGCTCTTCATCGCGCTGGGATTCCTGGCGCTGTTCCTGCTGGTGCCGCTGGCAGCGGTATTCGCCGAAGCCTTCAAGAAGGGCTGGCAGCTGTACCTGGACGCCATCGTCGAGCCGGACGCGCTGTCCGCCATCCGACTGACGCTGCTGGTGGCGGCCATCGCGCTGCCGGTAAACCTGGTGTTCGGCGTGGCCGCGGCCTGGGCGATCACCAAGTTCCAGTTCCGCGGCAAGCAGTTCCTGATCACCCTGATCGACCTGCCGTTCTCGGTGTCGCCGGTGGTGGCCGGCCTGGTGTTCGTGCTGCTGTTCGGCACCCAGGGCTGGTTCGGCGGCTGGCTGCAGGAGCATGACATCAAGATCGTCTACGCGGTGCCGGGCATCGTGCTGGCCTCGCTCTTCGTGACCTTTCCGTTCGTGGCGCGCGAGCTTATCCCCCTGATGCAGGCGCAGGGCAGCGAGGAAGAGCAGGCTGCGCTGACCCTGGGCGCCAACGGCTGGCAGATCTTCTGGCGCGTCACGCTGCCCAACATCAAGTGGGGCCTGCTGTACGGCGCCATCCTGTGCAACGCGCGGGCCATGGGCGAGTTTGGCGCGGTGTCGGTGGTGTCCGGGCAGATCCGCGGCCTGACCAACACCATGACCCTGCACGTCGAGATTCTCTACAACGAGTACCAGTATTCCGCGGCGTTCGCCGTGGCGTCGTTGCTGGCCCTGCTGGCGCTGGTGACGCTGGTGGCCAAGAACGTCGTCGAGTGGCGCAACGCGCGCTTTCAGCAGGCCGCCGACCTGCCGGTCGAGTATCCCGGCCAGCCGGCCGCCATCAAGCCGGCCCTGGCCTGACAGGAGACAAGCATGAGTATCGAAGTCCGCAATCTATCCAAGCGCTTCGGCCAGTTCCGCGCGCTCAACGACGTCTCGCTGCATATCGAGACGGGAGAGCTGGTCGCGCTGCTGGGCCCGTCGGGCTGCGGCAAGACCACGCTGCTGCGCATCATCGCGGGGCTGGAGTCGGCTGATTCCGGCAGCGTGCTGTTCGCGGGCGAAGACGCTACCGCGGTGGACGTGCGCCAGCGCCAGGTCGGTTTCGTGTTCCAGCACTACGCGCTGTTCAAGCACATGACGGTGTTCGAGAACGTGGCCTTCGGCCTGCGCGTCAAGCACCGCTCGCAGCGTCCTTCGGAGGACGTGATCCAGCGCAAGGTGCATGACCTGCTGGGCCTGGTGCAGCTGGACTGGCTGGCCGACCGCTATCCCGCGCAGCTCTCCGGCGGCCAGCGTCAGCGTATCGCGCTGGCGCGCGCGCTGGCGGTGGAGCCGCGGGTGCTGCTGCTGGACGAGCCCTTCGGCGCGCTGGACGCCAAGGTGCGCAAGGAATTGCGGCGCTGGCTGCGCCGCCTGCATGACGAGCTGAATGTGGCCAGCGTGTTCGTCACCCATGACCAGGAAGAAGCGCTGGAAGTGTCGGACCGGGTGGTGCTGATGAACTCGGGCCGCATCGAGCAAGTCGGCACGCCGCGCGAGGTCTGGGAAGCACCGGCCACGCCCTTCGTCTACGGCTTCCTGGGCGACGTCAACCAGTTGCAGGGCTTTGCCACGCGGGGCGTCTGGAACGGCGCCGGCCTGTCCTTGCCCGCGCCAGAGCTGGCGCAGGCCGAAGCGCAGCGCGCCACGGCCTACGTACGGCCGCACGAGTTCGAAGTCGAGCGCTACCGTGCCGGCGCTGACGGCATTCCGGTGCGCCTGGCACACGCCTTCCTTGCCGGTCCCAGCGCCTATCTGGAGCTGGCGAGCGAGGATTCCGACGCCATCATCGAAGCCGAGGTGCCCGAGTCCCTGTACCGGGAGTTGGGCCTGCGCGATGGCGAAATTCTGTTGGCGCGTCCGCGGCGGGCGCGCATTTTCGCGACGCAATCATGAGCACTACCGATCTTTTGCCTGAACTCGAGGCGGGCCTGGCCGCGCGCTGGCGCGAGCTGGGCGCACGCCTGGCCGACGTGCAGCAGCGCTACCCGGACGCCGCGCTGGCGTCCTCGCTGGCGGCCGAGGACATGCTGCTGACGCACGCCATCTACAGCGCCGGCCTGGACCTGGAGGTCTTTACGCTGGACACGGGCCGGCTGCACGCCGAAACGCTGGGCGTACTGGACGCCGTGCGCGAACGCTACGGCCGCGAGGTCTCCGTGTACAGGCCGATAGCGACCGCGGTCGAGCAGCACGTCGCCGAACACGGCGCCTACGCGTTCTATGAAAGCGTGGAGCTGCGCAAGGCCTGTTGCCAGATCCGCAAGGTCGAGCCGCTCAAGCGCGCGCTGGCCGGACGCGGCGCCTGGATCACCGGGCAGCGGCGCGCGCAATCCACCACCCGCGGCGAACTGCCGCTGGAAGAACACGACCAGACCTTCGGCCTCTACAAGTTCAATCCGCTGGCCGAATGGAGCGAAGAGGAAGTCTGGTCCGCCATCCGCGCGCTGGGCATCCCGTACAACCCGCTGCATGACCAAGGCTACCCGTCCATTGGTTGCGAACCCTGTACCCGCGCCATCCGTCCGGGCGAGGACCTCAGGGCAGGGCGCTGGTGGTGGGAGTCGTCGGACTCCAAGGAATGCGGCCTGCATGCGGGCAACCGGGTCATCAGCATCGCGGCGCGCGCCGACTGATGCGGCCCACGAATTCGAAATCTGTTTTAGGGGAAGTGCATATGTCTGCAGTGATCCAACGCAGCCACCTGGATTGGCTGGAATCGGAAGCAATATTCATCCTGCGCGAGGTGGCCGCCGAAAGCGAGAAGCCCGTGCTGCTGTTCTCTGGCGGCAAGGACTCCGTGGTGCTGCTGCGCCTGGCCGAGAAGGCATTCCGGCCGGGACGCTTTCCGTTCCCGCTGATGCACATCGACACCGGCCACAACTTCGACGAAGTGATCGCCTTCCGCGATGCGCGCGCGGCAGAACTGGGCGAGACCCTGATCGTGCGCAGCGTCGAGGATTCGATCGCGCGCGGCAGCGTGGTGCTGCGCCGCGAGACCGATTCGCGCAATGCCGCCCAGGCCGTGACGCTGCTGGAGGCGATCGAGGAATTCGGCTTTGACGCCTGCATCGGCGGAGCGCGCCGCGACGAGGAAAAGGCCCGCGCCAAGGAACGCATCTTCTCGTTCCGCGACGAGTTCGGCCAATGGGATCCGAAGGCGCAGCGCCCGGAACTCTGGAACCTGTTCAATACCCGCGTGCATCGCGGCGAGAACATGCGCGTGTTCCCGATCTCGAACTGGACCGAGCTGGACGTCTGGCAGTACATCCAGCGCGAGCAGCTGGCGCTGCCGTCGATCTACTACAGCCACCAGCGCGAGGTCGTGCGCCGCAAGGGCCTGCTGGTGCCGGTCACGCGGCTGACCCCGCCGCAGGATGGCGAACAGGTCGAACGCCTGCAGGTGCGCTTTCGTACCGTGGGCGATATCTCCTGCACCTGCCCGGTGGCGTCCGATGCCGCCGACACCCGGGCCATCATCGCCGAAACAGCGGTGACCGACATTACCGAGCGCGGCGCCACGCGCATGGACGACCAGACTTCCGAGGCCTCGATGGAGCGCCGCAAGAAGGAAGGCTATTTCTGATCGCTTGACACGCCGGCATCAGCCGGCGACCAGGAACGCACATGAACGCACTCAACGATTCTTTTCTTTCCGGCGCCGATACGGGCGTGCTGCGCCTGATCACCGCCGGCTCGGTGGATGACGGCAAATCGACGCTGATCGGCCGCCTGCTGTATGACAGCAAAGGCGTGTTCGCCGACCAGCTGGACGCGATCTCGCGCGCCAAGCACAAGCGCGTGGCGGGCGACGGCATCGACTTTTCGCTGCTGACCGACGGCCTGGAGGCCGAACGCGAACAGGGCATCACCATAGACGTCGCCTACCGTTACTTCTCGACGCCCGCGCGCAAGTTCATCATCGCCGACGCGCCGGGCCACGAGCAGTACACGCGCAACATGGTCACGGGCGCTTCAACCGCCGACGTGGCCGTCATCCTGATCGACGCCACCTGCGCGGCCGACGGCGTGCTGCTGCCGCAGACCAAGCGGCACAGCACCATCGCGCGCCTCTTGGGCATCCGCCATATCGTGGTGGCGGTCAACAAGATGGACCTGGTGGACTGGGACCGCGCCGTCTTCGAGCGCATCCGCGATGCTTATGCGGATCTGGCAGGCAAGCTGGGCATCGAGCACTTCGACGCCTTGCCGCTGTCGGCGCTCAATGGCGACAACGTCGTCACCTTGTCGCCGCAGACGCCGTGGTACGACGGGCAGCCTTTGCTGGCCTTGCTGGAATCGCTGGACCTGGCAAGCGACGGCCGCGCCTTGCCGCTGCGCTTTCCGGTGCAATGGGTGGCGCGCCATGACGGCAGTCGCAAGGATGACTTCCGCGGCTATGCCGGCCGCGTCGCCAGCGGCGTGCTGCGGCCGGGCGACGAGATCACGGTGCAACCCTCGGGCGTGACGGCTGTTGTGAGCGAAGTGCGCGCCTTCGACCGCGCGCTGGATGAGGCGGTGGCGGGCGACTCGATCACGCTGGTGCTGGATCGCGACGTGGACGTGTCGCGCGGCGACGTGATCGTGCATGCGTCGGCGCCGGCGCAGGTCGCGCGCGAATTCGAAGCCGAGCTGTGCTGGCTCGATGCGCAGGCCTTGAATCCCGCGCGCAAGTATCTGTTGAAGTCGGGTACGCGCCTGACCTCGGCGAAGATCCGCGCGGTGCTGTCGCATCGTGATATCCACGAATTGCAGGAAGTGGAGAACACCGAGGGCACGCTGCGCATGAACGACATCGGACGCGTCACGCTCACCACGCGCGAGTCGTTGGCGGTCGATCGTTATGCCGATGTGCCCGCGACGGGCGCATTCATCCTGATCGACGAGGCCACGCATCAGACTGCTGCGGCAGGCATGTTGCGCTAATCCGCAAGAGGCCGGAAAACAACGGCTTTCCAGCCCCTGAGGGATCTGTTGTTTTTCTGCTAGATCCAGTATTGGCGCGGGTTTCCGGGTGATCTCGCCTGGTGAAATCGATTTGTCCGGACGGCGCCGGCGTCTTGCGGTAAAGTGGGGCTGTCTTACGAAAAGGCTTTTGGTGCTTGTCAAAACCACTGTGTTTTTGTACAGTAGTTTTCATGGCACGCACCGATCATTCTTTTCCCGCCGGTTCTGGGTCCCCGGCTGCCGCCCCCGCCGCCTTGCGCGGTCGGGGTGCGGTTACTAATGTTCGGCATCGCTTTCAGCGCGATGACCGCGTGCAGGTCGACGACGGCTGGTCCTCCTCCGGCCTGCCCGCCGACTTCATAGATTCCGTCCCCGATAATTTCCCCGAAGCTGCCGCCGGCGAGCAAGCCGCCCGCGTCATTCCCATCCTGCCGGATGCGCGCATAGCGCCCGCCGCTCCCAAGACCGCGGTCACTGCTGAAGAAGCGCGCAAGATGCTGTCGCGCAACGATTCGCCCGATATCCCCTTCGACGTGGCGGTGAATCCGTACCGGGGCTGCGAGCATGGCTGCGTCTATTGTTACGCCCGGCCCACGCATTCCTACCTGGGCCTGTCGCCCGGGCTGGACTTCGAAACCCGGCTGGTGGCCAAGGCCAACGCGGTAGAGGCCCTGCGCGCCGAACTCGCGCGGCCCGGCTACAAGCCGTCTCCCATCAACATCGGTTCCGCCACCGACGCCTACCAGCCCATCGAACGCGAATGGCGGCTGACGCGCGGCCTGCTGGAACTGATGCTGGAAACCCGCCATCCGCTCACCATCGTCACCAAGAACGCGCTGGTCGCACGCGACCTGGACCTGCTGGCCGCGCTGGCCGAGCAGAAGCTGGTGGTGGTGTACATGAGCATCACCACGCTGGACGCCGGCATGGCCCGCACGCTGGAACCGCGCGCCGCCGCGCCGTGGCGTCGGCTGGAAGCCGTGCGCAGCCTGACCGACGCCGGCGTGCCGGTCGGCGTGCTGGTCGCGCCCATCATCCCGTTCATCAACGACGAGTCCATGGAGCACATCCTCCAGGAGTCCAAGGCGGCCGGCGCGCACTATGCCAGCTACACCGTCCTGCGCCTGCCCTGGGAGGTCAAGACCCTGTTCGAGGATTGGCTCAACGCCCATTTCCCGGACCGCGCCCAGCGCGTCCTGCATCGCATCGAAGACCTGCGCAATGGCCGCCGCAACGATCCCAACTTCGGGTCGCGCATGCGCGGAACCGGCGTCTGGGCCGATCTGCTGCGTCAGCGGTTCACCATCGCCACGCGCAAGCTGGGCCTGAACCGCCATCGCCTGGCGCTGGACTGCGACCGTTTCCTGCCTCCTGCCGCAACTGCGGCGAAGGCTGCCGATTTCCTATCCCCGGTTGGCGCGCAAGCGTCTTCAGGGGTCCCTTTTCCCGCCGTATCGCCCGCAGCCGGCGGCGCGCACGGGCGCGTAGCGCGCCAGTTGCAAGCCATGGCCGCAGGCCAGTTGTCATTGTTCGATTGACCGCCGGCTGCCGCCGCGGATGCCTGCCGGGGGGCTACGCCTGGCGCTGGACCGTCTTTCCTAGGAGTTCCCATGAACACCGCTGATATTTCCGTCTTGTCGGACGAACTCGTCGTTACGCTGAACCCGCTGCGCCGCGGCACGAACCGCGCCCGCGCCTGGTGCGCCCGGGTGGCCGGCATGGCGCTGCCCTGGAACACCTCCGGCGCCGATGTCGAGCCGCGCCGCCGCGTGCGGCCCGGCTCCGCGCCGGCTCGCTGGCCGTTCCCGCCCGCGCCGGCCGAGGCTGGCGCGCCGGCAGGCCCGGCCGTCGCCGCGCCGATGCCTGCGCCCGCAGCACCGGTCGAGGCCGCGGTTGCCGCCGCGCCTGCCGCGCGCGAGCGCAGCCTGGGTAACGCCACGGTGGAACCCGTGACGGCTCAAGTGACCATGAAGGCCATGGTGATAGATGTGGTGATGGTGCTGGCCTGGGGCGCGATCATTCCTGGCCTGATGTGGCTGGGCGCGGCCGCCGGATTCTGAACGGTCGGATGCCCGGCGGTAGCCGGCAGGCAAGGCGTAACCGGTACGCGCCAGCCCCGCCAGCCGGATCTGCCCGGAGCAGGGTTCGTCAGCTTGAACCCAGCAGAACGACGCCCGCCAGGATGGCCAGGCAGCCAGCCAACCGGCCCGGTCCGACTTTTTCGCGCAGCAGGAACATGCCGGCCAGGGTGCCCAGCATCATGGACATTTCCCGGGCAGGGGCTACCAGGCTCAGCGGCGCGCCGTTGCGCAGCGCGTACAGCACCAGGATGTAGCCCAGCGGCGACAAGAGGCCCACGGCCAGCGCCAGATGCCAGTGCCCGCGCATGGCCTCCCAGGACTGGGGGCGGCGGCGCAGCATGTGGGGGGCCATCATGGTCGTGCGGGTCACGCAGGTAAACCAGTCGAACAGCACGGGGCTGATCAGCAGCACCTTCACGCCGTAGGCGTCGACGACGGTATAGGCCGCGATGAACAGGCCGATCACCACGCCCCAGCGCACGCCCACCCAGGCCTGGGCCTGCTTGAAAATGGCCAGGCGGCCCTGGGTTGCGATCAGCAGCACCCCGCCCACTACGCAAAGCATGCCGATGATGCCGGTGCTGGTGGCGGGTTCGCCCAGCAGCAGAAAGGCGCCGGTGGTGGACAGCAGCGGCCCGGTGCCCCGTGCGATGGGGTAGACCACAGACAGGTCGGCCACCTGGTACCCGCGTTGCAGGCACAGGCTGTAGCCCAGATGCAACAGGCTGGAAGTCAGGATGGCGCCGACCACGGGCCAGGTCCAGGTCATGCCGTCGTGCAACAGCACCCAGATGACCCACGGCGCATACAGTACCGAGGCGCACAGGCCATAGGCGAAGACGAAGGGAGCGCCCACCATGGCCGCGCGCTTGGCGAGCAGATTCCACGTGGCGTGGGCCATTGCCGCCAGGACGACCAATATCAGGGACGAATACGACATGAAGGAACAGCGCCAGATGACGTGTTTGTTACAGAAGACGGAAGGGTACTCCAAACCGCGAGAACCGGGGCCATGTTACCTGATGCCCGGAGCGATTTTTGGTGTAGAATCATTGGTTTGCCAAATCTCATCCTCTGCTTGCGGCACATGCAACGGGAGCTGGCCTTAGCGTCAGTTGGCCGTGCAACACGCGATGGATGCGGGCTTGTGCTTATAGCGCAATCCTGCAGAAGCCGCGTGAACAACATCGAACGGCAAAAGTTTTAGTCCGCAAAGACATGATGATCTAGGAGTTCTCATGAACCTTATCGCTATCCTGGAACAGGAAGAAATTGCCCGCCTGACCGGCGGTCAAGCCAAGCCTGAATTTGCTCCTGGTGACACCGTCATCGTGAGCGTGAACGTCGTTGAAGGCACCCGCAAGCGCGTGCAGGCTTTCGAAGGCGTCGTGATCGCCAAGCGCAACCGCGGCCTGAACTCCGCGTTCACCGTGCGCAAGATTTCGTCGGGTGAAGCCGTGGAACGTACGTTCCAGCTGTACTCGCCGCAAATCGCCGGCATCGAAGTCAAGCGCCGCGGCGACGTGCGCCGCGCCAAGCTGTACTACCTGCGCAACCGCTCGGGCAAGTCGGCGCGTATCAAGGAAAAGCTGGTCAGCAAGCAAGCCTCGGCGGCTTGATCGCTTATCGGCACACGGCCCTACCAGTGTCGGACGCTCACGCCATCCAGCGTTTTCGTTCGGCACGGGTTTCCGGGTTAAAAAGGCACCTGCGAGGGTGCCTTTTTCTTTTTGCAGAGTCTTTTGCAGAGACGTATGTCTGATTCCTCGTCTTCCCCGCGGCCCCGGCGGCCGCTGGCGCGTCCCGGCTTCGATCCGGCGACGCAACCCTGGGTGGTGGCCAACGCGTCCTTGCCGGCCGTGCCCGCCAGCCTGTTGACCCCGGATTCGTTGCGGGGCACGCTCAGCCAGCCGTCCACCTGGACGCTGGAGCTGTCGCGCGACACCGACCTGCGTTATCCGGGCCGCGAAGGCGTGCCCGTGCCTGCGGCGGTGCTGATTCCGCTGGTAACGCGCGACAACGGCGTGCACATCATGCTGACGCAGCGCGCCGCCCACCTGCATGACCATGCCGGCCAGATCAGCTTTCCGGGCGGGCGCATCGAAACCAGCGACTCCACGCCGGAGGCCGCGGCCTTGCGCGAAGCGCAGGAAGAAACCGGGCTGCCCGCCAACCACGTCGAAGTGCTGGGCAGCATGCCGCCGTATCTGACGGCGACGGGGTTCTCCATCATTCCGGTGGTGTCGCTGGTGCGTCCAGGCTTTGACCTGGCGCCCGACGCCTTCGAGGTGGCGGAAGTATTCGAAGTGCCGTTGTCCTTCCTGATGGATCCGGCCAATCACCGGCTCTATGAGGCCCGCCTGGACGACGGCCGGGTGCGCCAGTACTACGGCATGCCTTACGGCAAGCATTTCATCTGGGGCGCGACAGCCGGCATGTTGCGCAACCTCTACCATCTGCTGCGCCACGGCTTTACGCCCCGTTGATCCCCGCCGCAAGCCGGCCTTGGTTTCCGGCTTTCGCTGCCAATGAATACGGCCCCGTACAGGGGCCGTATTCAATTACGGAACGTCCAGGGGAGTGTGTGTCGGACTCCGCAGCAAGTTCCCATTGGACGACACGCTAGTAGCGCTGCTGTCCCGCCAGGTTTTCTTCCAGGATGCGCTGGTACAAGGCGTAGCGCGCCGGATCGATTGCGCCCGCCTGCAAGGCCGCGACCACGCCGCAGCCGGGTTCCTGGCGGTGGGTGCAATTGTAGAAACGGCACTCCTCGATGGGCTTGGTGAACTCCGGGAAGCCGCGGATGATGTCCTCACGGCTCAGATGCTGCAGGCCAAAGGCCTGGAAGCCCGGCGAGTCGATCAGGTCGCCGCCCGGCGCGGGCAGGTGATAGAGCCGCGTGCTGGTGGTGGTGTGCTTGCCCATGTCCAGCGCGGTGGAGTGCTCGCGGGTGGGAGCGGCCGCGTCGGGCACCAGGGCGTTGAGCAGCGTGGACTTGCCCATGCCGCTCTGGCCCAGCAGCAGGCTGGTGTGTCCGGCCAGGCGCGGCGCCAGCAGCGTATGCACCTTTTCGGGTTCCAGCGCGCTGAGTTCGATCACGTCCACGCCCAGCGCGGCGATCGGCGCCAGCCGCGCGCGCGCCGCCGGCAGTTCGTCCGCCAGGTCGGTCTTGTTGAGGATGATGATGGGCGCGATATCCGCGCTCCAGGCGCCGGCCAGGGCGCGGCCGGTCAGGTCGTCCGAAAACGTGGGCTGCACGGCGACCACGATCAGCAACTGGTCGACGTTGGAGGCGAACTGCTTGGAACGCATTTCGTCCGAGCGGTACAGCAGATTGCGCCGCGGCAGGATGGCGTCGATGGCGCCTTCGTCCTTGCCCTGGGGGGTGATGCGCACGCGGTCGCCGACGGCGGCGCCTGCCTTCTTGCCGCGCGGGAAGCACTTGCGCAGCGTGCCGTCGGCGAGCTCCACCGTGTAGTGGCGCCCGTGGGCGGCGATGATGCGGCCTTCGTTGGACGGCGCGGTCATGCAGCGGCCGCCGTCAGGTGGCGGATGCGCACGGCGGCGGGGGGATGGCTGTCGTAGAAGGCGGAGTGCACGGGGTCGGGAGTCAAGGTGGCGGCGTTGTCGTCGTAGAGTTTGACCAGCGCGGACACCAGGCGTTCCGGCGAGCTCTGTTCGGCCGCGTAGCGGTCCGCTTCGAACTCGTCGCGGCGCGAGTACCAGCTGGCCACGGGCGTGAGCATGAAAGTGAAGACGGGGATCACCAGGAAGAACAGCAGCAGCGCCATGGCGTCGTTGCGTCCGCCCAGTTGCGGCATGACGCCCAGTCCCACGTAGAACCAGGGCTGTTGCGAGATCCAGCCCAGGATGGCGAAGAACACCAGCGCGGCGGCGAAGCTGAAGACGATGCGCTTGACGATGTGGCGCTTGGCGAAATGGCCCAGCTCGTGCGCCAGCACGGCTTCGATCTCGTCGCCGTTCAGGCGCGCCAGCAGGGTGTCGAAGAACACGATGCGGCGCGAGCGGCCGAAGCCCGTGAAGTAGGCATTGCCGTGGGCGGAGCGGCGCGAGCCGTCCATCACGAACAGGCCGTTGAGCGCAAAGCCGCAGCGCTGGGCCAGGCGCTGGATGCGGCCGGCCAGCTCCGGGTCGGACAGCGGCGTGAATTTATTGAAGAGCGGGGCGATGAACATCGGGTAGACGATCAATAGCGCCAGGTTGAACGCGGTCCACAGCG
Organism: Achromobacter sp. K91; assembly: GCF_003576205.1. Lineage (NCBI taxonomy): Bacteria > Pseudomonadati > Pseudomonadota > Betaproteobacteria > Burkholderiales > Alcaligenaceae > Achromobacter > Achromobacter sp. K91. The sequence goes on along the minus strand of NZ_QWFB01000037.1, from coordinate 32,891 downwards.
CCCAGGCCCACACCCACCAGTAGGCGCCCGCGCTGCCCATCAGCCACAGCACCGCGGCCGCCAGCGGCAGGCCCAGCACCGCCGCGACCAGCAGGCCCTTGGCGGCGTCGGCGATGAACAGGCCAGGCGTCATGCGGTTGAAGCCGAAGCGCGCTTCCAGCTTGAACTGCCGCCACAACGTGAAGGGCAGGCCCAGCACGCCCAGCAACAGCGCCACCACGACCAGCAGCAGCATCTGGCGCAGGAAGTCGTTGCTGGTAATCTGGGCCACCATCAGGTCGATGAGCTGCAGTCCGCCCATCAGGGTCAGGCACACCAGCAGGATGGCGTCGTAGGTGCGTTCCAGCATGCCCAGCTTGACCCGCGCCACGGTGTAGTCCGCCGCCCGCTGGTGGCTGGCCAGCCCGATACGGTGAGAGAATTCGGACGGCACCTGGTCACGGTTGCGCGCGACATGGCGGATCTGGCGCGTAGCCAGCCACAGGCGCACGGCGATATCGGTCAGCAGGAAGGCAACGAACAGCAATGTGAACATGGGCGATGCGGCGTGCTCAAGTGTGGGTATGTGCGAAAATCGAACGTTTTATAGGCAAATTATATGGCTGTGAACGAAAACCGCCTGGTTTGGCTGGACATGGAAATGACCGGCCTGGACCCCGAGAAAGAACGCATCATCGAAGTCGCCGTGGTGGTGACGGAACCCGACCTGACCGTCGTGGCCGAGGGCCCCGTGCTGGTGGTGCACCAGCCCGACAGCCTGCTCGACGCCATGGACAGCTGGAACAAGTCCACGCACGGCAAGAGCGGCCTGATCGACAAGGTCAAGGCGTCCACGATTTCCGAGGCGCAGGCCGAGGATACGCTGCTGGCGTTTCTGGCGCAGCATGTGCCGGCGGGCAAGTCGCCGCTGTGCGGCAACACCATCAGCCAGGACCGCCGTTTCATGTTTGCTTACATGCCGCGCCTGGAGCAGTTTTTCCACTATCGCAACCTGGACGTGAGTACGCTGAAGGAACTGGCCCGCCGCTGGGCGCCGGCCGTCTACAAGGGATTCGAGAAGAAGAGCCGCCACGAAGCGCTGGCCGACATCTACGAATCGATCGACGAGCTCAAGTACTACCGCGAACACTTCCTGAAGGTATAAGCGGCCCCCGCCCATGCCTGCCGCCCCGTCCGCCTGCGAGCCGCTCATCGGGGATCACCCGTCGATGGCGGCGCTGCGCGATCTGGTCGGCCGGGTCGCCCGCAGCAAGGCCAGCATCGTCCTCATCTACGGCGAAACCGGCACCGGCAAGGGGCTGGTCGCCCGCAACCTGCATGCGCAGTCGGCGCGCGCGGCCAAGGGCTATACCGAGATCAACTGCGCCGCCATCCCGGGCAACCTGCTCGAGTCCGAATTGTTCGGCCATGAACGCGGCGCGTTCACCGGGGCGGTGGCGCGCAAGACCGGCCTGCTCGAAGCCGCCAATGGCGGCAGCGTGTTCCTGGACGAAATCCGCGAGCTGGATCCGGTCATGCAGGCCAAGATCCTGACCTTGCTGGACAGCCGGCGCTTCCGGCGCATCGGTTCCGTCCAGGAGGTTTCAGTCGATGCGCGCTTCATCGCCGCCACCAACAAGATCCTGTTGGGGGAGGTGCAGGCCGGGCGCTTTCGCGACGACCTGTATTACCGCCTGCAGGTGGTGTCGATCAACCTGCCGCCGTTGCGCGAGCGCGGCGATGACGTGATCGTGCTGGCGCAGCGCTTCCTGGAACGCTACAACGCCACCCACGGCAGCCGTTTCACCGTCATCGATCCCGAGGTGCGGCGCATTTTCAAGGCCTACGCCTGGCCGGGCAATGTGCGCGAACTGAGCAATCTGCTGGAGCGCATCTGCATCCTGGAAGACGGCGACACGGTACTGGCGCGGCACCTGCCGCAGCGCATCCTGCGCGAAGCGGGCAAGCCCGCGCCGGCGGCCTCGTCTGCCGCCGCCGGCACCTACGCCGAACTGTCCGCGCAGTTCCAGCGCGGCCTGATCCGGGCGGCCTTGCAGGCCCAGGACGGCAACCTGGGGCGCGCCGCCGAGTCCCTGGGGCTCACGCGGCACGCCCTGCGCCACCAGATGCTCAAGCTGGGGCTGGAAGGCTGAGGCCTATTCCGCGCTGATGTTGTGCTTGCGCGCAATGCCTTGCCACAGGGCCAGTTCCTCGCGCACGCGCGTGCCGAATTCGGCGCTGTCCATGCGCGACGGCACGGTGCCGTCCAGGTCCAGCAATGCCTTCATTTCGGGCGAAGCCGAGATCTCGACGAGCGCGGCGTTGAGCTTGTCGATATAAGGCTGCGGCGTGCCCGCCGGCGCGAACACACCCACCCAGATCTGCACCGAATATCCCGGCAGCGCCTGCGCGGCCGGCGGCAGGTCGGGGAACGCCGCGGAGGGCGATTGCGCGGTGGTAGCCAGCAGCTTGACCTTCTTGCCCTGCACCACGGGGGCCAGCGTGCTGTAGTTGGACAGCATGACATGGATCAGCCCGCCGGCCAGGTCGGAGGCGGCGTTGGCCGCGCCCTTGTAGGGCACGTGGGTCATCTCCGTGCCGGCCGCGTCGTCCAGCATGACGGTGGCCAGATGCGCCAGCGAACCGACGCCGGCGCTGCCGTAGTTCAGGGCGCCCGGCTTGCTGCGCGCCGCTTCCAGCAACTGCTTCAACGAGGTATAGGGCGTCTGCGCCGAGGCGGCGATGACCAGCGGCCCCTGTCCTATCATCGCCACCGGCGCGAACTGCTTCAGCGGGTCGTAGGGCAGGTGAGGCTGCGTGGCGGCGGTGGTCAGGAAGGTCGACGAGGTCAGAAGCAGCACCGAGCCGTCCTTGGCCGAGCGGGCCACGTACTCGGAACCGATCGCGCCGGCCGCGCCGCCGCGGTTTTCCACGATCACCGTGTTGCCGAAGCGGGCCGCAAGCTGCGGCGCGATCGCGCGGGCGATCGCGTCATTGCTGGCGCCGGCGGTGAACGGCACCACGATCTTGACCTGCTTGGGCACTTCCGTCTGGGCCGCTGTCGCGCCGGCCAGCAGGGATGTCGCCAGGAACAACGTTGTTTGCATTAGCGCTTTCATGATCGATTCTCTAGGAGAGCGGAGGTTGGAGCGGGCGCCAGGTGCGGCGCCCGCGGCGTTCAGTCCGGCATGGGGACGGCGACGTCCAGCAGCGGCGCATATTGCTGCGCGCCGAAGATGTCGCCATCGCCCGCGGACCCGCTGGGAGCCAGCCGGTAGATCGTGAACTTGATGGCCAGGCCGGGATCGTAATGCACGAAGTCCGATATGCGGCTGTCGTCGATGCGGTACAGGGCCGCCATGCTGGCGCGCGTCAGCGCGCCGGAGCGCTTGACCGCCTCGTAGGTCGCCGGCTCGCGGAAGATGATGTCGAAGGTGATCTTGTTCACGCCCGCGTTCTTGCTGCGGATGGTCTTGGCCAGGGTGCTGAGTTTCTGGGTGCTCATGGTTTTGCCGGCTCAGGCGCCAGCCTCGGTGAGGTGGGTCGGGAAGAGTTCGCCGGCGTCTTCCACCGGCAGCGTGTGGTTCAGGGTCCAGCGGTAGGCGGCGCTGGTGCGCACCACCTCGTCCAGCGGGAACGACACCGAACCGGCCGTGCCTTTCACGTCGGGCAGGCGGGCGTAGAACATCTGGCGCAGGCCCGTAAGCGTCAGTTCCTCGGCCATTTCGGCGGTCGGCGCCACGCCCTGGACCATGACGCACAGCTCATGGCCCGGCTGGTCGCGCAGCGGCTCCAGGTCGCCCATGACGCCGTCGCGCCCGTAGACCTTGTAGTGCAGCTCATAGCCCGAGTCGCCGAAGCGTTCGCGCACCTTGTCTCGCGCCCAGGCGATGACGCGGTCGACGTTGGCGATGGTGTAGGGATCGCGTATGCCGCAAAGTCCCATGTAGCGCTCGCCGACCTTGCCGGAGCCTTCCAGCTTTACGCGCACCTGGGCGGCGGGTTCGAAGCGCGAGCCGGTGATGCGGGTGGTCTTTTCGCTCAACTGCTCGTAGCGGCAATCGGCCATGTCCAGCCGGCCGCCTGCGAAGAATTCTTCGTAGGGATTGGAGCGCTCGTACATCGCGTGGCCCGCGACCGACGCGATGGTGCAGCGCTGGTCGGGATGCATGGCCGTGACGCGCACGTCCTCCGCCGAGATCTCGCCCATCACGGTTTCCTTGCCGCCATAGGGTTCGGCGCAGAACGAAGCGCACTCCAGCACCTTGCCCAGGTAATAGGCGCGGTCGGCGTCGTAGCCCCGGTGCAGGGCAGGGGCGGCGAACACGGCGGCATCCGAGCTGCGGCCGCCGATGATCACGTCCGCGCCAGCTTCCAGCAGCTTGATGTAGGGATGCACGCCGGCCACCGCCACGATGCGGTCGCTGGCATCCAGCTCGGCTTCGGTCAGGTCAGCGTAGCCGTCCAGGCCGGCCACCTGCTGGCCCGCGCGCAGCGCGCGGCGCACGCGTTCCTTGTCGACTTCGGAATAGAAGTAGCCGACCTTGAACGGCGCCAGCTTGTGCTCGGCGGCGATCTCCTTGATCAGGCGCACGTACAGGTCGACCCGGCTGTTGGAGCCGGTGTCGCCGGCCGAGCCGATGACCATGGGCACGCCCAGCTTGCGCGCGGCCAGCAGCATCTGTTCCAGGTCGTGGCGCTGCCAGGCTTGCGGGCTGGTGGAGGTGTCGGAGCCCAGCGGCACGGGACCCACGTCGTCGCTGCCCGAGTCGGCGGCGATGCAGTCCGGCCCGGCGGCGACGCCGAGCTGGAAGCTCTCGGTGCGCAAGGGGGCGAATCCTAAGTGCCCGTTCGGGCAGATGATGCTCATGGAACGCATGGGTGTAGTCTCTTCAGTTGAGTCGTCCGGTCTCGCTCGTACCGGCAATGACTACAACGCAAGATGCGTGCCAACTGGCGGGAAGCGCAAATCCCGCGCATTTGCGGGCTTGTCGGCGCGACCTCTTTAAATTTGCGGGTAAATTTTCACGCAATGCGTGAATTTCACACATAAAAAGCGATGCCATCTTCATACCCGGTCGCCCGGATCCGCGACGCCGAACGCCAGGCCTTGGCCGCCGGCAGAAACTTGATGCCCCTGGCGGGGGCCGCTGCGGCCCGTTACGCGGCGGCGCGGCTCGGGCCGGGGGCGAGGGTGCTGGCACTGGCGGGGCCTGGGAACAATGGCGGCGATGCGCTGGAAGCTGCGGCCGGCCTGCGCGCCATGGGACATGACGTGCGGGTGCTGTTGCCGGCGGGGGCGCAGCGCCTGCCTCCGGATGCCGCCCGCGCCTATGCCGGCTGGCTGGCCGCGGGCGGTGAAACCTGGTCGGAACTGGAAACGGGCTTCGTGCCGGAACTGGTCATAGACGGCCTGTTCGGCATCGGCTTGAATCGCCCGCTGGGCGCGGATTGGCAGGCGCTGGTGGACACGGTCAACGCCTGGAGCGTGCCGGTGCTGGCGCTGGACGTGCCCAGCGGCATAGACGCGGATAGCGGCGAGGCCCTGGGGCGGCCCATCCGGGCGCGCTGGACGCTGTCTTTCATCGGCCGGGCCAGGGGGCTGGAACGGCCAGGCCCGGGACGCGACGCCTGCGGCGTGTCGGAAGTGGACACGCTGGGCGTGACCATCGAGCCGGCGGCCTGATCCGAAAGGCAGGTCTTGGCGTCTTGGCCTAGGCGGGCTTGCCGCCGAAGCGCGAGGCGATGTCGGCCGCCAGCGGCGCGTAGCGCTCGTTGTCGCGGCCGGCCAGTGCATCCAGATGCGCTTCCGACGCGTCGAACACCTGCCAGTAGATGCGGCCGCAGATCTCGCGGGCGGCATGGCCGGGCCAGTCGTCAGGGAGCATGGGGCCCGGCAGTTGCGGATCGTGCAGCACGATCCGGCGCCAGCTGTGCAGCAGCATGACCCGCACGATGAACGCATCGGCGGGGGCGGGCGGGGTTTCCAGCAGCTTTTCCAGCGGGCCGAAATTCTTCGCGAACTGGCGGTACTGCTCGGCCAGCTCGTCCAGGTTCCAGCATTGCGAGGCCAGGCTGGCTATCGGCAGACCGCCTGCGCCGGCCAGGTCGCGCGCCGACAGTACCAGCGCGCGGTCGGGGATACCCAGCTTTTCCAGGATGTCGTGCGCGGCGCTTGCCTCGGTGTGCGGATGCGCGAACAGCCCGGGCGCGATCATGCCGAAGCCTTCCCAGACCAGTTCCCGGCGCAACTCGGCGCGCTCGGCCAGTCCGTTGCCGGTGCGCGGCAGGGCGACCAGCGTCCATTCGCCGTTCCATTCCAGGGGCGGACCGACATAGATGCGCTGCGAGGCGTGCGCGGTGTGGCGCAGGCCCTGCTCGGAGATCAGGTAGAGGCTGCGCCGTCCGTGGCGTTCGGATTGCAGCCAGTTCTGCGCCACCAGGCGGAACACGCTGGTGCGCAGCAGCCGTTCATTGATGCCCAGCGGGGCCAGCAGCTCGATCAGATCGCCCAGCCAGATGGCGCCGCCGTGCGGCGCCAATGCGTCCCCGAGCAGGCTGACGCAGAGCGATTTCGCGCGCGGCGGATCGTTCTTGATCAGGCGTGACAGAAAGCGGTCCAGGGGCGACTGAGGGTTTGCCATTAGAGGGGGCCAGAGTGGCCGATATCGGGATCCGCAATATGATACATAAATCCAATGTGATACAGATTTGAGTTTGACAATGAATTTTTTGTATTAAATAATCCGCCTATGACATGACGGCACTGCGGAACGTTTGCTTTGCGTTTTCGCAAACCGTCTTCAAGGAGACAGACATGTACGCTCAACTCGTCGAAACCGGCGTCAAGCAGGTCAAGACTGCGGACCAGCTCGAAGGCCGGGAACAGACGTTCCAGCGCCGGATCGACGACGGCGTCCGCATCGAGGCCAAGGACTGGATGCCGGACGCCTACCGCAAGACGCTCGTGCGCCAGATTTCCCAGCACGCGCACTCGGAAATCGTGGGCATGCTGCCCGAAGGCAACTGGATCACCCGCGCGCCTTCGCTCAAGCGCAAGGCCATCCTGCTGGCCAAGGTCCAGGACGAAGCCGGCCACGGACTCTACCTGTACAGCGCCGCGGAAACCCTGGGCGTGTCACGCGACGACCTGATCGACGACCTGCATGCCGGCCGCGCCAAGTACTCCAGCATCTTCAATTACCCCACGCTCAGCTGGGCCGACATCGGCATGATCGGCTGGCTGGTCGACGGCTCGGCCATCATCAACCAGATCCCGCTGTGCCGCTGTTCCTACGGCCCCTATGCGCGGGCCATGGTGCGCGTCTGTAAGGAAGAGTCCTTCCACCAGCGCCAGGGCTACGACCTGCTGATGCAGATGTGCCTGCACGGCACGCCCGAGCAGAAGGCCATGGTGCAGGACTCCCTGAACCGCTGGTGGTGGCCCGCGCTGATGATGTTCGGTCCCTCGGATGCCGACTCGCCCAACAGCGCCCAGTCCATGGCCTGGAAGATCAAGCTCTTCTCCAACGACGAACTGCGCCAGAAGATGGTGGACCAGACCGTGCCGCAGGCCGAATACCTGGGCCTGAAGGTGCCGGATCCCGAGCTCAAGTGGAACGCCGAACGCGGCCACTATGACTTCGGCGAGATCGACTGGTCCGAGTTCTACGCGGTGCTCAAGGGCAACGGCCCCTGCAACCGCGAACGCCTGGCCGCGCGCGTCAAGGCGCACGAGGACGGCGCCTGGGTGCGCGATGCGCTAGTCGCCTACGCCGACAAGCAGGCCGAGCGCAAGGTAGCTTGAGCCCGCGAGCGGGCTCCACTCTTCTTCACCACCATTGCAAACCGGAGCGCGCCGCGCGCGCCCGGCATTCAAGGACATCCATCATGAGCAAAGACTGGCCCCTGTGGGAAGTGTTCATCCGCAGCCAGCACGGCCTGGCGCACAAGCACGTCGGCAGCCTGCACGCGCCCGACGCCGAAATGGCGATCAACCACGCCCGCGACGTCTACACGCGCCGCAACGAAGGCCTGAGCATCTGGGTGGTGCGCGCCTCCGATATTTCGGCCAGCAGCCCCGGCGACAAGGATCCGCTGTTCGAACCGGCCAACAGCAAGGTCTACCGGCATCCCACGTTCTTCCCGATGCCCGAAGAAATCAAGCACATGTAAGACGGCGGGGGAGACATGGACAAGACTCTGTTTGAATACCTGCTGCGCCTGGGCGATTCCTCGCTCATCCTGTCGCAGCGGCTGGGCGCCTGGACCGGCCACGGCCCGATCCTGGAAGAAGACCTGGCGTTGACCAACACCGCGCTCGACCTGTTGGGCCAGGCCCGCATGTGGCTGACGCTGGCCGGCGAAGTCGAAGGCGCCGGCCGCGACGAAGACGCGCTGGCCTATTTGCGCGATGCGCACCAGTTCCATAACGCGCTGCTGGTCGAACGCCCCAACGGCAACTACGCCGACACCATGGCGCGCCAGTTCCTGTTCGACGTCTGGCACTATTTCCTGCTGCAGCGCCTGGAAAAGTCCAGCGACGAACGCGTCGCCGGCATTGCGGCCAAGGCCATCAAGGAAGTGACCTACCACGTGCGGCGTTCCTCGGACATGGTGGTGCGCCTGGGCGACGGCACGGCGGAAAGCCATGCCAAGATGCAGGCCGCCATCGATGATGCCTGGCGTTTCACCGGTGAGTTGTTCGCCGACGACGCCGTCGACCTGGACGTCGCCGCCCGCGGCATCGGCTGTGAACTGTCGGCCCTGCGCCAGCCCTGGCTGGCCCATGTGCGCGAAGTCCTGGAAGAAGCCACCCTGACGGTGCCCGACGAAGCCGCCGCCAGCCATCTGGCATACCGTGGCGGACGCCAGGGCAAGCACACCGAGGAACTGGGCTACGTGCTCGCCGAAATGCAGTTCCTGCCGCGCGCCTACCCGGGAGCCACCTGGTGAACGCGCTGGCGCCCGTTTCCGCCGACCAGGTCTACGCCTGGCTGCAGGAGGTCCCCGACCCGGAGATCCCCGTGCTGTCCGTGGTGGATCTGGGCGTGGTGCGGGACGTGTCCTGGGACGGCGAGGCCTGTGTCGTGGTCATCACGCCCACATACTCCGGCTGTCCGGCCATGCGCGAGATCACGCAGGATATCCAGCAGACGCTGGCCCGCCACGGCGTCGCCGAGGTCCGCGTGGAAACCCGCCTGGCGCCAGCCTGGACCACCGACTGGATGAGCGAGAAGGGACGCGAGGCGCTCAAGGGCTACGGCATCGCCGCGCCCGCCGAACGCGCCGTCGACATCTCGGGCATCAGCCGGCGCGCGGCCGGCCCCGCCATCGCCTGCCCGCGCTGCGGCTCGAAAGACACGCGCCTGGTCAGCAACTTCGGGTCCACGTCGTGCAAGGCGCTGTATCGCTGCGTGTCTTGCCGCGAGCCCTTCGATTATTTCAAGACTCACTGAGAGCGGTTTCGCAATGAGCCAGAACCAATTCCATTCCTTGACGGTGGCTTCGGTGGCGCGCAACACGCGCGACGCCGTGGTCGTGACCTTCGACCTGCCCGAGACGCTGGCGCAAGAGTTCGCCTTCCTGCCGGGCCAGTACCTGACGCTGCGCACCGAGCTCAACGGCCAGGAACAGCGCCGCTCCTATTCCATCTGTTCCGCGCCCCACGACAAGCTGCTGCGCGTGGCCATCAAGAAGGTGGACGAGGGCGTTTTCTCCAGCTGGGCCAACCATGAACTGCAGCCCGGCCAGACCCTGGAAGTCATGGCGCCGGCCGGCAACTTCACCGTCGATTTTTCCCCCGAGAACAAGCGCCACTATGTGGCGTTTGCCGTAGGCAGCGGCATCACGCCGGTGTTCTCCCTGGTCAAGACCGCGCTGTCGACCGAGCCCGACAGCAAGTTCACGCTGTTCTTCGGTAACCGCGCTTCGTCCGCGGTGCTGTTCCGCGAAGAGATCGAGGACCTGAAGAACCTCTATATGGAGCGTTTCTCGCTGGTCTACATCATGAGCCGCGAGACCCAGGACATCGAACTCTTCAACGGCCGCCTGGACGGCGACAAGGTCGACCAGCTGATGTCGGCCTGGATGAGCCCCGAGGATATCGATTACGCTTTTGTCTGTGGTCCGCAGACCATGACCGAAAGCGTGGTCGAGCGGCTGCAGGCCCGCGGCATTCCGAAGTCGAACATCAAGTTCGAACTCTTCGGCGCGCCCAAGGGGCCGCGCGCATTGCGCACCGGCCAGGACGCCCGCCAGGCGCCCGGCAAGGGCCAGTGCGAGGTGACCGTGGTGCAGGACGGCCACAGCCGTATGTTCGTGATTGAAAAGAATAAAGACAGCGTGCTGGATTCGGCGCTGGCGCAAGGTATCGAACTGCCGTATTCGTGCAAGGGCGGGGTGTGTTCCACCTGCCGCTGCAAGGTCATCGAAGGCGAGGTGGACATGGACGCCAACTTCGCCCTGGAAGACTACGAAGTGGCGCGCGGATTCATCCTGAGCTGCCAGAGCTTTCCGGTCAGCGACCGCCTGGTCATCGACTTCGACCAGGAAACCTGACCCGGCCCGCGCCAGGCAGATAAAACCATATCCATTTGGAGAGACGCAGTGTCCCAACAATTCTTCGAACGTCATCAGCCCCTGCTGGAACAAGCCATGGCCGCCGCCTCCCTGCGCGGCTACTGGAGCCCCTTTGCCGAGTCGCCCAGCCCCCGCAACTATGGCGAAACCGCCAACGACGACGGCCGCGCGGCTTTTGAAGCGCTGCAAGGCAAGCCTTTCCCGCTGAACCTGCACGACGCCGACGGTACCGTCGGCGGCGAAAAATCGCCGTTCGGCTTCGACTTGGGCATCACCTATCCGCACGTGCCCGCCGACAAGCTGATCGCCGCCTCCAAGCGCGCGCTGGAAGACTGGCGCCGCGCCGGCCCGCGCGCCTGGGTGGGCGTGTCGCTGGAAATCCTGGCGCGCCTGAACAAGCGCAGCTTCGAGATCGCCTACGCGGTCCAGCACACCACCGGCCAGGGCTTCATGATGGCCTTCCAGGCCGGCGGCCCGCACGCGCAGGACCGCGGCTTCGAAGCCGTGACCTACGCCTGGCAGGAAATGTCGCGCATCCCCGGCGTGGCCGTCTGGGAAAAGCCGCAAGGCAAGAACGACCCGATCCGCATGGAAAAGCAGTTCACCGTGGTGCCGCGAGGCGTGGCGCTGGTGATCGGCTGCTCCACCTTCCCGACCTGGAACGGCTACCCCGGCCTGTTCGCCAGCCTGGCTACCGGCAACACCGTCATCGTCAAGCCGCACCCCGGCGCGATCCTGCCCCTGGCCATCACCGTGAAGGTGGCGCGCGAAGTTCTGCAGGAAGCGGGCTTCGACCCGGACGTCGTCCTGCTGGCCGCGCACGCTGCCGGCGATGACACCGCGCAGAAGCTGGCGCTGGACCCGGCGGTCAAGATCGTCGACTTCACCGGCAGCACCGCCAACGGCGACTGGCTGGAGAACAACGCCCGCCAGGCGCTGGTCTACACCGAGAAGGCCGGCGTCAACCAGGTCATCATCGATTCCACCGACGACCTCAAGGGCGTGGCCCGCAACCTGGCGTTCTCGCTGGCCCTGTACTCGGGCCAGATGTGCACCGCGCCGCAGAACATCTACGTGCCGCGCGACGGCATCCAGACGCCGGAAGGCCGCGTCAGCTTCGACGAGGTCGCTGCTGCCCTGGGCGCCGCGGTCGAGAAGGTCGGCGCCGATGCGGCCAAGGCCGTCGAGCTGACCGGCGCGATCCAGAACGAAGGCATCGTCGAGCGCATCGAGAAGGCCCGCGCGCTGGGCCTGCCGGTGGTGGCCGACAGCAAGGCGCTGACGCACCCGCAGTTCGAGAACGCCCGCGTCCGCACGCCGCTGCTGCTGCGCACGGAAGCTGGCAACGCCGCCATCAGCCAGGAATGGTTCGGCCCGATCGCCTTCGTGGTGGCTACCGATTCCACCACGCACAGCATCCAGCTGGCGCGTGACAGCGTCATCAAGCATGGCGCGTTGTCGCTGTCGGCCTACACCACCAGCGACGCCGTCGCCGACCAGGTGCAGGACGCGGCTGAAGTCTCGGGCGTGTCGCTGTCGCTGAACCTGACGGGCGGCGTGTTCGTCAACCAGACCGCCGCTTTCAGCGACTTCCACGGCACCGGCGCCAACCCGGCCGCCAACGCCGCGCTGTCGGATTCGGCCTTCGTGTCCAACCGCTTCCGCGTGGTGCAAACCCGCCGTCATGTCTGAACGGGGGCGATGACATGAGCTACCAGGATATCCAATTCGACCTGTCCGGCGGCATCGCGCGCCTGACGCTGAACCGTCCCGACAAGCTGAACAGCTTCACCGCCAACATGCACGGCGAAGTGGCCGACGCGTTGACGCGCGTGGAGACCGAGGGCGCGCGTGTGCTGCTGCTGACGGGAGCCGGCCGCGGCTTCTGCGCCGGCCAGGACCTGAGCGAGCGCAAGCCCGCCGCCGACGGCACGCCGCCCGACCTCGGCGAAACCGTCGACAAGTTCTACGGGCCGCTGGTGCGCCGCGTCAACGCCTTGCCCATGCCCGTCGTGGTGGGCGTGAACGGCGTGGCGGCCGGCGCAGGCGCCAACCTGGCGTTTGCGGGCGACATCGTCATCGCCAAGGCTTCGGCAACGTTCATCCAGTCGTTCTGCCGCCTCGGGCTGATCCCCGACACGGGCGGCACCTTTGTGCTGCCGCGTCTGGTCGGCCGTGCCCGCGCCATGGGCCTGGCCATGCTGGGCGACAAGCTCAGCGCCAAGCAGGCCGAAGAGTGGGGCCTGATCTGGCAATGCGTGGCGGACGAGGAATTCGATGCCACGCTGGAACGCCTGGCGCAGCACTTCGCCAAGGCGCCGACCAAGGGCCTGGCGTACACCAAGCGGGCCATGCAGGCCAGCCTGGGCAATGACCTGTCCACGCAGCTGGACCTTGAGCGCGACATGATGCGCGAACTCGGCCGCAGCGCAGACTACGCGGAAGGCGTGGCCGCCTTCCTCGGCAAGCGCGAACCGCAATTCAAGGGGCAATAAGAATGAACGCACATGTTCCCGCGGTCGAAGTGCCGGCCGATCCCCAGGAGCTGGCGCAGGCCGTCGGCACCGTCATGTTTGCGGGCGATGCGGCCTCGCAGGGCCTGGACATGAAAGTCGAGGAAATGGCGCCGGGCTACGCGCGCCTGACCATGCGCGTGCGCGCCGACATGCTGAACGGCCACAAGACCTGCCACGGCGGATTCATCTTCGCCCTGGCGGACAGCGCCTTCGCCTTTTCCTGCAATTCGCGCAACGTCAGCACCGTGGCCTCGGGCTGCACCATCGACTATCTGGCCCCGGGCTTCGAAGGCGATCTGCTGACTGCCGTGGCGCAGGAGCGTTCGCTGGCCGGCCGCACCGGCGTCTATGACGTCACCGTCACCAACCAGGAAGGACGCAACGTGGCGCTGTTCCGCGGCCGCTCCTACCGCATCAAGGGCCAGATCGTCGGCGTCCCCGCGGACGCTTGAGGCAGCCAGCCAACCAAAGCTATACGGCCGCGGGCCGCGCCGCGAGCGGGCAGGGCATACGCCCGCCGCGATCCGGCCCCGCGCAGAGAGAATTTCAGGAGAGAGATAACCATGTCCAACACCATGAGCAAGCCGGGGCTGGACCCCATCGAGCATGCCAGCCAGGATGAGCTGCGCGCGCTGCAGCTCGAGCGCCTGAAGTGGTCGCTCAAGCATGCCTACGACAATGTGCCGCACTACAAGAAGGCTTTCGATGAAGCCGGCGTGCATCCCGACGATCTGAAGCAGCTGTCCGATATCTCGAAGTTCCCCTTCACCACGAAGAAGGAACTGCGCGAGAACTATCCTTTCGGCATGTTCGCCGTGCCGCGCGAGCGCATCTCGCGCATCCACGCCTCCAGCGGCACCACCGGCAAGCCGACGGTCGTGGGCTACACCAAGGGCGACCTGGACAACTGGGCCAACCTGGTGGCGCGCTCGATCCGCGCGGCGGGCGGCAAGCCCGGCGACACGGTGCACGTGGCCTACGGCTACGGCCTGTTCACGGGCGGCCTGGGCGCGCATTACGGCGCGGAACGCCTGGGCTGCACGGTCATCCCGATGTCGGGCGGACAGACCGAAAAGCAGGTGCAGTTGATCAACGATTTCCGTCCGGACATCATCATGGTCACGCCCTCCTACTTCTGCAATATTCTGGAGGAACAGCGCCGCCAGGGGATTGATCCGCGTCAAAGTTCGCTGCGCATCGGCATCTTCGGCGCCGAACCCTGGACCGGGCAGATGCGCGCCGACATCGAGGCCGAAGCCGGCATCGACGCCGTGGACATCTATGGCCTGTCCGAAGTGATGGGGCCTGGCGTTGCCAGCGAATGCGTCGAGACCAAGGACGGTCCGGTGGTCTGGGAAGACCATTTCTACGCGGAAATCATCAATCCCGACACGGGCGAGCCCGTGGCCGACGGCGAGCCGGGCGAACTGGTGTTCACCTCGCTGACCAAGGAAGCGATGCCCATCATCCGCTACCGCACCCGCGACCTGACGCGCCTGCTGCCGCCCACCGCGCGCAGCATGCGGCGCATCGGCAAGATCACTGGCCGCAGCGACGATATGCTGATCGTGCGCGGCGTGAACATGTTCCCGACCCAGGTCGAGGAACTGGTCCTGAAGATCGCCCAGCTGGCGCCGCATTACCAGTTGGTGCTGTCGCGCACCGGCAATATGGACGAGCTGGAAATCCTGACCGAACTGCGCGCCGAATTTTCCACCCTGTCGGATGCCGAGCGCGCAAACCTGGGCAAGCAGCTCCAGCATGCCGTGAAGACGCACATCGGCGTGAGCGCGCGCATCCAGGTGTCGGATTCCGGGCACGTGGAACGCACGCTGACCGGCAAGGCTCGCCGCGTGATCGACAAGCGGCCGAAATAAGGTCCAAAAAAAGCAGCCGCAAGGCTGCTTTTTTACTTGATCGTCCCGCGCACGATGCGCCGGTACCAATAGTGCAGCAAGGCCGCCGACAGTCCCAGGCCGACCATGGCCATCAGCCACATGCTGCCCGCGCCCTGGGGGGAGCCAGGGACCAGGATGGCGCGCACGCCGTCCAGGCCACCGCGGCCCGGGCCGAAACCGAACCACCAGCCGCCGACCAGGCCCACGCCCGCCAGCGCCACCACCTGCAGCAGCAGCGGCACCACCGCGACCTTGTAGGCGCGCAGCAGGTAGGAGTTGATGCACTGCATCGAGTCGAACAGGTGGAACAGGGGCAGGACGGCCAGCAGCGTGGTCGCCACCGCGGCCACCTCCGGATTGTCGGTATAGGCGGCCAGGATCAGCGGACGGCCGGCCAGCAGCACCGCCGCCGTCAGCAGGGCGCCCAGGATGCCCAGCGTCAGGCCGGCCATGCCGGTGCGATGCGCATGGGCGAGGTTGCCCGCGCCGATGGCCTGCGCGGTCAGGGCTGCCGTGGCGACGCCCAGCGCCATGGGCATCATGTAGCAGAGCGCGGCCAGGTTGGACATGATCTGATGGCCGCCGGTCACGTAAGTGCCTTCGCGCGCCACCAGCAGGGCCATGAAAGTGAAGGCCGACACTTCGACCAGGTAGGAACCGCCCATGGGGATGCCCAGGCGCAGCAGTTCCTTGAGCGTCTTCCAGTCGGGCTTGCCGACGTGCAGCTTGAAGCGGCGGTAGTAGCGGTCGTGGGTGATGACCCACAAGCCGAGGCCCAGGCTCATCCACGACACCACGGCGGTGGCCAGTCCGGCGCCGGTGGCGCCCATGGCGGGCAATCCCAGCTTGCCGTAGATGAACAGCCAGTTGAAGAAGGCCTTGAAGACTATGGCTGTCAGGTTGATCGCCATGACCAGCTTGGGCCGCGAAACCGACGTGCCCAGCGCGTAGATGGTGCGGAACACCAGCGCGGCGGGCAGGGCCAGCACCAGGGCCTGCAGATACGAGCCGATGCGTTCGCGCACGCCGGGAGCGACCTCGCCGGACATGGACAGCCACATGTTGGGGAACAGCATCAGCACGGCGCCCACCACGGACAATCCCAGCGCCAGCCAGACGCCCTGGCCCCAACTGCGGCCGACCTCAAGATTGTTGCCTGCGCCGAAGTGCTGGGCCAGGATGGGGATCAGGGCGTGCACCACGCCCATCAGTCCGACGAAGATGGTGATGTAGATCGACGCGGACAGCGCCATTGCCGCCAGGTCGGCGGCGCTGGAATGGCCGGTCATGGCGGTGTCGAGCACGCCGAAGGAGATGCCGGCCCATTGGCTGACCAGCACCGGCCAGGCCTGCCTGGCGATGCCGCGCAGGGTGGCGCCGAAACTCATCGGCGCGGCGGGCGCGGGCGTCATCGGGGGGCGCCGACTCGGAGCAGGCGGAAGACTTCCTGGCGGTCGGCGCGCCGGCCGCCTTGCCACAGCACCTCGGCGCCGTCGCTGTAGGCGGCGGTGTTGTCCCGCAAGCTCTGGTTGCTGGTCTGCTGCAGCACCAGCGTGCACTTGGAGTCGAACGTGAACGTGAGGTTATTGAAGATCAGGAACGAGGCGCGCTGCCCGCTGCCCAGGCTAAGCCCGCGCACGCACTCGCCGGGGCGCACGTTCTGCTGCAGCGCCTGGGCTAACTGGCCCGACACGGTGCGGTAGCTGCGGGCGTAGTCCACGGCGGGTTGCCACAGCAGCACCAGCAGGATCCAGGTCACCGTCAGGCCGCCGGCCGACAGCACCGTGCCGCGCCACAGCGCCTGCGGCCGCACCCGCAGCCGCCACACCACCAGCGCGATCCAGCCCACGGTGAAACCCACGGCCAGCGCGAACGCGACCCAGGAGATCTCGGGTTGGTAGCCGGTGGTCTGGCGGGCGATATTGCGGGAAATCTGCGCCGGCCAACCGAAGTGCAGGGCAACCCAGCCCAGCCAGACCGTGATGGCCGTCAGCGAAAAGCACATGACGGCGAACCAGTCCAGCGTGTTGACCACGCCGCGGCGCAGCGTGGGCAGCGAGAACGCGCCCAGCACCGCGCAGGGCACGGCCAGCAGCACGTACTCGGAATCCGAGGCTTCTTCCAGGCCGAACAGCACGACCGCCGAGCACACCAGCAGGACCAGCGGCAGCCAGATGTGCGGCGCGTAGAGCCAGGCGCGCCAGCGCCAGATGGCCAGCAGGGCCAGCGGCCAGGTCGGCCACAGGTACCAGGGCAGGTCGCGCAGGGTGCGCCCGATGTCATGCCAGGGCGGCACGGCGAAGGACGACAGGTTCCAGGTCTTCCAGTTGCGGATCCAGTATTCGCTGCTGTGGCTGGCGGGTATCCACCAAGCCAGAATCAGGACGGCGGCCAGCAGCGCGGCCCACGGCAGCCAGCGCCGGCATTTCCACAGTCGGCTGCGGGGGTAGAACGCCAGGGCCGCGCCCACCATGATGGGGATGGCGCCGACCCAGCCGCGGGTCAGGAAACTGGCCGCCAGTGCGATGCCCAGGGTGGTGCTGCCGGTGAATGGCCGGTCTATGCTGCGCGCCAGCGAATAGAAGGCAAGCGCCTGCCAAGCCATGATGGCGGGCACCACGGTGGTTTCGTGGGTGCGCTGCAGGATGCCGACCGTGGCCAGCAGCAACAACAGCGCGGCGTCCGCCAGCATGCGTCCGTAGTCGCGCGGTTCGGGTTCGCCGCCGAAGGGCAGGGCCAGCGGTTGCGCCTCGGCGCGGCGGCCCAGCAGATAGGTGCCGTACCAGACGCTGGTGGCGGTGATGCCGAACCACAGCAGATTGGGCAGGCGGCCGGCGGTGATGTCGCCGATGTAGGGGCCGAACAGCCAGATGCAGATCGCGCCCACCCAGGTGATCAGGGGACCTTCCTCGGCGTGCGCCAGGTGTCCCACCTGCGGCAGCAACCAGGTGATGCCGCCTTCGCGGATCGCCGTGATCATGGTCGCCAGTCCCACGGCATCGTCTGTTTTCCACGGGTCGCGCATGAACAGGCCGGCCACGATATAGGCCAGCGACAAGCCCAGCAGAATCAGTCTGGGCAGTTTCGCGGTAGCCACGGACGTGAGCCGGGCTGGAGTGGAAATGGAAAGTGGGGACACGGGCGTTAATGTAACCGAGTGGTCTGGTTGCGCTAGTACCCAGCGTCAGAATCGGACGGCCAGGGAGAAAAAAAAGCAGCCCGGAGGCTGCCTTTTCGCTGCGGCTCCCGGGGGAGCGACAGATCAGGAAGCGGACTTGACCGTGCCTGCGGTGCGGGCGAAGCGGGCGCGGAACTTTTCCACGCGGCCGGTTTCGACGATGCGCGTCTGGGCGCCCGTGTAGAACGGATGCGATTCGGAGGTCACGTCGCACTTGAAGAGCGGGTACGTCTTGCCATCCAGTTCGATGCTTTCGCGCGTCTGGACGGTCGAACGGGTGATGAACTTGTTGCCCGTTTGCAGGTCGGCGAAGACGACTTCGCGGTATTCGGGGTGAATGCCTTCTTTCATGGTGCTTTCCTAGGGCTCTGTCGAGCCTTGCAAGTTGTTAGGGTCGCCAGCCGGGTGTCCGGTGTCCCGCCTGCCTGGCGAACCCGCCGATATGCGGATCGGGTTTGCCCAGCGGCCGGATACTCGTTGACTGCTCCAGCCACGTATCCAAAAAGTAACCCCAAATTCTAGCATGGGAATTTTGGCCAGGCCAAGAGGAAAGGAGGCCCCGCTCAGGGGCTCCCCTTGGCCAAAAATTGGGGCCAGATAAATTCGGCGCTTAAAGATCCGTGCGCAGCTTCCAGATCTCGGGGAACAGCACCACTTCCAGCATGCGCCGCAGGTAGTCCACGCCCGACGTGCCCCCGGTGCCGCGCTTGAAGCCGATGACCCGTTCGACCGTCGTGACGTGGCGGAAGCGCCACAGGCGGAACGCGTCTTCCAGGTCGGTCAGCTTTTCTCCCAACTGGTACAGGTCCCAGTAGCGGTCGGGCTGGCGGTAGACCGTCAGCCAGGCAGCTTCCACGCCAGCCGACGATTGGTAGGGTTGGGTCCAGTCGCGTTCGAGGTGATCGGCCGGCACGTCCAGGCCGTGGCGCGCCAGCAGCCGCAGCGCCTCGTCGTACAGCGACGGGGCTTCGTAGGCGCTGCGCACCTGGGCCAGCAGGTCCTCGCGGTGCGCATGCGGCTTTAGCATGGCCGCGTTCTTGTTGCCGAGCAGGAATTCGACCTGGCGGTACTGATAACTCTGGAATCCGCTGGAACGCGCCAGATAGGGACGCAGCGCCGAATACTCGGGCGGCGTCATGGTCGCCAGCACGTCCCAGGCATGGACCAGCTGTTCCATGATCTTGCTGACGCGGGCCAGCATCTTGAAGGCGGGCTGCAAGCGGTCGGCTGCCACATTGGCGATGGCGGCGCGCAGTTCGTGCAGCATCAGCTTCATCCAGAGTTCGCTGGTCTGGTGCTGGATGATGAAGAGCATCTCGTTGTGCTCGGGCGACAGCGGATGCTGCGCGCCCAGCAGTTCGTCCAGATGCAGGTAATCGCCATAGGTCATGTCGCGCGTGAAATCCAGCTGCGCTTTTTCCTGGCGGACGATGTCTTCGGGGCGTTCGGAGTGGCTCATGCGCGGCCTCCCTTGCAGGGCGGGGCGGCGCGGCGCGCCGAGGCGGGCAGGGCGCGCCACGAGGGCGCGTGGGGGCGGGCGCAGGCAAGCGCCGCATGCAAATCGGAATGGTCTTTCATGGTCGTGCTTCCAGAACCGGCGGCCGACTTCGGATCGGCCGCCATGGCCAGCGGACCAGCCTACAGTTCGCGCAGGACGGCGCGAACCGGGCTGGCATCGGCCTGGACCAGCGCCAACGGCAGTGCGATCAACTCGTAATCGCCTTCCGGCACATCGTCGAGCACCAGGTTCTCCAGTACCCGCATGTCGTGCCGCAAGATCGTGTGGTGGCTGTCCAGGGTCTTGCTGGACGCGGGGTCGATGCTGGCCGTATCCAGGCCGATCAGCATGACGCCGCGTTCGGCCAGCCATTCGATGGTCTGGGGCGCGTAGGCGGAGAAATCGTCGGTCCACCAGTCCTGCGCGGCATGCTTGGCGGTGCGGACCAGCACGCGCGGCGGCAGGTTCAGGGCCGCATGGGCCAGGTGGTCCACCGTGATGAGGGGGCCGCAATCGATGGCGTGGATGACGCGACAGGGACCCAGGAATGGTTCCAGTGATACGGCCCCGATGGCTGCGGCGCCGTTCTGGTAGTGCAGGGGAGCGTCAGCGTGCGCGCCGATATGCGGCGACATGGTGATTTCGCTGACATTCACCGGACAGCCGGGCGCAAGCGACCATTTCCATTGCTGGCGGTACGGCGTGTCGCCAGGAAAGACTGGCGATGCGGTGGACACGGGCGGGGAAATGTCCCACAAGCGTTTCATGTCAGGCGGGGGGATCGAGAGATGCGTTAAGCCTAAAGCAATTGCGGGCGCTAGTCTAACGAATTCCGGCGCGGGCCGCAGCCTACAGGCCGCCGAGTTCGGCCATGGACACGACCGTGCCGGCAGCCACGATCAGGTGGTCCACCAGCCGGATGTCCACCAGCGCGAGCGCCTGCTTCAGGTGCTGGGTGAATATGCGGTCCGCGGCGCTGGGCTCGGCCAGGCCGGACGGATGGTTGTGGGCGATGATCAGGGCGGCCGCGTGATGGCGCAGGGCTTCGCGCACGACCTCGCGGGGATAGACCGATGCCTGCGACAGGGTGCCGCGCGCCAGCTCGCCCGTGGCGATCAGGCGCAGGCGGTTGTCCAGGTAGAGCGCAATGCAATGTTCCACCTGCCGGTGCCCCAGCGCCATCTTGCAATATTGTTTTACCGGCAGCGGGTGATCCAGATTGCTGTTGCGGGCCAGATCTTCCTCGATGGCGCGGCGGGCCAGTTCCAGCAGGGCGGCCAGCATGCACGCCTTGGAAACCCCCAGGCCGGGAACCGCGGTCAGTTCCTCGGGCGTCGCGCCCAGCAGGCCTCGCAGGCCGCCAAATCGGGTCAGTAGCCGGCTGCCCAGTTCAACCACGTCCAGGCCGGGAATACCGGTGCGCAGGGCGATGGCGAGCAGTTCCGAGTCCTGGAGCGCAGCGGCGCCGTGGCGCAGCAACCGCTCCCTGGGGCGCTCGTGTTTGGGCAGCCGGTCGGACAATTTCATAAGAGGCTCTAAAATCAAGGTTTACTCAATTGCATATACGGTGGCAGATCTTGAGCATCGCCTCTAATGAAGTGAACGTTTTGGTCCGTCCGGATTCCTACCTGACGCTGCACTATCGCATCACGCTGGCCTCGGGCCCGGGCAAGGATTCCGTGTTCGCCGACACCTTCGATGGCCGTCCCGGCACGCTGCAGATGGGCAGCGGCCAATGGGCGCCTGGCCTGGAAGCGGCGCTGGTCGGCCGCGCCGAAGGCGAGCGCTTCAGCGTCACGGTCGAACCCGCCGACGCCTACGGCGAACGCAACCCCGAACTGATCCAGCGCGTCACGCGCGCCATGCTGGCCGAGCATGCGGGCGCCGACGCCACCTTCGAACCCGGCGACCTGGTGGAATTCACCGCGCCCAACGGCGGCCGCTATTCGGGCGTCCTGAAGGAAATCAACGACGAATCGGCCCTGTTCGATTTCAACCACCCGCTCGCGGGCATCAGCTTGCGGGTCGACGTGGCGCTCTTGGGAGTCCTCTGATGAGCCAGGTTGTCACCGCCACCGACGCCGAAGTCCTGCTGGCGCAGCCGCGCGGCTTCTGTGCCGGTGTGGATCGCGCCATCGACATCGTCGAGCGCGCGCTTGAATTGCATGGCGCGCCCATCTATGTGCGCCACGAAATCGTCCATAACCGCTACGTGGTGGAAGACCTGCGCGCCAAGGGCGCCATCTTCATCGATGAACTGGACGACGCGCCCGCCGGCGCCATCGTGGTGTTCTCGGCGCACGGCGTGTCCAAGGCGGTGCGGGCCGAGGCCGACGCCCGTGGGCTGCGCGTGTTCGACGCCACCTGCCCGCTGGTCACCAAGGTCCACATCGAGGTGGCCCGCATGCGCGCGGCCGGCCGCGAGATCATCATGATCGGCCACAAGGGCCATCCCGAGGTCGAGGGCACGCTGGGCCAGGCCCAGGGCGGCATGTACCTGGTCGAGACCGTCGAGGACGTCGCCGGCCTGCAGGTCACCGATCCCGAGAACCTGGCCTACGTCACGCAGACCACCCTGTCGGTGGACGACGCGGCGGCCGTGTCGCGGGCGTTGAAAGAACGCTTTCCCAACATCGCCGAGCCCAAGAAAAGCGATATCTGCTACGCCACCCAGAATCGCCAGGACGCGGTCAAGGTGATGGCGCCGGATTGCGACCTGGTGCTGGTGGTGGGCAGTCCCAACAGTTCCAACTCCAACCGGCTGCGCGAAGTGGCCGAGCGCAAGGGCGTCGCGTCCTATCTGATCGACGGTGCGCAATCGATCGATCCGGCCTGGCTGGTGGGCCGCAAGCGCATCGGCGTGACCGCGGGCGCTTCCGCGCCGGAGATCCTGGTGCAGCAGGTGATCGATCGGGTCAAGGAATTGGGCGCGGTGTCGGTACGCACCATGCCCGGCCTGGAAGAGAATGTGGCGTTCCCGCTGCCCAAGGGCCTGTCCCGCAAGTCGGCGCAGACGGAATCGCTGGAATAAGCAGGCGGACGCCGCGCGCATGCGCGGCGCCGCAACAGAAAATCAAGGAGACTTCATGCAGTTGTACAGCTACTTTCGCAGCTCGGCCGCGTACCGCGTGCGCATCGCCCTCAACCTGAAGGGCTTGCCCTACGAATACCTGCCCGTGCATCTGCTGAAGGACGGCGGCCAGCAACTGTCGGCGGATTATCGCAAGGTGAATCCGACCGCGCTGGTGCCCACGCTGGTCGATGGCGACGCCGTCATCGGCCAATCGCTGGCCATCATCGAATACCTGGAAGAAACGCATCCTGAAGTGCCGTTGCTGCCGGCGGACGCGGTAGGCCGCGCGCGGGTGCGCGACCTGGCGCTGGGCATCGCCTGCGACACGCATCCCCTGAACAACCTGCGCGTGCTGAAGTACCTGAAGCACACCCTGGGCGTGGACGAGGCGGCCAAGACCGCCTGGTACAAGCACTGGGTGCATCAGGGCCTGGAAGCCCTGGAGGCGCAATTGGCCGGTTCTTCCGCCACCGGCCTCTTCTGCCACGGCGATACGCCCACCATTGCCGACCTGTGCCTGGTGCCCCAGGTGGCGAACGCCCAGCGTTTCGACTGCGACCTGTCGGCCATGCCCAACGTCGTGCGCATCGATGCCGCCTGCCGTGCGCTGCCGGCGTTCGACGCGGCCGCGCCGGGCAAGCAGCCCGACGCGGAGTAGCGCCTATCCGTGTGCGGACCGGCTCAGCCGATCTGCACCGGCACGAAGATCTTGTCTTCGCCGCGCTGTACCAGCAGGGCGACCGTCTTGCCCGCCTTGGACAGCGCGTCCTTCACCTGAGCGACGTTGCGCACCGGTACGCCGTTCAGCGACAGCAGCACATCTCCCGGTTCGATCCCGGCCTTGGCGGCCGGTCCGATCGAACGTTCGATCAGCAGCCCCTCGGCGCCAGCCGCCTGCTGCTCCTGCGGGCTCAGCGGACGCAGTGCCAGGCCGAGCTGGCCGCGCTGAACCTCCTGGTCGCCAGCCGAGGCCTGCGTCTTGTCCTTGGGCACGCCGCCCAGGGTGGCGACCAGCTCCTTCTGCGAGCCGTTGCGCCAGACGTCCAGCTTGATCTTTTCGCCCGGAGTCGCCAGCGTGATGGTGGAGGCCAGGTCGCCCGAGGACACGATGGTCTTGCCGTCGATCTTGCGCACCACGTCGCCAGGCTGCAGGCCGGCCTTGTCGGCGGCGCTGCCTTTCTCCACGCTGGAAACCAGCGCGCCCGAGGGGGTATCCAGCTTGAAGGAGTTGGCCAGGTCCTGGTTCACTTCCTGCACCGTCACGCCCAGCCTAGCGTGCTGCACCTTGCCGTGTTCGAGGATCTGGTCCTTGATCTTGTAGGCCACGTCGATCGGGATCGAGAACGACAGGCCCTGGAATCCGCCGGTGCGGCTGTAGATCTGCGAATTGATGCCCACGACTTCGCCGCGGTCGTTGAACAGCGGGCCGCCCGAGTTGCCGGGGTTGACCGCCACGTCCGTCTGGATGAAGGGCACCGAGGTGTCGTCGGGCAGCGACCGGCCCTTGGCGCTGACGATGCCGGCGGTGGCCGTGTTCTCCAGGCCGTAGGGCGAGCCGATGGCCAGCACCCATTCGCCCACCTGCAGCTGGTTGACGTCACCCACCTTCACCACCGGCAGGTTCTTGGCGTCGATCTTGAGGACGGCCACGTCGGTTTGCGGATCCGAGCCCAGCACGCGGGCCTTGTATTCGCGGCGGTCGGTCAGCTTGACCGTGACTTCCTTGGCGTCCTGCACCACGTGCGCATTGGTCAGGATGATGCCGTCGGCGCTGACGATGAAGCCGGAGCCTTCGCCGCGCATGGGCACTTCACGCGCGGGCCGCTGGCCGCGCGCGCCGGGAATCTGGCCGAAGAATTGGGCGAACGGATCGCCTTCGTCGGCGGACACTTTGCGGGTGCCGCTGACGCTGATGTTCACCACGGCCGGACCGAAGTCGCGCGTGATCTGCGCAAAGTTGGGCGGGCTGGACGTGCCCGGCGCCTGGAAGGAGGAAGCGATGGCCGGCGCGGTGGCCGCCATCGAAACGCCGCCGGTGAAGGCGGTTGCGCCCGCGCCGCCTATGGCGCCGGCTGCCAGCAGCGCCAGCACCAGGCGCGAGGGTTTCATTTGGGTGGTCTTCATGTCGGCTCCTGCGTTCATGTTGAAGGACATGGCGCTATCTTCGGGCCTGACACTTAGGCGAGTCTTAAGTCGGAAAAACCACCTTCACGCGCAGGCCTGCGCCCACCGGCGTGTCCTGCAGTTCTATGGTGGCGCCGTGCTGGTCGGCGATGCTGCGCGCGATCGCCAGCCCCAGGCCGCTGCCGTGCTGCGAATTGCCTTCGACGCGGTAGAAACGGTCGAACACGCGCTCGCGCTCGTCCGGCGCAATGCCGGGGCCCTCGTCGTCGATCAGCAGGGTCGTCTCGCCGGGAGCCTGTTCCAGATGGAGGTGGACGCGCTTGCCGGCGGGCGTGTACTTGATTGCGTTGTCCAGCAGGTTGCGTGCCAGCAGCGTCAGCGCGTCGCGATGTCCCTGCACCGATGCTTGCGGCGCGCCGTCCAGGTCGATGCTGATCGATTTCGCGTTGGCCTGGGGCAGCATTTCAGAGAGCGCCTGGCGCAGCACGTCGGCCAGGTCCACGGTTTCGGCGGGTGCCTGTCCGGCCGCGCTTTCATGGCGCGCCATGGATAGCAGCTGTTCGACCAGGCGTGTCGCGCGGTCGATGCCGGCTGCCAGCCGCTGTTCGGCCAGCCGGCGCGCATCCGTGTCGCCCGCGCGTTGCAGGGCCTGCAATTGCAGGCGTAGCGCAGTCAGGGGCGAACGCAGTTCGTGCGCCGCATCGCCGACGAACTGCTTTTGCTGCGCGAAGGCGCCGCGCATGCGCTCCAGCAGCAGGTTCAGTTCCAGCACCAGCGGCCGGATCTCGTCGGGCAGGCCCTCCACGCTGACGGGTGACAGATCTTCCGGCTGGCGCGCCGCAACCTGGGCGCGCGCCCGCTTCACAGGCCGTAGCGACCAGCTGACCACGCACCAGACGATCAGCATGAGCAGGGGAGCGGCGGCGGCGATGGGGGCGATGGTGCGCAGCGCCAGCGCGCGCGCCATGCTGGTGCGCACGGTCATGTCCTGCGCCACCTGGATGACCTGGAAGGGCGTGGCCAGCGAATATACGCGGTAGGTGCTGCCCTCCATCTTCGCGTCGGAGAAGCCGAGGACGATCTGGTCCGGCAGCGGCCGGCGGGATCGGGAATTGAAGACACGCACGCCGTCGGGCGTCCAGATCTGGATGATCAGGTCGTCCGCCACGGGCGAACCCGCGCCGCGCGCGTGCGCCGGACCTGTGCTGAGCAGTCCGTCGCCGGTGCCCAGCGACAGGGCGGTGCGCTGCAGCAGCGAGTCGAAGATATCGTCGGCCTGCGCCAAAGTGCTGCGGTAAGCGATGGCGCCTTGCACCAGCGCGCCGACCACGATGGCGGCCAACAGGAAGAAAAGCAGCCTGGCTCTCAGTGAGTAGCTAAGCGGAATGCTCATGTTTTGGGGATGACATAGCCGACGCCTCTGACGTTCTGGATCAGGTTCGGACCCAGCTTCTTGCGCAGGCCATGAATATAAACCTCAACAGCGTTGCTGCTGATGCCGTCTTTCCAGCTGTACAGCTTTTCTTCCAGCTGGGCGCGCGAAAAAATCATGCCCGGGCGAGCGATCAGCGGTTCGAGCACCGCCCATTCGCGCGCGGTCAGCGTGACCGGAGCGCCGTCCACCATGGCGGCGTGCGACTGGGGATCGATGGTGATGCCCTCATGCTCGAACACCGGTTCCGCGCGGCCTGCGCTACGGCGGATCAGGGCGCGCATGCGGGCCAGCAATTCATCCACGTCGTAGGGTTTGACCACATAGTCGTCGGCGCCGGCGTCCAGTCCCGCGATCCGGTCGCTCACGGCATCGCGGGCGGTGGCTATCAGCACCGGCGTGCGGTCCTTGCGCGTGCGCAGGTCGCGTAGGAGCGACAGGCCGTCGCGCTTGGGCAGCCCCAGATCCAGAAGTATGAGGTCGTACGTATCGGTGCGCAGCGCGAGCTCCGCGGCATTGCCGTCCTTGACCCAGTCTACGGCGTAGTGTTCGGCGCGCAGGCAGTCCAGCACGCTCTCGCCTATCATGAGGTCATCTTCGACTAGAAGGATGCGCATGGTCGTGTCCGCCAGGATGGTCCAGCAGATTGGACGCGTGGCGGCGGACGGGAGTTCCCGGGTGAGGGTTCGGCGCGCGAACCGGCGCGGAAATGAAAAAAGCAGCCCGAGCGGGCTGCTTTTTGGAATCTGGTGCCGGCAATAGGAGTCGAACCTACGACCTTCGCATTACGAATGCGCTGCTCTACCAACTGAGCTATGCCGGCAAGACCATTTGCTCCGCTCCTGTAAGAGCCGCAAGCAAAACATCTTCGTTTTTTCCGGTCCGTCACCCTGTTTATGGGGTCCGATCTGGAAAGACCGAGATCATATCAGAGTTTTTTTGCGATGGGAAACCAAGCGGGCCAAACAGGCGAAAAAATCAGCGATTTGCACACTTCAAATTTTTAGTTCATAATCTCGTTTCTTAGCAGTTCCCCGATAGCTCAGTCGGTAGAGCGACGGACTGTTAATCCGCAGGTCGCTGGTTCGAGCCCAGCTCGGGGAGCCAAAGAATTCAGGGCCATTCACGCAAGTGAATGGCCCTTTTGGTTTTCTCCATCAGGGCGGCGAGCATGGAAGATCGGGTATGGACGACAAACGCATAGGCGTGACGGTGATTTCCGGCTTCCTGGGTAGCGGCAAGACGTCGCTGCTCAATCGCCTGCTGAGGGATCCGGCATACGCTGATGCTGTCGTCATCGTCAATGAGTACGGTGAGATCGGTGTGGACCATCACCTGGTGCGCCAGGCCCGCGACAACATTGTCCTGGTTGAGGGCGGCTGCCTGTGTTGCGTCGTCAGCGGCGCGGTAGTCGACGCTTTACGCGAATTATTCATGTTGGCGCTCAGCCGCAAGATCAAGCCCTTTCGTCGCGTGGTCATCGAAACCAGCGGATTGGCCGATCCCGCGCCCATCCTGTTCACCCTCAAACACGACCGCTTCCTCGCCGAGCGCTATGCGTACCGGGGCGCGATCGTCCTGGCGGACGCCCGCAATGGGTTGGACCAATTGGAGCGGCAGCCCGAAGCCCCGCGGCAACTGGCCCTGGCGGATGTCGTGGTGTTCAGCAAGCCGGACCTGGCGGACGCCGCGAGTCTGGATCTTCTGGATCAGGCCGTCGCCGCCATTAATCCGGGGGCGCAGCGCTGCGTGCAATGGCCTGATGCGCCGCTTGCGGATCCGCTGCGCACGGGTCTCGACCTGCGGGCCAGGCGCGATGGCGTGACTCTTGCGAATTGGTTGCGGCCCTTCGCACAGTCGAGAGCCGCCGTTCATGGAGATGTGGGCAGTTTCTCGCTGGTATTGGCTGCTCCTGTCGGGCGGGCGGCGTTTCTTGCTGGCATGTCGCGGGTTCTGGAACGCTTTGGGCAGGGCTTGCTGCGCATGAAGGGGCTGGTGTGCTTTGAGGGTGAGGCGCTGCCGTGCGAGGTGCATGGCGTGCATGGCGAGCTCTATCCGATCAATCAGCTGGAGCAGTGGCCGGACGAGGAGCGGGCGTCACGGCTGGTCTGCATCCTGCGGGGGGTGGATATCAATGAGGTTCGTGCCGCCTTGGGCGTTGCGCTCGGGCAGCTGGCTCCTTGATCGCCTGCGTCTGAGCGTCTGGTCCGGTCAGGGCTTGCGGGTGGCCGTCTCGATTATGGTGTCGATGTTGCGCCGAAATACGGTATAACCGGAGCGGTCTGGTGCAAGAATCGAGACAATCATGGATCGTTTGAAAGCCATGCAGGTATTCGTGGAAGTCGCTGACAGGGGCAGCCTGTCGGCGGCGGCGATCCATCTGGACATGTCGCGCGCCATGGTGTCGCGCTATCTCGCGGAAATGGAGCAGTGGGTGGGGGTGCGCCTGCTGCACCGCACGACGCGGCGCCTGAGCCTGACGCCGGCCGGCGCCGAAACGCTGCCGCGCTGCCGCCAGATGCTGGACATGGTGGGAGACCTGCGCAATGCGGTATCGACCCCGGACGACACGCCCCGCGGGCTGCTGCGCATTACCACCAGCATGTCGTTTGGCTCCCGCCATCTGGCCAGCGCCATTACCGACTACGTCAAGCTGCATCCGGGCACCTCGGTTGACCTGATGCTGGTCGACCGCGCCGTCAATCTGGTGGAAGAGCGCGTGGATCTGGCGGTGCGTATCACCAATGACCTGGATCCCAACCTGATCGCCCGCAAGCTGGCGGTCTGCCGTTCGGTGGTGTGCGCCTCGCCCGAGTACCTGCAGCGCGAAGGCGTGCCGGCGCGCATCGAGGACCTGTCCTTGCGCAACTGTCTGACTCATTCGTATTTCGGCAAGAGCCTGTGGCGCTTCGAGCGCGACGGCGAGCCGGTGGATGTGCCGGTCAGTGGCAATATCAGCGCGAACGAGGTGTCGGTGTTGTCGCGCGCGGCGCTGGAGGGCGCGGGTATTGCGATGCTGCCGACCTACTATGCCGCGGACTACATCGCATCGGGCCGCCTGCGGGCCATCCTGACGCAAAGCAAGCCGCAGGAACTGGGTATTTATGGTGTTTATGTCTCGCGCCGCCAGATGCCTCTGATCTTGAGGTCCATGCTGGATTTTCTGGTGGACCGCCTGGAATCCACGCCGTGGGACAAGCCTGCTCCGTAGTTTTTGCGCCGCGCAAGGCGCTGTGCGGGCTTGAGGGTGGGGTATATGGCGGTATAATGAAACAACTGCTTGAATATGTTGGACGCGGCGGGCGGATGCCGGCCTTGTCTGGTTAGAAAACATCCAAGAATCGTGGTTGCGGCTTATGTGGGCCGCGGGCATTGCGGAACTGGTTTTTCGCGTGCGCCAGGGGAAACGTATCGGGTTTGTGGGTTGTGGCGGTCTGTCCGTGGCGCCCGAACCTTGATGATTCAGGTCCTTGATATCGATTGCCGCGGGAAGGCGGCGCCGGGTTGCCGGCGTGCTCCGCGGGCTGGCTGGCGATTTGTGCCGGCTTTTCCAGAATTTGCTTGAGTGTTTGCTGCGCGGGGCGCGGCAGGCATCCCGCTCAATCCCGATTGGCGCGGTCGTTTCGGCACATGTCCGGGGTATCTCTATCCGGGGCGCATGGCGGTAAACACAGGAATCCAGTGAGAACTACGCAAACCCATGCAGTCTGTTGCTGGCGAGCCGCCGAGGCTGCCGGTGCGGCGGCGGGTGCCTGTGCTGCCGTGCTGCGCACGTCGGTGCAGCCGGGTTTGCTGGATCTGCGGATTTTTTCCGGCGCCGCAAATGAAAAAGGCCCGGCGAAATCGCCAGGCCTGAATCAATTTGGTTGCGGGGGCAGGATTTGAACCTACGACCTTCGGGTTATGAGCCCGACGAGCTGCCAGACTGCTCCACCCCGCGTCTGAGAAATGAATAGTAGCCTTATTTTCAACCTAGCGCAAGTTAGCCCTTTTTGAATTTGAATGTCGATGAACGATAGCGAGGCAATACTCGTGTTGGAAACCGCGCTGCTTTGCGCGGCGCAGCCGATGCAACTGTCCGATATGCGCAAGCTATTCGGGGACGATGAACAATTCGACAACAGCGCATTGCGCACGCTTCTGGAAACGTTGCAGGCCAATTGGGCCGATGGCGGGCTGGAGCTGGTGCAGTTGGCCACCGGATGGCGCTTTCAGAGCCGTCCGCGCATGCAGCGCTACCTTGAGCGCCTCAATCCGGAAAAGCCGCCCAAGTATTCGCGCGCCGTGATGGAAACGCTGGCCATCGTGGCCTGGCGCCAGCCGGTGACGCGGGGCGACATCGAGGATATCCGCGGCGTCACCGTGTCTTCGCAGATCGTGAAGGCGCTGGAGGACCGCGGTTGGATCGAGGTCATCGGCCACCGCGACGCGCCGGGCCGTCCGGCGCTGTTCGGCACGACGCGCCAGTTTCTCGATGACCTGGGCCTGCGCGCCCTGGATGAATTGCCGGCGCTGGAATCCGCGCAGGCCGCGGCCGCGCTCGCCGGGCTGGATCTGGGTGAAGTGCAGCAGGTGCTGGGCGGCGAAGCGCCCGCCACCGAGGATGCGCCCACCGATGGTGCCGAAGCTGCCGGTCAAGCGGTTGCCGAGGCTGCGGAGGGCGTCGAGGGTGAGGCGAGCGCCGAGGGCGAGGTTGGCGGCGAAGCCGAGGCTCGTCCTGACGGCGAACCTGCGGCTACGGCAGGCGAGGGTGAGGCGTCCGAAGTCAGTATTCCGGTTGCGGAATTGTCTGTTTCGGAACAGGATGTACCCATCGCTCCCGTCGATAGCGTAGAATCCATGCTTTCGCGCACAGAAGAAGGCGCGGATCCCGCCGACGAATCCACCGTCCGGGAGCAAGCCGAAGGCTTGTCCAATACGTCAGCCACGTCCGGTTTTCCCGACGATGCGGCTGACAACGACATTTCCGATATGGCCGCCGATGCCCCAGAAGCCGGCGCTGCAAAGGAAAGCGTCGAGAACGCAAAACACGCGGAACCGACCGACCCGATTGACGAGACCGATACCGCGGCGCCTGACGCCGCCGGGCATGAGCCCGCTTCCGGTCTTGCCGATCCTGTTCGGCCTGGCCCGGATGCCGCCTCTCCGGAATCGGACGAGGCAGGCGTCGAGCGGCCCGAGGCCGACCGACAGCCGGCGTCCCCAGATGATGACGAGCCTGCCGCAGGCAGGCCCACCCAAGTTTGAAATTCGGAGCTGTCCCAGTGACAACGAATACAGCAATGCAGGACGACAATCCCCGTTCGGATGATGCCGCTTCCAATGGCCAGCCGGAATCCGCCGCGCGTGAGCCGGCGGCTGAAGGCGAGACGGGAGCCCGCGGCAGGGGCCGCAAGCTGAGAACGCCGTTCCGCCGTCGCCGCGGCGATACCGCCGCCGAGCAGGCGCCGGCCGGCGAAGCGCAGCCCGCGGCGGCTGCCGCCCCTCAGGCCGAGCCGCAGGAGTCGCGCGGCACCGAGCAGGAAGCCGAGCAGGCGTTGTCGTACCTGGAAACCGCTGACCGCATGGAGCAGCGTCTGGGCAAGTACCTGAACAGCGATTCGGTCATGCCCAAGCTGCACAAGGTGCTGGCGGACGCCGGCATCGGTTCGCGCCGCGAAATGGAAGAACTGATCGTTGCGGGCCGCGTGTCGGTCAACGGCGAGCCGGCCCATATCGGCCAGCGCGTGGCGCCCAATGACCAGGTGCGCGTCAACGGCAAGCCCATCATGCGCGTCAATACGAAAAAGCCGCCGCGCGTGATCCTGTATCACAAGCCCGCTGGCGAGATCGTCAGCCATGACGACCCGGGCGGCCGCGCAAGCGTTTTTGCCCGCCTGCCGAAGCTGCGCACGGGCAAGTGGCTGTCGGTCGGCCGTCTGGATCTGAACACGGAAGGCCTGTTGATCTTCACGACCTCCGGCGACATGGCCAACCGCATCATGCATCCGCGCTACGGCACGGAACGCGAGTACGCGGTGCGTGTGCTGGGAGAAATGGACGAGGCTCAGCGCCAATCGCTGGTCGACGGCATCGAGCTGGACGACGGCATGGCTGCCTTCGGCGCCCTGGACTACCTGGGCGGCGACGGCAGCAACCGCTGGTACCGCGTCACCCTGCAGGAAGGTCGCAACCGCGAAGTCCGCCGCATGTTCGAGGCCGTGGGCGTCACGGTCAGCCGGCTGATCCGCACCCGTTTCGGCGACGTGGTCCTGCCGCGTACGCTGCGCCGCGGCCGCTGGGAAGAGCTGGATTCTTCCCTGGTCACGGCCTTGATGGTCCAGTTGGGCCTGGTACGCGACGACGATGAATCCGGCGGCAACCGTCGCCGCTCCAAGCAGCCGCAGTCGCATGACAGCGCGCTGCCCCCGGGTTTCGGCACCATGGACCGCAACGGCATGAACGGCGCGCGCATCGGCCGCCGCGGCAAGCTGCAAGGCGGCCGCTTGGGCAGCGCAGGCCAGGCGGCCGCGTGTCCGTCGGATCCTTTTGGCACGGGCCTGATGATTGCCGGTGGTTATGCCAACGGCCATCCCCTGTCGGGAGAGGGCGCTCTGTCTCTTATACACATCT
>NZ_QWFB01000078.1:0-20073 GCF_003576205.1 Achromobacter sp. K91 | reverse complement strand
AGATGTGTATAAGAGACAGGTAGCGGGTCCTCCCTGGTCGACAGCGGCGTCGCCGCGGGCAAGAACACCGGCGCCAGCCAGGTGGCGGCGGCCGTGCTCGCCATGACGCCGAACGAAGCGCGTTCGGCCCTGAAGATGCTGTCGGGCGAAGCCTACGCCAGCACCGCCAGCGTGCTGCTGAGCCAGGGCGACACCGTGCGCACGCTGCCGCTGTCGCATCTGCGCGGCAATCTCGACGCGCCGGTGCTTGCCGGACGGCCCACGGCCCAACTGGGCGCGCCGTCGTCCGACGCCATGCCGCAAAGCGGCGCCTCGCCGGTTTGGGCGCAAGCGTTCGGCAACTGGAGCAAGTTCGGCAGCGACGGCAACGCGTCCAGCGTGAGCCAATCGTCGGGCGGC
This sequence comes from Achromobacter sp. K91, assembly GCF_003576205.1. Taxonomy (NCBI): domain Bacteria; kingdom Pseudomonadati; phylum Pseudomonadota; class Betaproteobacteria; order Burkholderiales; family Alcaligenaceae; genus Achromobacter; species Achromobacter sp. K91. The sequence goes on along the minus strand of NZ_QWFB01000078.1, from coordinate 19,674 downwards.
CTCTTCGTCGGCGGCGATGGCGCGGTCGGCGGCGGCTGGCGCCTGGGCGCTGCGGTTGGCTACATCGGCAGCCACAACTCGATCGACGACGCGTCCTCGCGTACCAATGTGGACAGCTACACGGCCACCTTGTTCGGCGGACGGAACTTCCAGGCCGGCCCAGGTCACGTCCGGTTCATGGCCGGCGCGGCCTACACCTGGCATGACATCGACGCAAAGCGCGACGTGGCAGCCGGCAGCCTGAACCAGCGCCTCGAGTCGTCCTACCACGCCTCGTCGACGCAGGTGTTCACCGAACTCGGCTACAACCTGCCGCTGGGCGATGCCTACACCATCGAACCCTTCGCCGGGCTGGCATGGAACCAACTGCGCACGCGCGGCTTCGAGGAATCGGGCGGCACGGCGGCCCTGCACGGGTCCAGCAATTCCGATGACGTGACCAGCACCACGCTGGGACTGCGCGGCGGCTGGGAGTTCGGCTCTGACCGCACGCCGGGCCGTCTGACCGCGTCGCTGGGCTGGCGCCATGCCATGGGCGATGTCAAGCCCAAGCAACAGCTGGCCTTCGAAGGCGGCAGCACGTTCTCGGTGACGGGCGTGCCGATCGCCCGCGACGCCGCGGTGTTGGGCCTGGGCGCAGAAATGGCGATCACGCGCAACACGACGGCCGGCATTGCGTATGACGCGCAGTTCGGCGGCGGCAACCGCCAGCAATCGGGCGTGCTCAAGCTGGCTGTGCGCTTCTGATTGGACGCCGCATAGGCGCAACAGGCATCGCGATTGCGGCGCCCGTTGTGCCTGTGCGGGTTGGAATCCAGGCCAAATGAAAAGGGGCGAATCGAAAGATTCGCCCCTTTTTCCAGGACTTGCTCAAGAATGCGCGCTGAGCGGGGCCAGGGCGGACGAGACGCAGTTGGTCCTAGCGCTTATCGGCCCCTTGCCATCGCAGATAAGCCGAGCGGGTAACAGCAGACACTGAATCGAGGACTTTCCGGTGATCGACCTGATGCCGCAGCATCAGCCGTGCATCGGCCACGGCGCGGGATTTGCAGAACCAATGGCAACTGTGCTGCAGCAGATACAGCTCTGCCGAGAGGTGGTACGCGCGTTCTCTTGCGTCCCAGTGGCTCTCGTTGTCCACGACATGGCGCAAGCCGGATGCATGGATGTACAGCAGTTCACGAAAATCCCGTGTCCTTGCAGGAAGAAAGCGCTCGATGTATGGCACGCAGAACGAGAGCGTGCTCACACGGGTAGCCTGCGGACTTTCCTTTTGCATGGCGTCGGCCAGCGACCGTACTTGTGCCGCCACGGCGCGTTCGGCCTGAGCGAAGGTTTCCAGCACCTGTAGCTGGCGTGTTTCGGCGTCTTCGCGGATGGCGCGTGTGTAGCCTTGCGTCAGGGTTTCCATGTGGCGCTCAAGCTGCAAACCGCCCAGATGACGGCCCAGCAGCGCGATGCGGGCGCGCTGGTAGCGCACGCGCAGCACCTGCCATGCAGCGACAAGCACCAGCAGGATCAATGCGGTATCCATTGCCCGTGTTCCTTCATTTTTCAAGCGGCGCAAACCGCAATGAAAAAAGGGCCCGTAGGCCCTTTCTCAAGGATTTTCAGAATTCCGAGAAGGAAGCTGGAAATCAAAATTTGGAGCGGGAGACGAGTCTCGAACTCGCGACCTCAACCTTGGCAAGGTTGCGCTCTACCAACTGAGCTACTCCCGCAATTTCTTGTCTGGAGCCAGCCCCGACTGGGCGGTTCCTGACAAGCGAGGCGGAAGTATACCCAATTTTTCCAAAGATGCACGCTGGCCGCGGAATGCCGCGATGCGGGCCCTCGAAGCGGCGCGCTGACGCTGCTTCGGCGCCCCGGTGGTCGCCATTGATTGAACATGCGGCGGCGCGGCATGCGCCGGATCGCCAGTCCGGCGCTATGAAAACGGGCAAATTATCTTCAAAAAATATCAACCAAATCCATATTGCTTCACTCATACGCGAGATTCAGAATTCTGTTCATGGGCGCAGCCTGTCGCCCGAGGGCGGAAAATGGATACCAAGAACTCCACGAATCAGAGACAACTCACGGTCCGCATTTCCCGGGGAACCGAGGACGGGGCCTACTCCACGTACTCGGTCCCCTGGCGCGAAAACCAGACGGTCCTGGATGTGGTGACCGAAGTCCAGCGCACGCAGGAGCCCAGCCTCTCGTATCGCTACGCCTGTCGCGTCGGCGTGTGCGGGTCCTGTGCCATGACGGTCAATGGCAAGCCGCGCTGGACCTGTCGCACGCATGTGAGCCGCGTCGAGGAAGGCGGCGTGATCGTGATCGAGCCAATGCGCAATATGCCGCGGATCAAGGATCTCGTCGTCGATATGAGCGAGTTCTTCCAGAAGTGGGCGCGCGCCGGGAACACCTTCGTCGGCACAGCCACACGCAACGATCCGCCGGCGTTGGTGTCGCCGCAGAGCAAGAAGCGCAAGCAGGCCGACGCGGCCATCGAATGCATCAATTGCGGCGTGTGCTACGCGGCCTGTGACGTGGTGTCCTGGGACAAGGACTATCTTGGCCCGGCCGCCCTGAACCGCGCATGGACGCTGTACAACGACGAACGACACGCCGACCCCAAGGACGTGCTGCGCAAGGCCACCTCCGGCAGCGGCTGCAATTCCTGCCACTCCCAGGGCAGCTGCATGAAGCACTGTCCGGTAAGCCTCAGCCCCACCGGCAGCATTGCCGGATTGAAGCGCAGCGCCATCTTCAGCCTGCTCAAGGGAGGCTGACATGGAAGCTCGTCTTTTCGCGCTCCAGCGTCTGACGGCGATGGTGATGGCGCCCTTTGTCCTGGTACATGTGGGCCTGGTCATCTATGCCGTGCGCGGCGGCCTGACCGCGGGCGAGATCCTCTCGCGTACCGAGGGCAACTGGTTCTGGATAGTCTTCTACGGCCTGTTCGTCGTGAGCGTCTCGGTCCACGTGCCGATCGGCGTGCGCAACATCCTGATCGAGTGGCTGCAGTTGGGCCGCGGCGCGGCGTCCGCGGTCGGACTGGCGTTCGGCCTGGGACTGCTCATCCTGGGCGTTCGCGCCGTCGCGGCGGTGGGAGGCCTGATGCCATGAGATCCGCGCGCAACCATCAGGCGTACTGGGCTTTCCTGGGGCATCGCATTTCCGGCCTGGCGCTGGCCCTGTTCCTGCCGGCGCATTTCTATGTGCTGGCGATGGCGCTGGACGAAGCGCGGCTGGACGGATTCCTGAAGCTCGCCGACATGCCGGCGATGAAGGTCGGCGAGTGGGGGCTGGTGCTGCTGCTGACCCTGCACATGTTCTTCGGGCTGCGCCTGCTCGCGCTGGAGCTGCTGCCTTGGCGTTCGCCGCGGGACGCGCGCGTCGCGTGGATCGGCTGGGGCTTTGCGGTCTCCATGGCGACGGGCCTGGTTTTCATCGCGGGAGTGATCTGAGATGCGGATCGAGAACATGAAGACGGACATCCTTGTGCTGGGCACCGGCGGCGCGGGCCTGTTCGCGGCGCTGCACGCCAAGAAGGCGAATCCGTCGCTGCGCGTGACGGTGACGGTGAAGGGCCTGTTGGGCAAGTGCGGCTGTACCCGCATGGTCCAGGGCGGCTACAACGTCGCGTTGGCCGCCGGCGACTCGGTGGAACGCCATTTCATGGACACCATCGAGGGCGGCAAATGGCTGCCGCGCCAGGACCTGGCGTGGCGGCTGGTCGAAGGCGCCGTCGAGCGCGTGCGCGAACTGGAAAACGAGATCGGCTGCTTCTTCGACCGCAATCCCGACGGCACCCTGCATTCCAAGGCGTTTGCTGGCCAGAGCTTCGACCGCACTGTGCACAAGGCAGACCTGACGGGCATCGAGATCATCAACCGGCTCATGGAGCAGGTGCGGGCGCTGGACGTCGATGAACTGGAAGAGCATCGCGCCATCGAACTGATTCCCGCCGCCGACGGCTCTGGTATTTCCGGCGTGCTGTTCATCGACATGCGGACAGGCCTTTACCGCTACATCCAGGCCAAGGCCGTGTTGCTGGCAACGGGGGCGGGGCCGACCATGTACCGCTACCACACGCCTTCGGGCGACAAGACCTGCGACGGCCTGGCCATGGCGCTGCGCTACGGCTTGAAGCTGCGGGACATGGAGATGGTGCAGTTCCATCCCACCGGCCTGCTGGGCGGGCCGGATACGCGCATGACCGGCACGGTGCTGGAGGAGGGCCTGCGCGGAGCGGGCGGCTATCTGCTCAATGGCGACGGCGAGCGCTTCATGGCCAATTACGACAAGCGCGGCGAACGCGCCACGCGCGACGTGGTCAGCCGCGGCATCTACGCCGAAATGCGCGCAGGACGCACGGGGCCGATGGGCGGGGTCTACATCCAGATGAGCCATCTGGGCCCGGACAAGGTGGCCAAGACTTTTCCCGGCATGGTCAACCGGTGCAAGGACTGCGGCTTCGATCTGGCGGGCGGCAAGGTGGAGGTGGTGCCGACGGCGCACTACCTGATGGGTGGGGTCGAATTCAATGTGGACGGTTCAACCGCGTCGCCGGGCCTGTATGCGGCCGGCGAGGATTGCGGCGGCGTGCACGGCGCCAACCGCCTGGGGGGCAACGGCGTCGCCAATTCCACGGTGTTCGGCGGCATCGCGGGCGATGCGATGGCGGCCTACGTCGCGAAGTCCGGCCAGTGGCGCGACCCCGACCAGCGCGTCATCGCGCGCGGCATCGAACGCGCCGAGTTCCCGTTTTCCCGGCCCGCGGGCCGCATCCACGAGCTGCGCGACGCGCTCTCGCAAACCATGTGGGACGACGTAGGCGTGCTGCGCCGCCAAGAGGCCATGGCGCATGGCCTGGATGCCATTGCCGGCCACCGCGCCGCCTTGCGCGATATCGGCGTGGCGGACGGCGACCGCCGCTACAACCTGACCTGGCACGACTGGCTCAACCTGGAAAGCCTGGTCGACATTTCCAAGGTCATCACGGTCTCGGCGCTGGCGCGAGAGAACAGCCGCGGCGCGCACTACCGCGAAGATTTTCCCGAGGCTGGCGACCTGCACACCAGCTGCTACACGCGCGTGAGCGCGCAGGACGGCGAGGTGGCGCTGGAGATGGTTCCGGTTTCCTTCGACATCGTAAAACCCGGCGAATCGCTCATCGAGGGCGAGGCGGGCATTCCCCAGAGCTGAGGCACTCCAACCATGAGCATTCCTGTCCAGAAAGTTGAAGAGGCGGCGCTGGAGATCATGCGCCGCGCGGCCATCGAGATTCCGGCCGACTACAAGCGCGGCATCCAGGAGCTGCAGAAGAAGGAAACCGGCAAGCTGCCGCGTTTTGTCATCCACGCCATGGTGGACAACTGGGAAGCCGCCGATCAGGACCGGCGCCCAATGTGCGCCGACACCGGCCTGCCGCGCTACTACGTCAAGGTGGGCAACAACGCCTCGGTCGACAGCGGCTTCGTCGCCGTGGAACGCGCGCTGCGCCACGCCACGGCCGAGGCCACGGTCAGCGTGCCGCTGCGGCCCAACCGCGTGCATCCGCTCTGGCGTACCGACCATAACAACAACGTCGGCATCAATGCGCCAGAGGTCGAATGGTCCTTCGAGCCGGACTGCGACTGGATAGACATCACCACCGTGCACAAGGGCGGGTTGTTCGGCACCGACTACCGCATGCTGTTTCCAGGCGACGGCATAGACGGCATCAAACGCTTCGTGCTGGACACGCTGATCGCCTTCGGCAAGCGTGGGCTGGCCTGTCAGCCGGCCATCGTCGGCATCGGGCTGGGCGGCTCCAAGGACACCTGCATGCAGCTGGGCAAGCAGGCCGCCTGTCTGCGCACGGTCGGGGACCGTAATCCGGACCCCAAGGTGGCGGAGCTTGAATTGGAGCTGATGCAGCTGGGCAATTCCATCGGCATGGGCGCCATGGGTTTCGTCGGCTCCGGCATGGTGGTGGACTGCCATATCGAGTGCGGCTACACCCACACCGGGGGCATGCCCATCAGCCTGCACACTTTCTGCCTGTCTTCGCGCCGCGCCACTGCGCGGATCCATGCCAACGGGGAGATCGAGTACCGCACCGATCCCCAATGGTTCACGCCCTACATGCGCCGGGAGACGGTCGAATGGTAAGCAATGACGACGACATCAAGGTCTTTCATCTGGACCTGCCCGCCAGGCGCGAAGACATCGCCAAGCTGGAACTCGGCTCGGCCGTGTACTTGAACGGCGTGGTCTACACGGCCCGCGAAGGCGTATACAAGAAGGTGCTGGACCAGGGCCTGCCGCTGCCCGTGGACTTGCGCGCCATCAGCAATGTCAACTTCCATTGCTCGCCGGCGGCGGCGCCGGACGGTCGCGGCGGCTACAACGTGGGCGCCGTCACCGCCACCGCCTCGTTCCGATTCTCCAAGTGGATACCGCGTTGGCTGGAAGAGACCGGCTGCCGCATCCTGATCGGCAAGGGCGGGATGCCCGCCGACGATTACAAGCAGGTATTGGCGCCGGGCGGCGCGATCTACCTGACGACCGTGGGCTACGGCACGGGCGCACTTCTGGGCCGGGGCATCAAGCGCGTGCGCGAAGTGCATTGGCTGGACGAACTGGGCATAGCCCAAGCCATGTGGCTGTTCGAGGTCGAAAATTTCGGGCCCTTCATCGTCGAGAGCGACCTCGAAGGAAATTCGCTTTTCGCCCAGCACGCCGAGACCATCAATGCAGGCATCGAGAAACTCTACGCCGGGCTGAAGCCGCCCGCGTTGCACCGCTACGGCGAGACGGACGATCGCAAGGACGAAGTGATGTAGGCGTGCAAGCGCGGCCCGGGTAATTCCACCCCCTGACAAAGAGACTGCAATGATCATCGACTTTAGGCTGCGGCCGCCGGTAGGCGGCTTCCTGGATACGCTGATGTACTCGGCGGGAGACCGTCGCGATGGCTTTACGCGGACGGTGGGCTTCGAGCCCTCGGCCGCGGCGCAGCAGCAATCGATGGCGCTGCTGCTGAAAGAGATGGATGCCGCGCGGATAGACCGCGGCGTGGTCGTGGGACGCCTGGCCGGCGTGCTGGGCAGCGTGTCCAACGAGGACGTGCGAGGCATCGTGGCCGAGCATCCGGGCCGATTCATCGGCGCCGCCTCCATCGACCCCACCGACCGGCGCCGCGCGTGCCAGACCATCAGCCAGGCGCTGGAGGACGGCTTCAAGCTGATCAATATCGAGCCGGGCTCCTACCCGGTTCCCATGTACGCCGACGACAGACGCCTGTATCCGATCTACGGCCACTGCGAGGACCTGGGCCTGCCGGTGATCATGATGGTCGGAGGCACGGCGGGGCCGGACTTGAGCTATTCGGATCCGATACGGACCGACCGGGTGCTGGCGGATTTTCCCGCCCTGAACGTGGTGGTCGCCCATGGCGGGTGGCCCTGGGTCACTGAGATCCTGCACCTGGCGTTCCGGCGCCAGAACCTTTGGCTGTCGCCCGATATGTATTTTTCCCGCATGCCAGGCTGGGAGGAATACGTGAAGGCGGCAGACGGTTTTCTCTCGGACAGGATGCTTTACGCCAGCTCGTTCCCGTTCTGCCCGGTGCAAGGGTACAAAGAGTGGTTCGAGACCTTGCCGATCCGGGAAGATAATCTTGGGAAAGTCATGGGAGGGAACGCGCGGCGGCTGCTTGGCATCTGACGCGGCATACTCCTCCTTTCCGCAATGCCGTCAACACCAGGAACCTTCTTGCATGGATATCCGCACGCTCTACACGCTGATCGCGATTGCAGACCACGGCAGTTTCGCCGAGGCCGGCAATACCATCGGCCTGTCGCTGTCGGCGGTGAGCATGCAGGTTCGCGCGCTCGAGGACGAGCTGGGCATCACGATCTTCGACCGCAGCCGGCGTCCGCCCATCCTCACGGACACGGGGTTGGCGCTGGTGCACCGGGCGCGCGACCTGATCGCGCATTGGGAAAGCATGAGCGCCGCCTTGAAGAAGGGTACTTCGTCGGGATTGCTCAGGCTCGGCAGCGTCCATACCTGTGTGTCGGGCGTGCTGCCGCTGGCGCTGCGGCACCTGCAGAAGCAGGGCCACGGCCTGGAGGTCCATGTCACCACGGGACTCACGCACGACCTGGAGCGCGCCATCTATCACCGCCAGCTGGACGTGGCGATCGTGACCGAGCCCGATGCGCCGCGCTCGGGCCTGGATTTCCTGCCGTTCGTCGAGGAACAACTGGTCGTCATCGCCCACCGCTCGGTCAAGGGCGCCAGCGATCAGGAGATCCTGGAGCAGAATCCCTATGTCCGTTTCAATCGTTCGGCGCGCGTGGGGCATCTGGTGCAGGAAGAGATGGTGCGCAGGCGCATCACCGTGCGTTCGACCATGGAGATCGACAACCTGGAAGGCGTGATCGCCATGGTGGCCAATGGCCTGGGCGCATCGGTGGTACCGGCCTGCCGCGGCAGGAACGAGTTTCCCCCGGGCATCCGCGTCATTCCGTTCGGCTCGCCCACGGTCACTCGTCGCCTGGGCATCCTGGCGCCGAAGGAGAACCCGCGGGCCCATCTTACGCAGTTGTTGCTCGACGCATTGAAGTCAGTCTGTGCCGGCCAGTAGTTCTTAGTCCGGTAGTTCTGTAGTTCAGCAGCCTAGTAGTCCGCAGAAAAACACCGCAACGTCCCGAAAAATCGAGCCATCGGCCCGAGGGTCAGTTGCTGCCTGGCGAATCGTCAGCCGGCCGAACGCCGACCCGCTACGCCGTCCCGCGAACTGAAGGAGACAAAGCCATGAAGAACCAAACTCAACCCAATATTGCGCGCCGCCGCATCGTCAAGACGCTGGGCTGTGGCCTCGCGCTTACGCCGTTTATCGCCCTTCCGGCGCGAGCCGACTGGCCGGCGGACAAGGTCATACGCATGATCGTCCCATTTTCGGCGGGCGGGGCCACCGACCTGCTGGGCCGCGCGTTGGCGGCCGAATTGGGCAAGGGCCTGAAGCAGAGCGTAATCGTCGAGAATCGCGCGGGCGCTGGCGGCAGCGTGGGCGCGCAGGCTGTCGCCAGCGCGCCGGCGGACGGCTATACGCTGTTGCTTGCGTCGGGCAGCATGTTCACGGTCAACCAGTTCATCTACAGCAAGCTGCCTTATTCGCTGACGGATTTCAGTCCCATCGGCAAGGTGGCAAACGGACCCATGGTCATCACCGTCAATGCCAACCTGCCGGTCAAGAACACGCGCGAGCTGATCGAGTACGCCCGCGCCAGGCCTGGCAAACTCAGCTTCTCGTCCGCGGGCGTGGGCAGCCAGACGCACATGGCGGGCGAAGCTTTCAGCGATGCGGCCGGGATCGAACTCATGCACGTCCCGTACAAGGGCGAGGGGCCGGCCTACACCGACCTCATGGCGGGCGTGATCGAAGTCGCCGTGGGCAATATCAATGCCATCGTGCCGTTGCTCAAGGGAGGACGCCTGCGGGCGCTGTCGGTGACGGGCAAGGAACGTTCCGCGTTGCTGCCGGACGTGCCGACCACGGCCGAGGATGGAGTGCCGGGGTTCGAGTTCACGGGGTGGTTCGCCCTGCTGGCGCCGGCGGGCACGCCCCAGGCTTCGGTCGACCGGCTGCTGGCCGATGCCAGGACGGCGGTGGCGCAGCCCAACATGCAGCGCTATCTGGCTGACCAGGGGATGTCGGCGACCATCGTGCCTGCCGCCGCGCTCAGGGAGGAGATCGCCAGGGAGTCCGCCAAGTGGAAGGCGCTGGTGGAAAAGAAGAAGATCACCGCAAGCTGAATCCGCATGATGCCGCCCGATACGCTCGCCTTTGCCGCACCCGTCGTCCTTGCCGCCTATGTCGTCTTCGGGATGACGGGATTCGGCGCGGCCATGGTGGCCGTGCCGCTGCTGGTCCAGTTCATGCCCTTGCAGTTCGCGGTTCCGCTGGTGGTGCTGTTCGACCTGGCCTGCACCGCGCTGGTGGGCGGCAGCAACTGGCGGCGCGTTTCCCTGGTCGAACTCAAGCGCCTGTTTCCCTGGCTGCTGCTGGGGATAGGGCTGGGTGTGACGCTGCTGCACAACGCCGGCGCTCGCTGGCCTTTGATCCTGCTGGGCAGCTTCGTGCTGGCGGTGTGCATCAAGGGCCTGCGGGGCGCGCGCGGGGCCAAGCCGTCGGCGCCGCTGAATACTTTCTGGGCCTTGCCGTTCGGCGTGTTCGGCGGCATCTTCAGTGCGCTGTTCGGGACCGGCGGGCCGATCTACACCATCTATCTGTCGCGCCGGCTGGATGCGCTGGACCAGTTCCGCGCCACGATCTCGGTGGTCATCCTGGCCAGCGGCCTCATCCGGGCGGCGGCCTTCGGCGCCGCCGGACTGTATGCGCAGCCGGAAATCCTGTTCGCGGCCGCCATGCTGCTGCCCGTGGCCCTGATCGGCCTGTACGGCGGATCCCGCCTCAGGGTTCGGGTGTCCCCGGAACTGCTGAAGCGGGCCATCTTCGTTCTGCTCGCGATAGCGGGCGCAGGCGCCATCTATCGCGGATGGGTCTCGCCTGCGTGAGACAGGCTGCCGTTACTTGGCCGTCGGCATGGCGAACTCGGCGCCCTTGCCAATGCTTTCGGGCCAGCGCTGCATGATCGACTTCTGCCGCGTGTAGAAGCGCACGCCTTCTTCGCCATAAGCGTGCATGTCGCCGAACAGGCTGCGCTTCCAGCCGCCGAATCCATGCCAGGCCATGGGCACGGGGATGGGTACGTTGATGCCCACCATGCCAACCTCGATGCGGCGGCCGAACTCGCGCGCGACGTTGCCGTCGCGGGTGAAGCAGGCCACGCCGTTGCCGAATTCGTGGGCATTGATGAGATCCACGGCTTCTTTCAGATCCTTCACGCGCACGCAGCCCAGCACCGGGCCGAAGATCTCTTCCTTGTAGATGCGCATGTCCGGCGTGACGTGGTCGAACAGCGTGCCGCCCATCCAGAAACCGTCGCCGCAGCCTGCGCCTGCCTGAGAACCCTGGAAGCCGCGGCCGTCCACCAGCAGTTGCGCGCCTTCCTGCACGCCCAGATCGATATAGCCGCTGATGCGCTCATGCGCGGCGCGGGTCACGATGGGGCCCATCTCGGCCGCGGGGTTCTCGCCGTCCAGCACCTTCAGCGTCCTGGTGCGTTCGATCAGTCTGGGCAGCAGCCGGTCGGCCACGTCGCCCACCAGCACCGCCACGCTGATCGCCATGCAGCGCTCGCCGGCCGAGCCGTAGCCGGCGCCGATCAGGGCGTCGACCGCCTGGTCGATGTCGGCGTCCGGCATCACGACCATGTGGTTCTTGGCGCCGCCCAGGGCCTGCACGCGCTTGCCATGGCGTGCGCCGGTCTCGTAGATGTAGTTGGCGATGGGCGTGGATCCGACGAAGCTGATGGCTTTCACGTCCGGGTGTTCCAGCAGCGCATCAACCGCCACCTTGTCGCCCTGCACCACGTTGAACACGCCGTCGGGCAGCCCCGCTTCGCGCAGCAGTTCGGCGATGCGCAGCGATGCGCTGGGGTCGGTGGGGCTGGGCTTGAGCACGAAGGTGTTGCCCGCCGCGATCGCCACCGGGAACATCCACATGGGTACCATCACCGGAAAGTTGAACGGCGTGATGCCCGCCACCACGCCCAGCGGTTGGCGCAGCGTCCAGTTGTCGATGCCGGTGGAAACCTGCTCGGTGTGGGCGCCCTTCAGCAACTGGGGAACGCCGCAGGCGAACTCGACGATGTCGATGCCGCGAGTGACTTCGCCTTGCGCATCGCTGAAAACCTTGCCATGCTCGGCGGTGATCAGGTGGGCAAGTTCGTCGCGATGCTTGTTCATCAGTTCAAGAAACCTGAACAGCACGCGGGCGCGGCGGATGGGAGGGGTGTCCGCCCATTGCGGAAATGCCGCCCGGGCGCTGGCCACGGCGCGGTTCACCTCGTCGGGCGTGGCCAGCGCCACCTGCTTGGCGACGGCGCCCGTGGCCGGGTTGTAGACGGGCTGGCGGCTGCCTGTCCCGTCGACGAGGCTGCCGCCGATATAGTGTCCGGCATCGCGGGATTGGGCGCTGGCATTGCTTGCGGTCATGGCTGGCTCCTGGGCTCATGCATGGTGTTCTGGAGCTGGCAATGTCGCGCATTGCCGCCCGGACGTCGAGACCGCAGGGCTGGAATCAGTGTTTGATGTTTCGAACAATGGAGCAAGGCATGACGAAAACCAGGCGTCTGGAAGATCTGTGGTCGCATATCCATTGCCTTGGGGTGCTGGCCGATACCGGCAGCTATACGGCGGCCGCGCGCCGCCTGCAGATCAGCAAGGCGTCGGTGAGCCAGCGCATCGTGGAACTGGAGCAGGCGGCTGGCGTCCCCCTCGTGCGCCGCACCACCCGCAGCGTCGGCCTGACCGAGGCGGGGCAGAGCCTGGTCGACCAGACCGCGGCGGCCTTTCTGCGCATCGAAGAGGGCTTCTCGGCCGTGCGGGACCTGTCCGAGGGGCCGCGCGGCGTGCTGTCCGTGACCGCACCCGTAGCCCTGGGACGTCAGGTCATTGCGCCGCTGATACCCGGATTCCTGAAGAATTTTCCCGACGTGCGGATCCAGCTGGAACTCAGCGACCATCTGGCGTCCCTGGCTACCGAAGGCTTCGACCTGGCTATCCGGCATGTGGCCGGCGTGCCGGACACGCACGTCGCGTCGGTCATCTGCGAGACGCGCTCCGTGCTGGTTGCGGCCCCGGAGTACCTGGCGCAGCACGGCACGCCGAAGACGCCGATGGATCTGGCCGCCCACAATTGCCTGCACTACCTGCGGCGCAGCGGCAGCGCTACCTGGTCGTTCGAGTCGCGTGACGGAGACAAGCGCGTGGCGGTTCCGGTGCGCGGCAGCTTCACCGCGAACAACAGCGAAGTGCTGCGGGAGGTGGCTGCCGGATCCCTGGGGATCGCGCTGGTGCCGGATTTCAGCGCCAACCAGGCCCTGCGCAGCGGAGAGTTGGTCGAGGTCCTGCGCGGGTGGCGCGTGGTGGGCGAATATGCAGAACGGCTGTACGCAGTCAGGCCCTACACGCCGCGCGTGCCGCTGACCGTATCCTCATTCGTCGGTTACCTGCGCGAGGCGATCCCGGCGTCCGCCGGACTTGGCGGACCGCCTGGAGCGGGCAATGAGGCGGGTTAATTGACTTGCAACCCGGCCTTGGCCACAAGGTCGGCATAGATCGCGGCTCCCTGGCTGACGTATTTTTCCGTTTCCGCGGGGGACAGGACGTGGGGGATGCCGCCGAAGTTGGCGTTGCCGGCGATCCACTTCGGATCCTGTGCGATCTGCTTGAGCACGTCGGCCCATTTGGCCACCGCTTCGGGACTCATGCCCGGCGGCCCGAACAGTCCGCTCCAGCCTACGACAGCTTCGAGTTGAGGCAGCCCCAGCTCGCGGGCGGTCGGGATGTCGGGGAACTGCGCCAGGCGTTCGGGCGTGGTCGTCAGCAGGGCGCGCAGCTTGCCGCTGGCAAGTATGCCCGTCATCGAACTCAGGTTGTTGCAGGCGAAGTCCGCATCCTTGCTGAGCACCGCCAGCGCGACTTCGTTGCCGCCCTTGTAGGGGACGTTGACCACGGCCTCGGATTTCAGGCCGAGGCTGCTGAGCAGCAGCTGCGGCGCAAGATTCTGCACCGTGGCCGGACCGGAATGGCTGTAGTTGAGCTTGCCGGGATGGGCCCTCAAGGCCTGTGCCAGATCGCCGATCGTCTTGTAAGGGCTGTCCGGATGCACCACACAGACCACGGGGTTCAGCTCCAGCAGTCCGATGTACGTGAAGTCCCGGGCGGTATAGGGCGTGGTCTTGGGTTGTAGCGCGGGCAGCAGGACCTGGGAGCCTATCCGGCCGACGAGCAGGGTGTAGCCGTCGGGAGCGGCGTTCTTCACGGCGGCCGAGCCGATCGCGCCGTTCGCCCCGGCCTTGTTGACGACGACCAGCGGCTGGCCAAGCAGGCCTTGCTCGGCGGCGGACAAGTTGCGGGCCGCCATGTCGGCGTCGCCGCCCGCGCTGAACGGCACGATGAGCTGGACGGGCTTGGCGGGATAGGCTTGGGCGGTTGCCAGGCCCGGAAGCGCGGCCAGCATGCAAATCGCGGCGCGAGCGAACGCGCCCGGCCAGAGGCCGGTAGGTCTCATCATGAGAAGTCTCCTGTCGTGCTAAGGGACGAAACCGGACTGCAGCTGGGCTCGATGCTTCGAGGTCAATGACCGGTCGCGGACTGCGTTGATGCGCTGAAAACCGGAGCGGGTTCGCCCGCCAGGGATACGTTGATACATGCGGGCAGCCCGCTGTCCGCCGCCGCGCGCAGCGCGGTGGCGAGGCTGTCGCGGTCCCGGGCGGCGTAGCCGGCTCCGCCAAGCGCCGCGGCGACTTCGTGGTAGCGCGCGGTCGGCGCGAGTTCGCAGCCGATCAGCCTTTGCGGACCGTAGGTGCGCATCTGGATCAAGTGTTCGGCGTTCCAGCGCAGGTCGTTGCCGACCACGGCGACGATCGCGGCGCGCTCGCGCACGGCCGTGTCCAGCTCCATCAGGTGAAAGCCCGCCGTGCCGTCGCCCATGAGCACGGCCACGGTGGCCTCTGGTTGTGCGATCTTGGCGGCGATGGCGTAGCAGATGCCTGCGCCTATCGCGCCCGACATGCCGTTGATGATGCGCACCGGCGCCTGGCAGTATGCCTGCGCCCACTGGCCGAATTCGCCGCCGTCGCAGACCAGGATGGGATGGGGGGCGGACGCGAGAAACGCTTGGACCGCTTCACATAGCGCGCGCGGCCCCAATGCTCCATCGGCGCAAGCCGCGGCGCCCAGAGTGTTCCGGTTGCGCAGCGCTTCGTCCACGCGCGCGCGCCACGAGGCGCGCGCGGCCGGGGCTGGCGCCGCTGGCAATGCCGGCAGCACGGTGTAGGGATCGCCCTGCAGGGCCAGAGCCAGGCGGTCGCCCAGCAGGCGGGCCGCGCGTTCCAGCATCGCGGGGTCGGGGTCTATCGCCACGACCCGGGCCGTCTTGCCCAGCGCGCCCGTGCCGCCGAAGCCCAGCGTGAAGTCCAGGCACTTGCCGGCCAGCACGATGAGGTCCGCCTGCGGAATGATTTCGGCCAGGGAGCCCAGGGAAGGGTCCTTCAGGCCGCGCGGGCTTTCCATGGGGATGAGGTGCACGCCTAGCGTTGCTTCCAGCTTCTCGCGAACCGCGCGCATGTGCGGACGCGCTCCGGTGGGGCCTGCCAGCAACAGGGGGCGCTGTGCCGAGTCAAGCAGCGCGGCGAGCTGTTCCAGGCCGGCTGCGTCCACTGCAGCGGGCTCGCGCTTCGGTGTAGTGGCGGGCAGTTCTGCCAAGCCCGTCTCCGCGGTCATCAGGTCGAAGGGCAGGGCCAGATGAACCGGTCCGCGCCGTGGGGCAAGCGCTTGCGCGACCGCGCGGTCGAGCGCGGGATAAAGCTCCTGCACGGTCCGCGGACGCAGCGATAGCTTGGTCAAGGAACGGGTGATGGAAACCTGGTCCAGTTCCTGGAACGCGCCCATGCCGTCTTCTCCTACCGAGGAGTCGCCGGAGATGAGGAGCACGGGGCTTTCCGCCTGCGACGCCGAGTAAAGCGGCGCCAGGCCATTGGTGATGCCGGGCGCGGCGGTCAGCATCGCGACGCCAAGCTCGCCGGTGATCTGGGACCAGGCGTCCGCCATGAAGACGGCGGCCGCCTCATGCCGCACATGGATGATGCGGATGCCTGCATCGATACAGGCATCGTAGAGCGGCATGATCTGATTGCCGGACAGGCTGAAGATGGTCTTGACGCCCAGGCGATGCAGCGTACGGATAATCAACTGGGATCCAAGCACCTGTCTCTCCGCTGGGGCTGCGTCGGCTGTGCGCCGCGCGCCTGTTTTTTACCGGCTATGGGAGAGTTCAGTGTATCGGCTATCCGTGGCGGGTTGGTTGATGTTTTTTGAACCTAGGGGGCGGCCCGCGGACGGTCTTGTTCCGTCTGCGCGACCGCGTCGCGCACGCCTTGCCCATAGGCCGGGTCTGCCCGAGTGCAGTTGGCGATATGGCGTTCGATGACTTCCCTGGAGGCGCCGCGGATCGCGCGCGCGGTGTTCTGGAACAGTCTCTGTTTTTCGTCCGCCGCCATCAACCGGAACAGGTTGCCGGGCTGGGAGTAGTAGTCGGTATCTTCCCTGTGATCCCAGCGGGCCGCAGCGCCGCTGATCTCCAGCGGCGGTTCGGAATAGTCCGGCTGCGCCTGCAGGACGCCATGGCTGTTGGGCGTGTACGCGGGCGTGCTGCCGCCGTTGCCATCCACGCGCATCGCTCCGTCGCGGTGATAACTGTGAAATGGGCAGCGAGGCGCGTTCACCGGGATCTGCGGGTAGTTCACGCCCAGCCGATAGCGCTGCGTGTCGCCATACGAGAACAGGCGGCCCTGCAGCATCTTGTCCGGAGAGAAGCCAATGCCGGGCACGATTGCTGCGGGACTGAACGCGGCTTGTTCGACCTCGGCGAAGAAATTCTCGGGGTTTCGATTGAGCTCCAGGACGCCGACTTCGATCAGCGGATAGTCCTTGTGCGGCCAGACCTTGGTCAGGTCGAAGGGGTTGAGATGATAGGTATGGGCTTCGGCGTCGGGCATGATCTGTACATACAGGGTCCAGCGCGGAAACTCGCCGCGTTCGATCGCTTCGTACAGGTCACGCTGATTGCTTTCGCGGTCCGCCGCGATGACCTGACCGGCCTCGGCGTCCGTCAGGTTCCGGATGCCCTGCTGGGTCTTGAAGGTGAACTTGACCCAGAAGCGCTCGCGGGCGGCGTTGATGAAGCTATAGGTATGGCTGCCGAAGCCATGCATGTGGCGATAGCTCTTCGGAATGCCGCGGTCGCCCATGATGAGCGTCACCTGGTGCAGGGTCTCGGGCAGCAGCGTCCAGTAGTCCCAGTTGTTCTGCGGGCTGCGCATGCCGGTGCGAGGATCGCGTTTGACGGCCCGGTTCAGGTCGGAGAATTTCAGCGGATCGCGCACGAAGAAGACCGGCGTGTTGTTGCCGACCAGGTCCCAGTTGCCCTCCTCGGTATAGAACTTGAGCGCGAATCCGCGGATGTCGCGTTCCGCGTCGGCCGCGCCGCGTTCGCCCGCCACGGTCGAGAAGCGGGCGAACATTTCGGTCTGCTTGCCTACCTGGCTGAAGATCCTGGCCTTGGTGTAGCGCGTGATGTCATGGGTGACGGTGAACGTGCCGAAGGCGCCGGCTCCCTTGGCGTGCATGCGCCGCTCGGGGATCACTTCGCGGTCGAAGTGCGCCATCTTTTCCAGGAACCAGACGTCCTGCAACAGCGCCGGCCCGCGCCGGCCGGCGGTCATCGTGTTGTCGTCGTCGGGCACGGGGGCGCCGAACGCGGTGGTGAGTTTGCTCATGATGGGCTCCTTGCGTGGTTCAACGGGGCAGCGGCCTTCAAGAGCGGGAGCATCGCAACGGGCTCGGATCCGGCCGCGCCAATCTCAGACGTAGTGCTCGATGGGGGAATGGTCTTCCAGGCGCAGCACACGACCATCGATGACGAGGGACGGCAGGCGGGTGATGCCAAGCGCCCGGGCCTGGGCGGCGGACCCGGGCTGCCGCGCGAGATCGAATGATTCGTAGCGATGCTGAGGCGTCGCGAAGGCCGCGGCCATGCTGCGGTCTATGCCCAGGCAGAGATTGCAGCCGTCGTGGAACAGGGTGACTTGAATCAAGGCGATCTCCTTGGCGTGCCGCCAGGGCGGCTGCGTCCCGGCACCCGTGCCTCATGGGCCGACATGCCAGGCTGGTCTTGGAGGCGCGGGCTGGAATCGAACCAACCTCAGGAGATTTGCAATCTGCCGCATGACCACTCTGCCACCGCGCCGTTTTGTTTGTCCTAGGACGTAATGAATGGTACGGAAGCCGGGCAGGGCGCGGGCTTCCTCGAATCCACGAAAATTGTCCTGGCGTCCAGCATGAATGACGCAGGCCAAGGCCGCGTATGTCATAGGGCGTGTGACAGTGGGGGACGGAGAGGGCGGCGCAATATGGCCGCAGGCAGCGTGGGGAGATGCCCGCGTTGCGAGCAGAAATGAAAAAAGGGCCCGAAGGCCCTTTCTCAAGGATTTCCAGAAAGAATCTGGAAATCAGAATTTGGAGCGGGAGACGAGTCTCGAACTCGCGACCTCAACCTTGGCAAGGTTGCGCTCTACCAACTGAGCTACTCCCGCATGGGTTCTGCACTTGAAACAGCCAGAACCTGTTTTCTTATTCACTCTGATCAACTTGGTTATCGATCAGAAGGCGCGCATTCTACATGATTTTTTTGAGCTTGTCTTGGCCTGGACTTATTTGGGTCTGTTCACTGCAAGCAGTTTGCGAACAAAGCCTGAAATTCAGGGCAAGCACTCAATCAAGTAATATGAGCGAAGACAGAAACTATAGCAATCCGCAGCATCCATGTCAAATTCTCCCGCCAAAGTTCTTCCGTCCCCAGCCTTGTCGCCCGTCAGCCAGGATCTCACCCGGCTGAATACGTTGGGCCTGGCGTCGCGGGCCGGGGCCTTTGTGACCCTGGAAGATGCGGCGCAGTTGCCGGCGTTGTCGCAGCTGGCGCACGAGACGTCTTCCCTGCTGGTGCTGGGGGGAGGCAGCAATCTGGTATTGCCGAGCCAGGTGCAGGGATTGGTGGCTCGCGTCGCGTTCAAGGGCGTGCGCTTGCTGGAAGCTCGTCCGGATGCCTGGCTGATCGAGGCGGCGGGCGGCGAGACCTGGCACGGCTTTGTCGAAACCTGCGTGAACCAGGGCTGGGACGGGCTGGAAAACCTGGCGCTGATCCCGGGTACGGTGGGCGCGGCACCGGTGCAGAACATCGGCGCTTACGGCGTTGAACTGCAGGAGCGTTTCCACAGCCTGACCGCCTGGGACGTGCGCGCAGGGCGCCTGGTCGAAATGAGCGCGGCCGATTGCCGCTTTTCCTACCGCGACAGCGTGTTCAAGCACGACGAGCCCGGACGCTGGGTCATCGTGAGTGTGCGTTTCGCCTTGCCCCGGCCCTGGCGGCCTGTGCTGGGCTACCCTGATTTGCAGCGCCACGCGCGGCTGGCGGCGGGACAGCCGAGCGCCCGCGATATCTTCGACGCGGTGTGCGAGATCCGCCGCGCCAAGCTGCCCGATCCGGCGGTGACGGGCAACGCAGGCAGTTTTTTCAAGAACCCTATCGTGTCGGCGCAAGTGCGGGACAGGCTGCTGGACCGTTTTCCCGGTCTGGTGTCCTACGTCCAGCCCGACGGCGGCTACAAGCTGGCGGCCGGCTGGCTGATAGACCAATGCGGCTGGAAGGGCCGCTCGCTGGGGGCCGCGGGCGTGCATGAGCGCCAGGCTCTGGTACTGGTCAATCGCGGCGGGGCCACGGCGGCCGACATCATGGGCTTGGCGCATGCCATCCAGGCCGCGGTGTCCGAGCGCTACGGCGTGCGGCTCGAACCGGAACCCGTGGTGGTGTGAGGCCGTTTGGGCCGGGCAAGAAAAAAGGACCCCGCTGAACTGACCCCCGAAAGTTGGACGTAGATCCAACCTTTGGGGGTTTTTGCATGACGAAGTACGACGAGCAGTTCAAGCTCAAGGCGGTTAGGAAGT
>NZ_QWFB01000059.1:0-24105 GCF_003576205.1 Achromobacter sp. K91 | reverse complement strand
AGATGTGTATAAGAGACAGCCCATACACGACGCGACCTGCTGATGGGCATGGCGGGGGTTTCGGCGACGGTAGTCCTGGCCGCGCTGGATTCCACCATTATCAGCACCACGCTGCCGCGCGTAGCCGAGGCGCTGAACGGCATGGCGCTGTACGCCTGGGTGGGAACGGGCTATCTGCTGGCCACCGCGGCATCCATCCTGATTTTCGGGCGGCTGGGCGACATGTTTGGCCGCAAGCCCCTGATGTTGCTGTCGGTGCTGATCGTGGCACTGGGCTCTATCGCCTGTGGCCTGTCGCAAAGCATGATGCAGCTGATCATTTTCCGGTCGCTGCAGGGCATAGGCGGCGGGATGATGATCGCGACCGCATTCGCCGCGCCGGCTGACCTGTTCCCCGATGCCAAGCAGCGGGTGCGCTGGATGGCGCTGGTGTCAGCGGCGTTCGCCATGGCCAGCGGCATCGGCCCGGTTCTGGGCGGGGCCGCGACGCAGGCGCTGGGCTGGCGCGCGGCCTTCTTCATTGCGCCGATCGCGGCCGCGGGTGCGTTTTTCCTGCTGGCCCGCTACTTTCCCCGCATCCGCCCCATCCACGACGGCAGCCGCAAGATCGACTGGCTGGGCGCCATCCTGCTGGTGCTGGCGGTGGGCGCGCCGCTGGCCGCGCTGGAACTGGCGTTTGCCAGCGGCGACCATGCCCACCCCATGCTGGGCTTGGGCCTGGCGGTGGTGGGTGTGGCGGCTATCGCCATCCTGATTCCCACGGAACGGCGCGTAAGCTCACCCATCTTTCCGCTGCGCGTGCTCGGCGGCGCGGAATCCCGCCTGCTGAACCTGGCGGCGATGATGGTGGGCGCGGTCATGTTCGTGCTGATCTTCTACAGCCCGCTGCTCTTGCAACAGGTACTGAACTACACCCCCAGCGAGGCTGGGCTGCTGCTCACGCCGCTGGTTGCCGCGATTTCGGTGGGCAGCATCATCAACGGCCGCCTGTTCCCCAAGCAGACCGAACCGCAGCGCCTGATGGT
Organism: Achromobacter sp. K91; assembly: GCF_003576205.1. Taxonomy (NCBI): domain Bacteria; kingdom Pseudomonadati; phylum Pseudomonadota; class Betaproteobacteria; order Burkholderiales; family Alcaligenaceae; genus Achromobacter; species Achromobacter sp. K91. Next base: position 23,080 of record NZ_QWFB01000059.1, on the reverse strand, counting down.
GTTCGGCGGCTGCCTGCTGGCAGCTGGTTCGCTGATGGTGCTGCTTATCTCGCCGGGGACCTCGGCCTGGTGGATCCTGGCCGCCTTCTTTGTCAACGGCTGTGCGCTGGGCTTCCTGCTTCCGAACCTGACTCTGTTCATGCAGATGCTGAGCGAGCGGCGCGACGTGGGCGTGGCCTCCGCCCTGGTCCAGACCACGCGCGCCATCGGCAGCGCGCTGGGGACTGCCGTGGTCGGCATCATCATTTCCCACAGCACGGTACTAAACGGAGTGCGCGCGGGCCTGGTGCTGTGTATCGTCCTGTCGCTGACCTGCGCCCTGCTGGCCTACCGGGTCAAGATGAAGAACCTGGCCACAAACCGCAAATGAGCCCCTCGCGGGACTGAACATGCGTCAACGCAATTTGCTGGATCTGCTGCTCCTGGCCGCCGTTTGGGGCGGCTCCTTTCTGTTCATGCGCCTGGCGGTGCCGGAATTCGGACCGATTGCACTGATCGAGCTGCGCGTAGGGCTGGCCGCGCTGGTCCTGCTGCCCGCCGCGCTGTGGCGCGGCAAGCTGCCCGTCATCGCCCGGCACTGGAAAGCCTTGCTGATGGTGGGCGTGCTGAATGCGGCCGTGCCGTTCCTGCTGTTCGCCTATGCAGCGCAATCGCTGGGCGCAGGCTTCCTGTCGGTAGCCAATGCCGTGACGCCGGTATGGGGCGCGGTCATCGGCTGGCTGTGGCTGAAGGACAAGCTCGCCTGGACGCGCTCCCTGGGGCTGATGATAGGCGTGGTCGGCATCGTCGTGCTGGTGTGGGACAAGCTGAACTTCAGCGATGGCGGTACCGGACCAGCGGTCCTGGCCGCAGTGTCGGCGCCGGTGTTCTATGGCATTGCAGCAAACTGGACCAAGCGCTTCCTGACAGGCGTAGATGCCCTGGCCAACGCCACCGGCAGCATGATAGGCGCGACGCTGGTGCTGCTGCCGCTTGCGGTCACGCACTGGCCCGAAGCGCCAGCGTCCATGCAGGCCTGGATCGCCACCATCCTGCTGGCGGTGCTGTGCACGGGCGCGGCGTACATCATTTTCTTCCGTCTGATCGCCAATGTCGGCCCCACCGGCGCCGTCAGCGTCACCTTCCTGGTGCCGATCTTCGGCGTGCTGTGGGGATCGTGGTTCCTGGACGAGAGCATCACGCCGTCGATCGCGGCAGGCGCCGCCATTATCCTGGTCGGCACGGCGCTGGCGCTGGGCTTGCTGAAGCGGCGCGCCTGAACGCCCGCGCTCAGTACTTGTCCGACGTCCCCGTCAGCGCCACCCCGATGCGCAGCAGCGTGTAGGACACCGCGTCGACCCAACGCCGCAGCCACCCCCGGCGCTGATACTCCAGTGGCCGGATGAAGCGCCCGCCTTCGCGGATGGCCGTCTCCAGCCGTTCCTGCAGGTCCCAGGAGAAGGGCTGGTCGTCCACGACCACATTGGCTTCGCGCGCCAGCAGCAGGCTGAAGGGGTCGAGATTGGACGAGCCCACCGTCGCCACGTTGTCGATGACCGCCACCTTGGCGTGCAAGTAGCTCGGCATGTACTCGTAGATTTCAATCCCGTCGCGCAGCAACTGGTCGTACAGCGAGCGCGTGGCGTGGTACTGCATGCGGTACTCGATCTTGCCCTGCAGCAAGAGGCGCACGCGCACGCCGCGCGCCGCAGCCTTGGCCAGCGCGCGGCGGAACTGGCGGCCGGGGAAGAAGTAGGCGTTGGCGATCAGGATGTCGCGGCGCGCATGCGCGATACCGTATAGATAGGCGCGCTCGAAGGTCTGGCGAAAGCGCAGGTTGTCGCGCAGCACCAGCGCGGCGCGCAGGTCGCCACAGGGCGCCACGGAAGCGTGGCGCGGCTTGAGCAGCCGCATGCGGTTCCAGTCGCGCGGATGACGGCGCAGGCGCGCCCAGTTCAGCCGCACCCACAGCAGTTCCTGGGCATAGGCAGCCTCCGTGACCAGCGGCCCCTGCACCTGCACGGCGAAATCGAAGCGCGGCCCGGTGATGCCGTCCGTCGGATCGCGGTCATCGTAGTCGTCGATGATGTTGATGCCGCCGATGAAGGCGATGCGCCCGTCGACCACAGTGACCTTTCGGTGCAGGCGGCGCAGCCGGCTGCGCGACGGAATGTAGCGCGCGAACCAGCGCGGCTCGGGACGGAAGATGCGGCACTGCGCGCCGGCGTTGGTCAGGCGCGTACGCAAGGGATCGACGAACTCTGCGCTGCCGAAACCGTCGAGCACCACGCGCACCTTGACTCCGCGCCGCACGGCCGCCTCCAGGCAGTCCAACACCTGGGAACCGGTGCGGTCCGGGGTGAAGATGTAGGTTTCCAGGTGCACGCTGACCTGGGCGGCGTCGATGGCTGCGCACAGCGCCGGAAAGAAGTCGGAGCCGTTCTGGAGCAACCGGATATCGTTGCCCACCGTCCAGTCCAGCTTGGACTGCTCTGCCCTCACGGCAGTTCCAGCTCGGCCAGCAAGGGGGAATGATCGGAAAGCCTGGCCCATTCGCGGCCGCGCAGCACGCGCGCGCTGCGCACGGCAAAGCCGCGCTGGTAGATGCGGTCCAGACGGAACCAGGGGAACACCGCGGGGAAGGTGCGGGGCGGCGGCAGCAGCAGGCGCGAATTGCCATCCATGCCGAGTTGATTGGTGCGTTCCATGACGGACACGCCGCTATTGGGCAGCCCGCGCAGCGCGTTGCTCAGCCGTTTGACGGAGTCGCGCAGGCGCGGCAATTCGCCGCCATGGCTGCGCGGGGCATGCGAGAACACTTCATACAGGCCCAGCTGCTGCACGAACAGGGGCGCCAGACGGTCGCCCCAATCGTTGAAATCACCCGCGATGAGGATCGGCTCACCGTCCGGCACCATGCGGCGGATGCGCTCGGTCAGCGCCAGGATCTGGCGGCTGCGGCTGCCGGCGAACAAGCCCAGGTGCACGACGAAGCAATGCACCGCGCGCCCGTCGAGTTCGATGCGCGCGTGCAGCAGTCCGCGCTGCTCCAGCCGATGGTCGGAGATGTCCTGGTTTTCGTGGTCGAGGATAGGGAAACGCGACAACAGCGCGTTGCCGTGGTCCGTCTCATGGCGGATGGCATTGCGGCCGTAGGCCACGTCCAGCCGCAAGGCGGCGGCAAGCGATTCGTGCTGGGCGTCGAGCAGGGATTTCTGCTCATTGCGGCCCTGGACTTCCTGTAGGAAGACCAGATCCGGACGCAGGCCATACAGGCCCAGACGCAATTCGTTCAGGGAGTCGCGCCGGCCCAATGCCGAGCGGCCCTTATGTATGTTGTAGCTGACGACGCGGATGAGCGACATGGAAAATGGCGCCTTTCAAAACTGGGGAACCACCGGCCGCAGCAAAAAAAGCAGCCCGGCCAGCACCGCCCACAAGCAGGCGGCGTTTGCCAGATTACTCCAATTCAGAAGACAGTTCCTGCGCTTGCGGCGCACGCCCCTGCCCTCCAGGAACAACAACTTTCACTGCTCAATCGAGACGCGAACCCCGCAAGCCAACGCCCCCCAAGCCGGGCCGCACGGATCCGGCTCCGCCGGTCCGTAGCGGCCCCCCCTGGGGGGGGAAGCGCTTACGGCGCTTCGGGGGGGATCACTTCGTTTCTACGTTGCGCAGACGGATGTGCAGTTCGCGCAATTGCTTCTCGTCGACCTCGGACGGCGCTTGCGTCAGCAGACACTGGGCGCGCTGGGTCTTCGGGAAGGCGATCACGTCGCGGATCGATTCGGCGCCAGTCATCATCGTGACGATGCGATCCAGGCCGAAAGCGATGCCACCATGCGGAGGCGCGCCGTATTGCAGCGCGTCGAGCAGGAAGCCGAACTTCTCGCGGGCTTCCTCGGCGCCGATCTTGAGCGCGCGGAACACCTTGCTCTGCACTTCCTCGCGGTGGATACGGACCGAGCCGCCGCCGATTTCCCAACCGTTCAGCACCATGTCGTAGGCCTTGGCGAAAGCCTTGCTGGGATCGGATTCCAGGAAGTCCTCGTGGCCGTCCTTCGGGCTGGTGAAGGGGTGGTGGGCGGCGGTGTAGCGGCCGTCTTCCTCGTCGTATTCGAACATCGGGAAGTCGACAACCCACAGCGGCTTCCAGCCGGCGGTGGACAGGCCGGTCTTCTTGCCGAATTCGCTGTGGCCGATCTTCACGCGCAGCGCGCCGATGGCGTCGTTGACGACCTTTTCACGGTCAGCGCCGAAGAAAATGATGTCGCCGTCCTGCGCGCCGGTGCGCTTGACCAGTTCGGCCAGGGCAGCGTCATGCAGGTTCTTGACGATGGGCGATTGCAGGCCGTCGCGGCCCTTGGCCACTTCGTTGACCTTGATGTAGGCCAGGCCCTTGGCGCCGTAGATGCCGACGAACTGGGTGTAGCCGTCGATCTCGCTGCGCGACATCTCGGCGCCGCCCGGCACGCGCAAGGCGACCACGCGGCTGCCGGGCGCCGTGGCGGCGGCGGCGAACACCTTGAAGTCCACGTCGCGCATGACGTCGGTCATGTCGGTGAATTCGAGGTTCACGCGCAGGTCCGGCTTGTCCGAGCCGTAGCGGCGCATGGCTTCGGTCCAGGTCATGATCGGGAACGGCGTCGGCAGATCGACGTCCTGCACCACCTTGAACACGTGGCGGATCATGTTCTCGAAGATTTCACGGATCTCGAACTCGTTCAGGAACGAGGTTTCGCAGTCGATCTGGGTGAATTCGGGCTGGCGGTCGGCGCGCAGGTCTTCGTCGCGGAAGCACTTGGTGATCTGGTAGTAACGGTCGAAACCGGACACCATCAGCATCTGCTTGAACAGCTGCGGCGATTGCGGCAGCGCGAAGAAGTGGCCGGCGTTGACGCGCGAAGGCACCAGGTAGTCGCGCGCGCCTTCGGGCGTGCTCTTGGTCAGCATCGGGGTTTCGATGTCGATGAAGCCCAGCTGGTCCAGGAACTTGCGCACTTCGATGGACACGCGGTAGCGCAGCATCAGGTTGCGCTGCATCTGCGGACGGCGCAGGTCCAGCACGCGGTGCGTGAGGCGCGTCGTTTCCGAGAGGTTGTCGTCGTCCAGTTGGAACGGCGGCGTGACCGACGCGTTCAGGATCTCGACTTCCTTGCAGAGCACTTCGATTTCGCCCGAAGCCAGCTCGGCGTTGGCGGTGCCCGCCGGACGCTCGCGCACCAGGCCGGTGACGCGGATGCAGAATTCGTTGCGCAGGCGCTCCGCGGTGGCGAAGGCGGCATTGTCCGGATCGAACACGATCTGCGCCAGGCCCGCGCGGTCGCGCAGGTCGATGAAGATGACCCCGCCGTGGTCGCGGCGGCGGTTCACCCAGCCGTACAGGGTGACGGTCTGGCCGAGATGGTCACGGCAAACCTGGCCGGTGTAGCAGGTACGCATGCGGGGGACTCCGTTTATGTGCTTGGTTATAGCGTAAGGGTTACGAATCGGCGCGAGGCGTGTCTTGCACGCCGGGAGCCGGGACGGGCGCGGCCGGCCGGTCCGCGGGCGTCGCCGCCTGGACCGGGGCGACCACGCCCATGGAAACGATGTACTTCAATGCCGCGTCCACGCTCATCTGAAGATCCATGACGTCAGCGCGCGGAACCATCAGGAAAAAGCCGGACGTGGGATTCGGCGTGGTCGGCACGTACACGCTGATGTGATCGCCGGGAAGCCGGTCGGCCACTTCGCCGCTGGGCGTGCCGGTAACGAAAGCAATGGTCCAGCTGCCGGCGCGCGGATACTGCACCAGCACCGCGCGGCGGAACGCCTGACCATTCGGAGCAAGCACGGTATCGCTGACCTGCTTGACCGAGTTGTAGATCGAACGCACCAGCGGTATGCGTCCCAGCAGGTTCTCCCACTGGTCCACCATGGTGCGGCCGATCAGGTTGGCGGCGAACACGCCCGTCAGAAGCACCACCACGATGACCAGGACGAAGCGGAAGCCGGGGATGTCGATGCCGAACAGCGATTCGGACGACAGGAAGCCGGGCACGAACCCTTCGAGGGTCGCGACCAGCAAGCCCAGCACCCACACCGTGATGACCAGGGGAACCCAGATCAGCAGGCCGGTGATGAAGTACTTCTTGATGACGCGCATACGCATCGCGTGTGCTCTAGGAGGCGGCGCTACCGGCTGCAGGCGTCGCCGGGGCGGCCGGAGCTGCGGGCGCGGCTGCGGCTGCGGGCGCGGCGCTTTCAGCCGGGGCCGGCGTGCTGGCCGAGGCCGAACCGCCGCTGCCGTTGCCGCGGAAGTCCGTGACATACCAGCCGGAGCCCTTGAGCTGGAACCCAGCCGCGGTCACCTGCTTGGAGAACGTGCTTTCGCCACATTCGGGGCAAACCGAAAGCGGCGCATCGGAAATCTTCTGCAAGACGTCTTTGGCATGGCCGCAGGCGCTGCACTTGTAAGCGTAAATGGGCATCTAGGGCTCCCAGGCGCGGGCCCGGCATATCAAGAGCCGCTGTCGCCGGACGCAATGTCCGGGGCCGGATCGGGTCGCAAGACCTGGTCCGAACGGAAGCGGCGGGTGGGCGAGGCCGGAAAAAATACGGGAAAGTCTTGAATTTTAGCGGTTTTTCGTGAACGGCCGGTGTCCGGCCCCGGCGGCCCGCCTTGGGCGGCGCCTCAGGGGCATCCCGAGGGCCGTCTCCCTAGACAGGAAGCAGGAACATGACCGCCGCCACCAGGGTCGGCGCCAGGGCCGACAGGAACAGCCGCCCCGACGAAATGCTGCCGTCCGGGAAGTGGTTCTTCAGGATGGCGAAGCCAGCCGGGTTGGGCGCATTGGCGATCACCGTCAGCCCGCCGCCCGTGACCGCGCCGGCCACCAGCATGTAGCGCCAGGCCTCGCTGGTGCCTTCGACCAGCGAACCCAGGTAGGTCAGCGCGGCGTTGTCGGTGATGGCGGTGAGCGCGGTAGCGCCCCAGAACAGCACGAAAGGTTCAAGCCCGCCCAGCAGGTCCTGCAGCCACCACTTCTGCAGGCCGCCCAGCACCACCAGCCCGGCCAGGAAGAAGCCGACCATCAGGCCTTCCTTGATCATCAGGCGGCTCTGGTGGCGCTTGTAGGCTTCGGCAAAGCCGATGAACATCATCAACAGGCCCAGGAAGATGGCCGGATGATGCGCGCTGAGCACCACGGCGACCAGGAAGACCAGGTGCACCAGCATGACCAGCAGCGGCACCGGCCCGCGCGCATCGCCGCCTTCGGGCGCGTCGACGCCGCCGCCCGTGCCCACCGACCGCTCCAGCAGCGCCTTGCGGCAGATGAAGGTCAACAGCGCCGCATTCAGGCAGACGGCAATCGCGGCACGCCAGCCGAAATGCTGCACCATGAAGGTGGAGTCCCAGCCGAAGGTGGAGGCCACCATCAGCACGGGCGGCGCGGCATAGGAAGTCAGCACGCCGCCGATGGAGACGTTGACGAACAGCACGCCCAGCGTCAGGTATTTGAAGCCCGCGCGCCCGCTGCTGCGGAAATAGGCGTCGCGCAGCAGAATGGCAGCCAGCGTCATCGCGGCGGGTTCGGTGATGAAGGAGCCGCCCAACGGCACCAGCGACATCACGACAAAGAAAGTGGCGAGTTCGCGCGGCAGCGGCAGCACGCGCGCCACCAGGCGCACCAGCGTCCCCACCAGTTCCAATATAGGCCGGCTGGCCGCCACCACCATGATCACGAAGACGAACAGCGGCTCGGTGAAGTTGCGCGTGTCCATGTACTCGATGGCATGCGAGGGGCCGGCCAGCGCCGCCATCGCCACGATCAGCACGAAGGCCCAGACGCCGAACACGGCCTCGACTTCGGAGAACAGATGCCAGAAGCCCGCATGCGGTCCGCCACGGTGCGCGAGCCGCGCGAAGAACGGAACCGAGAAGGTATGAAGAACCGCCACGGCGAACAGGAGGGTGGCGATGACTTCAAGTGTCTGGGGCATGTAAACGACTTCCGGAAGAGGGATACGACAGCGCGGACGCCGCCCGGCGGGCCTGCGGGACAAGGGTCGCAATATAGCGCAAGGCCCTTGCCGTGTAACGCAGGGTCAACACCAAGGCGCGCATGTCCGCGCCGCTATTCCCGCAGGTATTGCGCGCTGGTCAATGCGTCCTGCGCGCATGCCGGAACGGCAGCAGCCGCAGGTCCAGCGCCGCGGGGCCGGGCGCGTCGACGTCGATGATCGCAGCGCACAGCGGCAGGAAGGCCGCTCGGAAGTGGTTCTTGGCCTTCACGCACAGCAGCCGCACCTGATCGAGATCGACGCCATGCAAGGTGAAGAAGCCCGGATCGTTGGCCGGCGCCACCAGCTCGGTGACGATGACCTGCACATTGGGCATGTCGCGCAGCGACAGCAGCGCGGTGCGGCCGCAGCTCGTGCGCACGCCCGTTTCCATCGGACCCGTATTGCTGAATTCGCCATCGGTGTAGCGTTCGACCCGGAACGCCGCGCGCACCGGCGCGCCGAAATCGCGGCTCACGCGGCCGCCCAGTTCCAGTTCGCAGTCGCCGCCCAAGCCCGCTTCGAGCGCGCGCTGCACTGCCTCCGGATCCGCGAAACTGGCGAACACGCAAGGCAGATCGATCGACGCATCCAGCAAGGCGCGGAACAGCGCCGGCGTGTCGCACACGCCTCCCGACAAGGGGTTGTCGCCCGGGTCGGTGACGGCCACCAGGCCGCCCGCGCGCGCCGCTTCCACGGCTTGCGCCAATCCCTGTTGCGGCGTCGGCAAGGTGACCGCAAACGCGGGCTCCAGACGCCGCATCGCCGCCTTCATGGTTTCGGCCACGGCCTGCGCCCGCGCGCCGGCGGCATCGCGAGTCATGTCGGCCACCACCAACACCGATGCCCCGGTATCGACGGTGTCCGCATACGGAAAGCCGCCAAACACCGAGACTTCGACCACGCCCTCGCCGCACTGGACTGCCGCGAGATCCTGCAATTCGCGCATGGGCCCGGCATCGGTGCGCATGTTGAAGCTGGACAACAGCAGGTCCGGCTTGGCCACCAGCACCCGCGGCGACAGCGTGCCGGCCTGCGTGCGCAGCAACATGTCGAGCACCCGGCTCGCCGCCTCGCGCATGTCTATGTGGGGATAGGTCTTGTAGCCGCTGGCGCAGTCCAGCAGGCCGCCCAGCTCAGGGGCCAGGTTGGCGTGCAGGTCGAAGCTCGCGCCCAGGGGCACGTCGGGCAACAAGGCCCGCACGGCCCGCACGAAATCCAGATCGGGTGTCTGGCGCAGGTCGGTGATGGCGGCGCCATGCAGCGACAGGTAGACGGCGTCCCAGCCATCCTCGTCCGCGGCCAGTCCGGCCAGCACCTCTTCGGTAAAGGCACGGTGCACGGCGTCGTCTATCGGCCCGCCAGGCAGAGCGGACGCGCAGCGCAAGGCCACGACCTCCCAGTCCGGATGCGCGCGGGCGAACTCGGCCACTTCGCCCAGTTCGGTGGCCGTGCCGGCGGCGGCGGCCAGGGCGTCGCCGCCCTTGCGCCATTCGCGTCGTTCGAAATCCGCCATGGTGCAGGGCGCCGGACAGAAGGCGTTGCCTTCGTACCAGAAGCGCGCCACCGCCAGCCTTTTCTTCGTGCGCTTGCCCATGCGTTTCCCCGCTTATTCCGGACGGATGTCGGTGCCTTCGATCAGGACGCGGTACTTCTCGCGCTCCGTCTGCAGATGCTGCGCCAAGGCTTGCGGCGTGCCGCCCATGGGCTGCGCGGCCAAGGCGGCCAAGCGTTCGCGCGTGGCGGGCGCATCCAGCACCCGCTGGGCGGCGGCGTTCAGTTTGTCGATGACGGGCTGCGGCGTGCCGGCCGGGGCCATCACCACGAACCACGAGGTCAGTTCGAATCCCGGCACGGACTGCGCAATGGCGGCCACGCCCGGCGCGGCGGCCACTGGTTGGGCCGAGGTCACGCCCAGCGCCACCAGCTTGCCCGCCTTGATCAGCGGCAAGGCGGTGGGCAGGTTGTCGGCCGACAGGTCGATCTGGCCCCCCAGCAGGTCATTGTTGGCCTGGCTCGCGCCCTTGTACGGCACATGGCGGATGTCCACCTTGCCCATGCGCTTGATCATCTCCAGCGCCAGATGGCCCGAGCTGCCCACGCCGGGCGATCCCCAGTTCAGGCGGCCGGGCTCGGCGCGCGCGGTACGCAGCAGGTCGTCCATGTTCTTCAGGCCGGAGCCGGGATGGGTCAGCACCACGTTGGGCACCTGCGCCACGTAGGCAACCGGCGCGAAGTCCTTGGCCGGGTCGTAGCCGATCTTCTTGTAGACGTAGGCGTTGATGATCTGCGTGCCGGGCGTGCCCAGCAGCAAGGTATAGCCGTCCGGCTGTGCATGCGCCACCTCGGACGCGCCCAGGCTGCCGCCCGCGCCGGCCTTGTTGACCACCACCACGGACTGGCCGAGTTCCGCGCCCAGGCCTTCGGCCATCAGGCGGCCCAGCAAGTCGGTCGTGCCGCCAGCGGCGAACGGCACCACCAGGCGCACCGGCTGCTCCGGCCAGGCGGCGCTGGCCGGAGCAGCCGCGCCCAACGCGGCAGCCGCCGCAATCCCGAAAGTCCAACGACGCAACAGATGGGAAAACTTCATGACGCCCCCTTGAGCGAATGATGACGATGCAACGGCCTACATGGCAATAAAACCGTTTGGTTTATTTTTACAACAAATATACCATGTGTTTTATTTGACAAACCACACCACTCACGACGCCATGAGCCGCATCATCCATCGCAACTCCAGCCCCCTGCCCATCGCCATCAAGGGCGAAGGCAGCTTCATTGTCGACCAGGAAGGCCGACGCTACTTCGACGCCTCGGGCGGCGCGGCGGTCTCGTGCCTGGGACACGCTCACCCCGAAGTGCGCGCCGCGGCCGTCGCGCAGCTCGACGCGCTGGAATACGCGCACACCAGCTTCTTCACCACCCCGGCCGCCGAAGAACTGGCCGATCTCCTGGCGGCCAACAGCCCGGCGGGCCTGGGCAACGCCTACTTCGTTTCGGGCGGTTCGGAAGCGGTCGAGACCGCCCTGAAGATGGCGCGCCAGTACCACGTCGAGCGCGGCGAGCCCGGGCGCTACCGCTACATCGCACGGCGCCAGAGCTATCACGGCAACACGTTGGCGGCCTTGTCGGTGGGCGGCAACGCCGGCCGCCGCGCGCTGTACCAGCCCGTGTTGATCGAAAGCCATCACGTCTCGCCCTGCTTTGCCCTGCACTACCGCGAAGCCGGGGAAAGCGACGAGCAATACACCGACCGCCTGGCGGCGGAACTGGACGCAGAGATCCTGCGGCTGGGTCCGACCACGGTATCCGCGTTCATCGCGGAAACCGTGGTCGGCGCCACTGCGGGAACGGTCGCGCCGGTACCGGGCTACTTTCGCAAGATCCGCCAGGTATGCGACCGCCATGGCGTGCTCTTGATCCTGGACGAGGTCATGTGCGGGCTGGGCCGCACCGGCAGTTATCACGCCTTCGAGCAGGAAGGCGTGGTGCCGGATCTGCTGACGCTGGCCAAGGGTCTGGGCGGCGGTTATGTGCCTATCGGCGCGGTGCTGGCGCACGACAGCGTCATCGGCGCCATCAACGCGGGCTCGGGCGCGTTCCAGCACGGCTACACCTACGTCGGCCATCCGGTGGCTTGCGCCGCGGCGCTGGCAGTGCAGCGCATCGTGCTGCGCGACAAGCTGGTGGCGCGCGTCGCCGACATGGGCGCGCAGTTCGGCGCCATGCTGGCAGCGCGCCTGGAACGACACCCGCACGTCGCCGACATCCGCGGCCGGGGCCTGTTCTGGAGCGTGGAGCTGGCCGAGGATCCCGGCAGCCTGCGCGCGTTCGCGCCGCAGCGCCGCCTGCATGCGCGCATCAAGACGCAGGCGCGCGAACTGGGCCTGCTGTGCTATCCGGGCGGCGGCACCATAGACGGCAAGCTTGGCGACCACGTGCTGCTGGCGCCGCCCTACCTCAGCACGGCCGATGAACTGGCCTTCGCGGTGGACGCGCTGGCCAGCGCCATCGACCTGGCGCTGGCGGACGATGCGCCATAATACGCGGCACCTTACCCGGAGCGCAGATGGATAAAGCCGCCATCGACAAACTGATCGAAGCCCAGTTTTCCGCCCTGCCGCCCAAGCTGCGGCAGGCGGCCCGCTATGCGATCGATCATCCCAAGGACATCGCCCTGGAGTCGATGCGCGCCGCGGCCGGCCATGCCGGCGTGCAGGCCGGCGTCATGCTACGCCTGGCGCGGCAGCTGGGTTTCGATACCTACGAAGCGTTCCGCCAGCCCTACCGCGACTGGTTGGCCGAAGGCGGGTCCAGCTTCGCGGGCCGCGCCACCGCGCTGCGCAAGCGTCCGCAGCACGACGCAGACGCGGGGCTGGTCGCCGACATCCTCGACGCCGAAGTGCGCAACCTGGGCAGCAGCCTGGGTCCCGCCGCCCTGCCCGCGCTGAAGGCCGCGCATGGCCTGCTGGCGGGCGCGCGCCGCATCTATGTCATCGGTCTGCGCAGCCTGTATCCAGCCGCCTATCACTTCAGCTATGCCTGCGGCATGTTCCTGGACAAGGTGACCTTGCTCAGCGGCGTCGGCGGCACCTTGGCCGATGAGTTGCGCCGCATCGGACCGGATGACGCGCTGGTCGCCTTCAGCCAGGCGCCTTATGCGCAGGCGGCAGTCACGGCCGTGGAATTCGCGCGTGAGCGCGGCGCCGGCGTGGTGGCGGTCACGGACAGCGCAGTGTCGCCAATCGCCCCGGGCGCCAAGGCGCTGCTGCTGGTGGCCAACGACACGCCCTCGCTGTTCCCCTCGGTGGTGCCTGCGCTGTCCATCGCGCAGACGCTGGCCGCCATGCTGGTGGCGCACAGCGGCGAGGAGAGCCTGCGCGAAATCGGCAACAGCGAAGCCCAGCTGCAACGCTTCGGCGTATACGCCGAAAAGCGGTAAGGACTCAGGCGATCGGCGCGGGCGGCTCCCCGCCTTGCTGCGCCTCTTTCATTTCCATCAGCAGGCTGTGCAGCATCTCGGTGGACAGCCCGTGCAGCACCAGCCGGTAGCCCGCGCGCAGGGTCGACATCGGCACCAGCGGATGGTTGTTGTTGACCAGGATCAGGTGCTGCGGCGCGCCCAGCAGCTTGGCCGCATAGATGCCGATGGTCTCGTCCAGCTGCAGCGAATTGGCCGCGCGCCAGAAGTCATTGTCGGTCAGCATCAGCTGATATAGCGGCGTGAAAAGCTCGATGGCGCTTTGCAGGTCCAGGAAATTCAGCTTGCCCTGCGGCATGTCTTCGAGCCGCAGATCGGGATCACGGATCATCGAAAAATCGACCCGCTGCGGCGCATGCATTTCCACGCCCGCATCGCGCAGCGCCTGGTTCAGGCGGATGACGAAGTTGAACAGGTTCAGGTCATGCTTGACGAAGAGTTCGTCCTTCAGGTCATCGATATCGCGCGGCTCCAGCGGCGTGGTCGTGACCGGCACCGGCGAGTTGGCGGCGATGAACGACAGAATCTGCGCGCCCAGGTGGAAGTGGCGCAGGATCAGCCAGTTGGCCTCCGGCGACACGAAGCGCTTCAAGCCCCACGCCAGGATGCGGTGCAGCAGCTTCGAATGCGACCAGCGGCGCGGCAGGAAGGTCTTGATGACCTGGATCAGGATGATGAAGGCGCGCGCCAACGGCCGCAGGAACGGCAGCAGGTATTGGCGCGAAGCGCAGCTGGAATCCGTCAGCCAGGCCTTCTTCACCTTGTCCGGCAAGGGCGTGCTGCGGTCCAGGTAGAGCGCAAGCCAGGGGCTGGGATCGGCGGGATCGTGCGGCTTGGCGAGGAATTCGGGTTCTTTGCTCATCACGCCTCGCCTTCCATCACGTGGTGGAACTGCATCAGGTAAAGCGCGGCCGTGCGGCGCGCCGTGTCGACGATGCGCTGCTCGGCGCGGCCGTCCTCATCGCAATCCAGCGCCAGTTCCACCGCCGACAGCCAGCGCGCCAGGTGATGCTCGTCGTTGTGACCGTGATACTCCAGGAAGCGGAAGGCGTCCGGCGGCAGTTTCAGGCTGGCCTTGAGCAGCGGCAGCAGCGCCGGCACGATGCGCTGGCCCGTGCCTTCGATGATGTAGATGGCGCCCAGCAGGCCGATGGGGTCGCGCGTGGCGGCCAGGCCGTGCAGATAGGCGTTGAGCGCTTCGCCGCCGGGATTGCGGCGCAGGGCGTCAATGTCGGCGACCTCGCCGCCCGCGGTGCGATAGTCCTGGAACAGGATCTGGAAGTCGTTCTGCTCTTCGCCCGCATGCGTGTCGATCAACGCCGCAAGCGGCGCGTATTGCTCCGTCAGCGAGGCCGCGCCTTCGCGCATCCACTTGCTGCCTTCGCGCACCTGTGGAATCCAGTTCTCCATCCAGTTCAGGTAGTCGGCCGTCTGGAATTGGCGGTTGCGCAGGCGCCGCACCACCGGCGTGCGCCACACGCGCGAGCGGTAGTCGTGCCAGATTGCGGCCAATTCGGTCAGCAGCTGGCCCAGGCCCTGGGGCGCCATGTCCGGGTCATGCGGCGGCGCGATGGCGGCAGCGTCATCGCTGTTCGCGTCCTCGCGCGGCGCAGCCGCGGCCGGCGCGCCCGCGGCGACTTGCGGGGCGTGGACGGCCTCGGCCTCCAGCAGCATGTAGGCGGCCATGAAACGGCCTGATTCCGGGATGTAGCAGAAGATCTGCTCGCCCGGTTTCACTTCGCGCGTTTCCAGGAACTCCGCCAGCATGATCAGGATGGACGCCGCGCCGGTATTGCCGCGCCACGCCAGGTTGCTGAACCAGCGCTCGCGCGGGATCACCAGGCCGGCCTTCTCCATCAGGTCTTCCACCACCGGAATGAACTTCTCCGATGAGTAGTGGCACAGGAAGTGGTCGACCTGATCCGGATCCACCCAGCCGTCGCGCACCAGCTTGGCGTATTCATGGATGCCGATGTCGAACAGGTGCGGCAGCAGGCGGATGTCCTGGCGCAGCGACAGCGCACCGTCGGCCTCGGCCTCGTTCCAGGACGGATAGTCCAGATGGCCGCGAGCGCGGTCGGCCGACAGGCCCAGCTGCATGCACACCGGATAGTCGCCCGAGAACGAGCGCTGGTGCACCCACTTCAAGCGCAGGCGCACGCCCTGCGAAGCGCCCGGCAGGGGCCGGCCGCTATTGCCCAGCAGCACCGCTCCCGCGCCGTCGGACAGCATCCAGCGCAGGAAATGCGCGTCGAAGTCGGCGTCGTAGCCGCGCGCCGCAAAGCGCGAACGCTTGAACAGCCGCGACGGCAGCTCGCTGGCCACGGCCAAGGCGCTGGCATGGCCGCCCAGCTCCACACCCTGCGCGGCCGTCTGGATGGCCGATACGCCCGCGGCGCAGATGCCGTGCACCGACAGGGTTTCCATCGGATGCGCGGCCAGCTCGCCCTGGATCATGTTGGAGAAGCCCGGCATCAGCGCGTCCCCGCCCGACGAGCCGCTGGCCAGCAGCGACACGGCGGACAGGTCGCTGTCGTTGCGCCGCAGGCAATCGCGGATGGCATTGGCCGCCAGTTGCGCGTTGCTGAACACCGTGGCGCCTTCCTGGTCGATCGCGTAGTAGCGCTGCTTGATGCCGTTCTCGGCCAGGATGCGGCTCTTGATGCGGCTGGACATGCGGTTCAGCGGCGCGATGTAGCTGTCCATGGCATCGTTGGACACAGGTTCGCCCGGCATGAAATAGCCGGCGCTTTCCAGATAGACACGATGAAACGCGATGGGCATGAGAGGCCTCTGGTGGATATAGGGTGTGTGGCGCTAGCGGATGTGCTCGGGCGCCATGCATGAACGGCTGCGAAAGCGCGGCAGGAAGGCGCCCAGCACGAACACCCGGAACATGTAGGGCGTGAGGCCGGGCTCGTTCAACGCCGGATTCACGCGGCTGCGGTATTGCTCGCGATGCAGGCGCTCCAGTTCGGACCAGTGCGCCCGCGGGTGCTCGTGGTGCGCGGTATGCAGGCCGATGTTGAAGAGCAGCGGATTGACCAGCCCTTCGAAATTGCGCGCATAGTTCAGGCCCGCGACGGCCCGGGGGCCGCCGTCCGCATGGGCATGCTGCAGATAGTTGGTGGCCAGCAGCCAGTGCAGGCCGTGCAGCTGCGGCACGATGACGAACACCAGCGCTTTCATGGGATTCACGGCCAGCAGTCCGCCCCACAGGCCCAGCCACACGCCGTACTGCGCCATGCAATAGCGCCAGGCGCCCGGCCAGTGGCGGCGCAGGCGGCCCAGCCAGGCGAAGAACAGCGGGTACAGCACCCAGCCGGCCTGCAAGGGATGGATCAGGTAGCCCCACAGATGGTTGGTGTCGCCACCGAAGCGGTAGGTGCGCGCCACATCGCGCGCGCCGTGCTTGTAGCGGTGGTGATTGGCCACGTGCGCCGGATAGAACACGAAGGTCGGATGGCCCTGCAGCAGCGTGATCCAGAAATCGGTGGCGCGGTTGGTCCAGCGTCCCCGCCACATGCGGATATGCGTGTGGTTGTGGTGGATGACGCCCACGCCCAGGGTCAGGAACAGCATCAGGCCGTACAGCGGCCACCAGAACCCGTGCACCCATTGCCAGGTCGCCAGCGCGGGCAATGCGCCCAGATAGGCCAGGCTTTGCCAGTCGCGCCGGTTGCGCAGCGACGGCAGCCGGCGCTGCCGCTTAAGCGCGCCCGCCAAGCGATTCTCGTTGCCGGAAAGCATTCAGCTGGGACTGCGCCGCCTCGGCCTTCAGGCGGGTGCGGAACAGGCGGTCCATGAAGGTGAACTGGAAGCCGTAATTGCCGTTGTAGCAGGCGTGGTGCAGATGATGGCGGCGGCTGGCGGCGAACCAATGCGCGTAGGACACATTGGGGAAGAAGTCGTAGTTGGCGTGGCCGATGCAGTTGAAGAACAGGCTGAACAGCGGCACCGACGCCAGCGACCAGAAGCTGAAGTCATGCAGCACCATGGGCAGCATGATCACGTTGCCCAGCATCAGCGCCTCGATGGGATGAAAGCTATAGGTCGAGAACGGCGTGGTCACGACCGAACGGTGATGCGGCAAGTGGAAGCGGCGCAGCAGCTTGGTGTGCAGCAGGCGGTGGTTGATCCAGAAATGCACGTCGTTCCAGGCCACCAGCACCAGGATTTCGACAGTGATCTTCTGCCAGCTGGCATCCGGATCCAGGTGCGCCCAGCCCAGCTGCAACAGGCCCCACGGAAAAATCATTCCGGTGCCGAACAGCAGGATGGACAGGCCGGATTGCGCGAACTCGCGCCGCAGTTGCCCCGGCGCCAGCGGACGCGGATCCAGCGGGCGTCCGATGCCCAGCGCCGGCAGGATGTGATGCGTCAGCAGCCAGGTGGCCGCACCGAAGACCAGATAGATGCCGCCGAAGAAAAGCAGGCCCGCCAGCATGACTTGCCAGGCGGACAAGGCTACAAAAGCTTGGGCCATGAACGTTCTGTTTCACCCGAAGAATGGGCGCATGATAAGCAATCCGTCAGCTTCCCGGTAGGACATTTATTACAAAATGAATCCGAAGGCCACAAAGCTGGCGGACTGCTCACCAAGTTCGGGCTACTGGCAGGGATATTGCCGGTTCAGCCCCGCCACGGCGGCGTCCATGCGCGCGGCCAAGCCCGCGCTGGCGGACGGCATGGGCATGCGCAGCTCCTCGCTCAGCAGGCCCTGCCGTCCCAGCTGCGCCTTCAGAGGGCCGGGATTGGGCTCGGCGAACGTCAGCTGGATGATGGGGACCAGCGCGTGGAACAGCTTCCTGGCCAAGTCCAGCTGCTGCGCCTTCACCGCCTGATGCATGGCCACGAACAGATCGGGGCGGATATGCGCGGCGGCCGCGATCATGCCCGAACCCCCCAGGCTCATCACGGACAGCGCCTGCAGGTCCTCGCCTGCCAGCACGTGCATGTTGCCGTCGGCGATCAGCGCGATGGTCTTTTCCAGCGAACCGCCGCAGTCCTTGATCGCCGCGATGTTCGGGTGCGCGGCCAGCGCCAGCAGGGTCGCTGTGTCCAGCGTCGTGCCGGTGCGGTAGGGAATGTCGTAGAGCACCAGGGGGAAGCGCGAGGCATCGGCCAGGCAGCGGAAATAGGCGGCGGCGCCTTCCTGGCCGGGCCGCACGTAATACGGCGCGGGCGCCAGGATGCCGGCCAGCGGACGCGTGCCGAAGGCGGCCAGGCGCTGCATCACGTGTCCGTGGTGGTTGCCCGCCAGGCCCATGATGACGGGCAGCCGGCCCGCTTCGGTCAGCACGGCGTCCAGCACCGCCAGTTGCTCGGCGTCATCCAGCGATGCGGCCTCGCCGGTGCTGCCGCACACGACCAGCCCGTCCACGCCCGCGGCGGCATAGTGGCGCACCAGCCGGCGCAAGGCCCCGCCATCCACGGCGCCGCCGGCAAACGGCGTGACCAGCGGCACCCAGACGCCCTGGATCGGAGATTGATGATGAGATTGCATGAGAACACTCCTTCGGTGTAAGCGGACCGTGGTTGGGGACCGTACAGAAGTGCTCGGGATACTAGAGGATGCGCGGACGGCGCCAAGCGCCGCCAGGAGGCCGCTGTTCCGTCGCCCATCTGACGGAACAGCATGCTCCGGTCAGATGAGCGGCTGTTTTTTGGATTTCAGGCCGGCGCAAACCAGCACCACGCCCTGGGCGCGGAACGGGAAAGCGGATTGGTTGGCCTGATGAATCATGTATGGATTGAATGCAGTGGTCTGCAAGCGCAGATGCGGGAATCTACCGGGAGCCCGCAACGCTGTCAACGCCGCGCCTCAGCCCAGGCTGGCCAGGAACACCGCGCACAGGGCTTCCATGCCCTGGCGGTCGTCTTCGTCAAAGCGGTCGGGCACGGGGCTGTCCACGTCCCACACGCCGATCAACTGGCCCTGGTGCACCAGCGGCACCACGATCTCGGAACGCGAGGCCGCATCGCAGGCGATGTGGCCGGGAAAAGCATGCACGTCGGGCACCAGTTGGGTCTGGCGCTGGCTGGCGGCCGCGCCGCACACGCCGCGGTTCAGCGGGATGCGCACGCAGGCCGGCTTGCCCTGGAAGGGGCCCAGCACCAGTTCCGTGCCGTCGTAGAAATAGAAGCCCGCCCAGTTCAGGTCAGGCAGGGCCTGATAGGCCAGCGCGCTCAGGTTGGCGGCATTGGCGATGCGGTCATGCTCGCCTTCGAGCAGGGCGCGGGCCTGGGCGACCAGTCCGGCATACAGGGCGGCCTTGGAATCGGCGACGATGGGAGCGGCTTCGAACATGGGAAATGTAACTGTACAGGCGGTTATCGATGCAGGTGATTTTAGGGCTTGGCGCCATTAAGGGGGCCGGGCCGCTGCCGTGTGGGACAATAGTTTTTTGCCGAATGTTTTTTCCGCCGGGCCACCCCAAGGGATCAACCGCCCGTATTTTCCTACCCTTCTTGATCAAGAAGCACTCCATGGACAAGCCTCTCGAACCTGCGTTTTCCTTTTCGGAACGCGCCCAGCAACTCACCAGCTCCGCCATCCGCGAGATCCTCAAGGTAACCGAGCGCCCCGAAGTCATCTCGTTCGCTGGCGGCCTGCCGGCGCCCGGCGGCTTCCCGGTAGAGGTAGTTCGCGCGGCATTCGACAAGGTACTGTCCACCAACGGTCGCGCCGCGCTGCAGTACGGCCCCACCGAAGGTTTTGCGCCGCTGCGCCAATGGGTTGCTGACGACCTGAACAAGGCCGGCGCCAGCGTCGCCGCCGACCAGATCCTGATCGTGTCGGGTTCGCAGCAAGCGCTGGACCTGCTGGGCAAGGTGCTGATCGACAAGGACAGCAAGGTGCTGGTCGAAGACCCCAGCTACCTGGGCGCGCTGCAATCGTTCAGCCTGTACCAGCCCAACTTCGTGCCGGTGCCCACCGACGAAGGCGGCCTGATCCCCGAAGCCATCACGCCTGAACTGGCCGAAGGCGCCCGCTTCCTGTACGCCCTGCCCAACTTCCAGAACCCCACCGGCCGCACGCTGAGCCTGGAACGCCGCATCGCGCTGGTCAAGCGCGCCGCGGAACTGAACCTGACCATCGTCGAGGACGATCCCTACGGCGAACTGCGCTACGCAGGCGAACCGCAGCCGGGCCTGATCGCGCTGGCCGCCGAGTACGGCGCCAACGTCGTGCGCCTGGGCACGTTCTCCAAGGTGCTGGCCCCCGGCCTGCGCCTGGGCTACATCGCTGCCGCGCGCCCGCTCATCAACAAGCTGGTGCAAGCCAAGCAGGCCACCGACCTGCACACGCCCACGCTGACGCAGATGGCCGTGTACGAGATCGTCAAGGAAGGCTTCCTGGAAGAGCACCTGCCCAACGTCCGCGAGATCTACCGCGCTCAGGGCAGCTGCATGCTGGATGCCATCAAGCAGGAATTCCCGGACACCGTCACCTGGACCAAGCCGGAAGGCGGCATGTTCATCTGGCTGACGTTGCCCGAGCACATCGACAGCACCAAGCTGCTGGAAAAGGCCATCGCGCAAAACGTGGCGTTCGTGCCCGGCGCGCCGTTCTATTGCGGCGCCGGCAAGACCAACACGCTGCGCCTGAGCTTTGCCACCGTGCCGGAAGACAAGATCCGCCGCGGCATCGCCATCCTCGGCAAGCTGCTAAAAGCCGAGGTGTAGTAGGTCCCCCCCCGAAGCGCCTGTGGCGCTTCCCCCCCAGGGGGGCGCCGCTACGGACCGGCGGAGCCCGGATCCGTGCGGCCCCGCTTTCGCCACGACAGTGACGATATGACGCGGGTGCCTCGAAGGGGGGGTAGGACATGAACGGCGGCCGGGCGCGATGTCCGGCCGCCGTTGTTTTATGCTCTTGGTTTTCCCATTCCGTTTCGCCGTGACAGTGAGCGCCCCCCAACAATCTCCCGTCGACCTCAGCGACATCGTTTTCACCGACTGGGTCGAACGCTGGCTGCCCAAGTCCTGGCGGCCCTATGCCCGCCTGTGCCGACTGGACCGCCCGATCGGCACCTGGCTGACCCTGCTGCCGGCCATTGCGGCGCTGATCCAGGCCGCGGGCGGCCTGCCGGACCTGCAGCGGCTGATCGTGTTTTCGCTGGGCGCCCTGCTGATGCGCGGCATCGGCTGCACCGTCAACGACATGTGCGACCGCAACTTCGACAAGCACGTCGAGCGCACGCGTTTCCGCCCTCTGACCAGCGGCCAGCTGACGATGAAGAACGCGGTCTGGTTCCTGCTCGGGCAATTGCTGGTCTGCGGGTCGCTGCTGTTCTTCCTGAACGAAATGAGCCGCTGGCTGGCCGTGGCCGTGCTGCCTTTTGTCTTCATCTACCCGCTGTGCAAGCGTGTCACCTACTGGCCGCAAGTGGTGCTGGGCATCTGCTTCAACTGGGGCATGCTGATGGCCTGGTCGGATACGCAGAACCACGTGCCGCTGGCCGCCATCGCCATGTGGGCGGGCGCCGTGCTGTGGCAGGTGGGCTACGACAGCATCTACGCCTACGTGGACGTGCGCGACGACCGCAGCCTGGGCCTGCATTCCACCGCCATGCGCTTTGGCGACCAGGGCAAGCTCTGGATCGGCGGCTTCTATCTGGCCACCATCGTGCTGTGGGCCTGGGGCGGCTACGCCATCGGCCTGTCGTGGGCCTATCAGGTCGGCATGGTGGCGGTGGCCGTGCACCTGGCGTGGCAGTTGAAGGTCTTCGACATCCAGCGCCCCGACCGCAACTTCATGCTGTTCCGCGCCAACCTCTGGCTGGGCGCGCTGCTGGTCGCCGCCGCACTGGCCGGCACGCTGATTCGCTGACGTCCTGCCGGCGCGGCAACGAACCCGGTCGATCGGCGGGGTCCGCGCCGCGCTGAGGCTGCGTTGATGCCGCGCATTGCGAGCATCGCGCGCAAGGCCCATGATGGAACCTCCGCAACGCATTACGGAGACCACGCATGCCCTCATTGCTCAAATCCCTGGCCTTGACGGCCGCCGCAGCCGCCGCCTTCGTGGCCATTCCGGCCCAGGCCGCCAGCGATTGCTCGGCCCAGCGCGGCTGCGCCGCCAAGTTCTGCGAAATCGAAAACGACATCGCCGCTGCCAAGGCGCAGAACAATACCCGCCGCGAAGCCGGCCTGCGCAAGGCCCTGGCCGAAGCCAAAGCGAATTGCACCGACAGCCGCCTGCAATCCCAGCGCGAAGCCGACGTGCGCGAGAAGCAGAACAAGGTCGCCGAGCGCGAAAGCGAGCTCAAGCAGGCCCGCGCCAAGGGCAAGCAGGACAAGATCGACAAAGCCCAGCGCAAACTGGACGAAGCCCAGGCGGAATACAACGCCGCGCTGGTCGAACTGAACCGCTGATTCCCTCCTCCTTGCCGGTCCCGGGCCTTTCCGGGGCTGCGCCCCCCCACTCCCCCCGCCGCCAGACCTCCGCCCTACCGGGTGGACTACCTCCTATGGTGTCATCAAATGGAAATTCCACCACCCATGGTGCCATTTGGTGAAATGGAAACCTATTAGTCTTCTTTTTGGAAAGATGTTTTCAGAGAATCAGGGTTTATCCGGAGATGATTTGCGCCCAGAATGCATCTCATCGGGACACAGCAAGCGAACCCCAGGCAATCAGGCCAGCGGTTCGGCTCCCAAGCTCAAGACATTGGAGGTCTGCTATGAAAACCCTTGCTACCGCTTTGATGCTGTCCATGTCCGTTCTGGCTGCCGGCGCCCAAGCCGCCGAGGCTGATCAGGGCCCGACCCGCGCTCAGGTCCAAGCCGAACTGCAACAAGCCAAGGCCTCGGGCCAATACACCTTCGGCGAAGAAGGCTACCCCGCCGCCATCGCCCCGAAGTCGACCCTGACCTCGCAGCAAGTGCAAGCTGAACTGCAACAAGCCAAGAACGCCGGTGAAGTGACCTTCGGCAACCTGGACTACCCGCCCGTCGCCGCGGCTGAACAAGCCACCTCGCTGACCCGCGCCGAAGTCCGCACCGAACTGGCCCAGGCCAAGTCGGAAGGCCTGGTCACCTTCGGCAACCTGGACCTGTCTCTTATACACATCT
>NZ_QWFB01000077.1:0-24261 GCF_003576205.1 Achromobacter sp. K91 | reverse complement strand
CGCCCGAGGGAATCTGAAGGAACCGCCGCAGGCGGTGACGAAGATGACGAAGGGGCAGTCCGGAGCGAACGCTCCGGACCGCAATCGTGGGCGCCCGCCACTCAGGCGCCCGCGCCGACGAGCGGCCTACGGAGCACTGGGACGCGACTCCGAAGCCAATCGCCAATGAGACCTCAGACGAGACCCTCATGTATCAAAGGCCCGTAACGCACCACAAACAGCTACGGCTGCACCTCATACTCTCCAGATCCCAGCACCACCGCCGCCATCCCAGGCGCCTGGCTCAGCTTATGCAGCGCATAGCATTGCGCGGTGGCGATCTTGGCGTCGTGGAAAGCAGGATCTTCCGCGCGCAGGTCCAGGCTGGCCAGCAGCGCTCGCGCCATCTGCCAGCCGGCAAACGTGGTGCCCGCCAGCAGCAGATACGGCACGGCGGCCGCGAACACCGCGTTGGGGCGGCTGGCGGCGTTGGCCAGCACGAAGTCGATGGCGTCGGCCAGCGCCGCGCGGGCCTGGCGCAGCGGCGTCAACATCAGGCGGGCAGCGGATTCGCTGCGGGCTTCCAGCGCCGCTTCGGTCTTGCCGACTTCCGCCAGCAGGGCGCGGGCGACTGCGCCGCCGTCGCGCAGGGTCTTGCGGCCCACCAGGTCGTTGGCCTGGATCGCCGTGGTGCCTTCGTAGATCGTGAGGATGCGCGCGTCGCGGTAGTACTGCGCCGCGCCGGTTTCCTCGATGAAGCCCATGCCGCCGTGCACCTGCACGCCCAGGCTGGCCACGTCGATGGACATTTCCGTGCACCAGCCCTTGACGATGGGCACCAGGTATTCCTGTACCGCCAGATGGCGCTTGCGGGCTTCGGCGTCCGGGCTGGCGTGCGCCAGATCGGCGTGGCCCGCGGTGTAGTAGGCCAGCGCGCGGCCGGCCTCGGTCTGGGCGCGCATCGTGCCCAGCATGCGGCGCACGTCGGGGTGCTGGATGATGGCCACCGCGTCCTTGGACGAACCGTCCACCGGGCGGCTCTGCACGCGCTCGGCGGCATAGGCCAGCGCGTGCTGGTGGGCGCGGTCGGCGACGGCCACGCCCTGCACGCCTACCGCGTAGCGCGCGGCATTCATCATGATGAACATGGCGTCCAGGCCGCGGTTTTCCTGTCCCACCAGATAGCCCAGCGCGCCGCCCGCGTCGCCGAACTGCAGCGTGCAGGTGGGACTGGCCTTGATGCCCAGCTTGTGTTCGATCGACACGCAATGGACATCGTTGCGCGCGCCCAGCGTGCCGTCTTCGTTGACCAGGAACTTGGGCACCAGGAACAGCGAAATGCCTTTGACGCCTTCTGGTGCGTCGGGCAGGCGCGCCAGCACCAGGTGCAGGATGTTCTCGGCCAGATCGTGTTCGCCGTAGGTGATGAAGATCTTGGTGCCCGAGATGCGGTAGGTGCCGTCGCCCACGGGTTGCGCGCGTGACCGCACCATGGCCAGGTCCGAGCCTGCCTGTGGCTCGGTCAGGTTCATGGTGCCGGTCCAGCGTCCGGAAATCATGGGCTCGATGAAGCGCTGCTTCAGTTCAGGCGAACCCGCCGTCAGCAGCGCCTCGATCGCGCCATTGGTCAGCAGCGGGCACAACGCGAACGACAGGTTGGCGGCGTTCAGCATTTCCGAGCAGGGTGAACCGATCAGGCCGGGCAGGCCCTGGCCGCCGTATTCCACCGGATGCGTCATGCCTTGCCAGCCGGCCTCCGCGTACATGTCGAAGGCTTGCTTGAAGCCAGGCGAAGTGGTGACGGCGCCGTCGCGCCAGGAGCTGGGCTCGCGGTCGGCTGCATGGTTCAGCGGCGCCAGCACGTCGCCGGCATAGCGCGCGGATTCTTCCAGCACGGCCTGGGTGGTGTCGGGCGTGGCTTCCTCGAAGCCGGGCAGCGCGGCAACTTGCGGCAGGCCCGCAAGGTGGTTCAGCACGAACAGCATGTCTTTCACGGGGGCTTGGTACGTCATGGCGTCGGAGCTCCTGGATGGGATGGAAACGTGGGATTCAACCGGCCTTGCCGGGGCCGGCCACGTCGATGGCCTTGGTCGCGCCGACGGCGGCGCGCAGTTCGAATTTCTGGATCTTGCCGGTGGAGGTCTTGGGCAGTTCGCCGAAGCGCACCGCGCGCGGCACCTTGAAGCCGGGCAGCAGCAGCTTGCAGTGCGCGATGATCTCTTCGGCGGTGGCGCTGCAGCCGGGCTTGAGTTCGACGAAGGCGCAAGGGGTTTCGCCCCATTTGGGGTCGGGCATGGCCACTACGGCCACCGCCGCCACCGCGGGATGGCGGTAGAGCGCGTCTTCCACTTCGATGCTGGAGATGTTCTCGCCGCCGGAAATGATGATGTCCTTGCTGCGGTCCTTGATGCGGACGTAGCCGTCGGCCGTCATCACGCCCAGGTCGCCGGTGCGGAACCAGCCGCCGGCGAAAGCCTGTTCGGTGGCGCGTTCGTTCTTCAGATAGCCCTTCATGCAGATGTTGCCGCGGAACATGACTTCGCCCACGGTCTGCTCGTCGGCCGGCACCTCTTCCATGGTGTCGGGATCGCGCACGGACACGCCCGCCTGCAGGTGGTAGCGCACGCCCTGGCGCGCATTGCGCAGCGCGCGTTCTTCCTCGTCCAGCGCGTCCCAGGCTTCCTGGCGGGCGCACACGGCTGCGGGTCCATAGACTTCGGTCAGGCCGTACACATGGGTCAATTCGAAACCGATGTCGCGCATCTTGGCGATGACGGCGGGCGCGGGCGCGGCGCCCGCCACCATGGTGCGCACCGTGTGGTCGATGCCGGCGCGCAGTTCGGCCGGCGCGTTGGCCAGCGCGCTCTGCACGATGGGCGCGCCGCAATAATGGGTGACGCCTTCGTTGCGGATCAGGTCGAACACGGTCTGCGGATCGAACTTGCGCAGGCACACGTTGACGCCGGCGCGCGCGGCGACCGTCCAGGCAAAGCACCAGCCGTTGCAGTGGAACAGCGGCAGGGTCCACAGATAGACCGGATGCTTGGGCATGTCCCATTCGAGGATGTTGCTGATGGCGTTCAGGTAGGCGCCGCGGTAGTGGTAGACCACACCCTTGGGATCGCCGGTGGTGCCGGACGTGTAATTCAGTGCGATGGCGTCCCATTCGTCCGCGGGGGGCTTCCAGTCGTAGCGGGCAGGGGCGCCGGCCAGGAAGGCTTCGTAATCGACCGCGCCGGGCAGCTCCGCCGGGGCGGTTTCCAGGTCGTGCACCGAAATGAGCTTCAGGTGCGGGAACTCGGCCCGGGCGCGCTGGGCGAGTTCGGCGTACTCCGTGTCCACGATCAGCGCCTGCGCTTCGCCGTGGCCCAGCATGAACAGCACGCTGGGGGTGTCCAGGCGGGTATTCAGGGTATTGAGCACCGCGCCCAGCATGGGCACGCCGAAATGGGCTTCGACCATGGCGGGAATGTTGGGCAGCATCACGGCCACGGTGTCGCCGCGCTTGATGCCAGCTTGCGCCAGCGCGCCGGCCAGGCGCTGCGCGCGTTCGTAGGTCTGGGCCCAGTTGCGCCGCACCTCGCCGTGGACGATGGCCAGCCGCTGGCCATAGACCTGGGCTGCGCGCGCGATGAAATCCACCGGGGTCAGGGCTTCGTAGTTGGCTTCGCGGCGCTCAAGGCCGCGGTCGAACATACCGCTCATGCTTGTCTCCAGTTGGGACGCGCAGGCGTCCCTTATCCGTGTGCGGGGAGTTTGATCCCCGTCGCTTGCCCTAGCTTACGGGGCCGCCGAAAATGCTGTCTGTCACCTGCATGACAGACGGCCGGCCGACCTGGCTTCCCCAAGTTTTACACAGTTATTCCCATGTCCGACGTTTCAAACATCGTTTCCGCCGAGGAACTGGCCGGCCTGTTCGGATCCTGTGCCTGGTTTACCGCGCTGGAGGCCCGCCACCAGGATCTGGTGCTGGCGACCGCGCGCGCCGAACACGTGCCCAACGGCGCCTGGATCGCGCGGCGCAATGCGCCGTCGGACTATTGGCTGGGCGTGCACACGGGTCTGTTGAAGCTGGCCATCTACAACGAATCGGGCCGCAGCTGCACCTTTTCGGGCGTGCCGCCGGGCGGCTGGTTCGGCGAGGGCAGCGTCATCAAGCGCGAACTGCGCAAGTACGACGTGGTGGCGATCCAGCCGTCGCTGGTGTTGCTGGTGCCTACGGCCACCTTCCATGCGCTGTTGTCGGCCAGCCTGCCTTTTTCGCATTTCGTCATCGGCCAGTTGAACAACCGCATGGGCGAGTTCATCGCCTCCATCCAGAACCACCGTTTGCTGGATGCGGACGCGCGCGTGGCGCAGTCGCTGGCGCAGCTGTTCAATCCGCAGCTGTATCCGTCCACCGATCTGACGCTGGCGATCTCGCAGGAAGAACTAGGCTATCTGACGGGCCTGTCGCGCCAGCGGGTCAACCAGGCGCTGCAGACGCTGGCCGACCAGGGCATCCTGGCGCTGGCCTACAACCAGATCAAGGTGCTGGACCTGGAGCGCTTGCGCCAATACGGCCTGGACCAGATCTGAGGGCGCCGGATCAGGCGCCGCGCAAGGCGCGGGTGAGCGCGGCGCGTGCCAGGATGCGGGTCGAATCCAGCGTGGGCAGGGCCGAATTGCCGTCGTTAAGCACCAGCGGCAACTCGGTGCAGCCCAGTACCACGGCGTCGCAGCCAGCCTCGCGCAGGCGCTCGATCACGGCTTGCAGCTTCGCCACGGATTCCGGCTTGAACACGCCGTACACCAGTTCGTCCATGATGACGCGGGCCATCGTGTCGCGGTCCGCTTGCGCCGGCCGCAACCATTGCAGCCCGCGCGCTTCCAGCTTGTCCGGATAGACGCTGCTGTCCACCAGCCAGCGCGTGCCCAGGATGCCGATGCGGCGCAAGCCGCGCGCCTGGGCCTCGGCCGCGACCTCTTCGGCGATATGCAGCCAGGGCAGGGGCGACTGCGGCAGCACATGGTCCAGCGCCTGGTGGATGGTGTTGTCCGGGCAGATCAGGAAATCCGCGCCCGCGCGCGCCAGCTTGCCCGCCGACGACTGCATCAGCGCGCCCACCCCGGCCAGGTCGGCCTGGTCCAGGCAGGCGACATAGTCCGCCAGCGAATGCGTGTGCAGCGAAATCTCCGGGTGCGCGTGCGGGCCCAGGCGCTGGGCGCCTTCCGCGCACAGCGTGCGGTAGCAAAGCGCGGCGCCTTCCGCCGAGCAGGCGACGATGCCGATGTGCAGGGGCGTGGCGTTCATTCAGCAGACTCCTTGTTGGATGCGCGCACGTGGCGCGCGATGTCCAGGAAGCTCGCCGCCATGGCGTCTTGCTGCGCCTGCGGCAGCCGCGACAGGAACAGTTCGTCGACGGCGGGGCCGTAGACCTTCCACATCTCGCGGCGCAGCGCGCGGCCCTTGGGCGTGAGGCGGGCGTAGGTGGCGCGGCGGTCTTCGTCCGAGCGGAAGCGTTCGACCAGGCCTTCGGCCTCGATGCGGTCCATCAGGCGCGTCAGGTTGTAGCGCGCGATCACCATGCGCTCGGCGATCTCGAACATCCTGGCCGTGCCGTCGGGCGCGCGCTCCAGCGCCCATAAGGCGTCATACCAGGCCAGCGGCGGCAGGCCGGCGGCTGACAGGCGCTTTTCGATTTCTTCCACTACCAGCGCATGCGCGGTCAGGAAGAGGCTCCACGCATCGGGCTTGCCCGTGGCCATGCGGTCGGTTCCTTTGAAAGAGGTGGGAATGCTGCGGGGATTGTAAGAGGCGGGCGCCAGGCGCGACGCCGGCATTTCGCGGTCCAAACAACCCTTTATTGGTGATTTATACCCTGGCTGGCCACGGTGAAAAAAACCGTGTGAATTGCAATACCATGATTTGCATGGGATTTTTCCTGGCACGGAATTCGCATATGGGTACGTACCCCAAAACCGCAACACTGGAGGGCGTTCCCATCATGGGTCCGTATCGGAAATTATGGTTCACCTTGATCGCCGTATTGGCGGTCACGTTCGCATTGCTGGGCTTCTACGGCGGCGAGGTCTATCGCCAGGCGCCGCCGATTCCCGGGCAGGTCGTGACGACCGACGGCAAACCGCTGTTCGGCCGCGACGACATCCTGGACGGCCAGACGGCCTGGCAATCGGTCGGCGGCATGCAGCTGGGATCGGTCTGGGGACACGGCGCCTACCAGGCGCCGGACTGGACGGCCGACTGGCTGCACCGTGAACTGACCGCCTGGCTGGACCTGGCCGCGCGCGAGCAGCACGGCCGGGACTATGCGCAGCTGGACGCGGGCGCCCAGGCAGCGTTGCGCGCGGAACTGAAGGCCGAATACCGCGCCAACCGCAGCGACGCCGCCACCGACACGCTGGCGGTGAGTCCGCGGCGCGCGCGCGCCATGGCGCAGACCGCCGCCTATTACGACCAGCTGTTCTCCGACGCGCCCGCGCTGCACCGCAGCCGCGAAAATTTCGCGATGAAGGAAAACACGCTGCCCGACGCCGCGCGCCGCACCCAGCTCACGCATTTCTTCTTCTGGACGGCATGGGCCGCGGCCACCGAGCGCGAAGGCAAGGCGGTCACCTACACCAACAACTGGCCGCATGAACCCCTGATCGACAACGTGCCCAGCGCCGAAAACGTCATGTGGTCCATCCTCAGCGTGGTGGTGCTGCTGGCCGGCATCGGCTTCCTGGTCTGGGCCTGGGCTTTCCTGCGCGGCAAGGAAGACGACGAGCCGCTGGCGCCCGCCAAGGACCCGCTGACCACTTTCGCCCTGACGCCGTCGCAGCGCGCCTTGGGCAAGTACCTGTTCCTGGTGGTGGCGCTGTTCGGCTTCCAGGTGCTGCTGGGCGCCTTCACCGCGCACTACACCGTCGAAGGGCAGAAGTTCTATGGCGTCGACCTGTCGCAGTGGTTCCCGTATTCGCTGGTGCGCACCTGGCATATCCAGAGCGCGCTGTTCTGGATCGCCACGGGCTTCCTGGCCGCCGGCCTGTTTCTGGCGCCGTTGATCAACGGCGGGCGCGATCCCAAGTTCCAGAAGCTTGGCGTCGACATCCTGTTCTGGGCGCTGGTGCTGGTGGTGGTCGGATCGTTCACCGGGAACTACCTCGCGATCGCGCAGATCATGCCGCCGGACCTGAACTTCTGGCTGGGCCACCAGGGCTATGAATACGTGGACCTGGGCCGCCTGTGGCAGATCGGCAAGTTCGCCGGCATCTGCTTCTGGCTGGTGCTGATGCTGCGCGGCATCGTGCCGGCGCTGCGCACGCCGGGCGGGGACAAGAACCTGCTGGCGCTCCTGACCGCTTCGGTCGGCGCCATCGGCCTGTTCTATGGCGCCGGCTTCTTCTACGGCGAACGCACGCACCTGACGGTGATGGAGTACTGGCGCTGGTGGATCGTGCACCTGTGGGTGGAAGGCTTCTTCGAAGTCTTCGCGACCACGGCGCTGGCCTTCATCTTCTCCACGCTGGGCTTGGTGTCGCGCCGCATGGCCACCACGGCCAGCCTGGCCTCGGCCTCGCTCTTCATGCTGGGCGGCATACCCGGCACCTTCCATCACCTGTACTTCGCCGGCACCACCACGCCCGTGATGGCCATCGGCGCCAGCTTCTCGGCGCTGGAAGTGGTGCCGCTCATCGTGCTGGGACATGAGGCCTGGGAGAACTGGCGCCTGAAGACCCGCGCGCCCTGGATGGAAAACCTGAAGTGGCCGCTGATGTGCTTCGTCGCCGTGGCCTTCTGGAACATGCTGGGCGCGGGCGTCTTCGGCTTCATGATCAACCCGCCCGTTTCGCTGTACTACATCCAGGGCCTGAACACCACGCCGGTGCACGCGCACGCGGCCCTGTTCGGCGTGTATGGCTTCCTGGCGCTGGGCTTCACCCTGCTGGTGCTGCGCTACATCCGTCCGCAGTACGCGCTGAGCCCCGGTTTGATGAAGCTGGCGTTCTGGGGCATGAACCTGGGCCTCGCGCTGATGATCTTCACCAGCCTGCTGCCGGTGGGGCTGATCCAGTTCCACGCCAGCGTCAGCGAGGGCATGTGGTACGCCCGCAGCGAAGGCTTCATGCAGCAGGAGCTGCTGCAGAACCTGCGCTGGGGCCGCACCTTCGGCGACGTGGTGTTCCTGCTGGGCGCGCTGGCCATCGTGATGCAGGTGATCCTGGGCCTTCTGAGCGGCAAGCCCGCGCTGGCCGAGCCGCGCCTGCAGGCCAAGGCGGCGCGCGGGTAGCGGCGCGCGGCGAGCGTCGGGCTCTTTGCTTCAGCGCAAAGAGCCCGGCCGCGGCATCCGGTCCAATGGAATCCAGCCCGCGCCCGACCGGCGCGGGCATTCCGGAGAACCGCCGCATGCGCATCCTGCCGACCGTCATCGTTTCATTGCTGTTGACCGCTTGCGGGCCCCAGGACGGGGCCCGTTTTGCGTTGCCGGAAATCACGCGGCTGCCGCCGGGCGAGGTGAGCTACGTGCCGCCGGGCGAGGCCTTGCGCAACGGCTATCCCGCCACGCCCGCGCCGCGCGTCGCGCGCTATCCGGATGGCCTGGTCATCATGACACGACAGGTCAGCCAGGCCGAATACGCAGCGTGCGTGGAGGCCGGCGCATGCAAGGCGTTGGACCCCGCGCAGCGCCAGGCGGTTGCGCCCGACCTGCCCGCGGTAGGCATCAGCTGGACCGACGCGGTTGCCTACGCTGCGTGGCTGTCCGAACGCACCGGCAGGCGCCTGCGCCTGCCCAGCTATGCCGAATGGGTCTACGCGGCGGGCGAAGCCTATCGCGCGGACGTCTTGCCGGCCTTGCCCGATGGCAGCGACCCGGCGCAGCGCTGGCTGGCGGAATACGAACAACAGAGCCTGCGCGGCGCGCAGGGCGACGTCACGGTGCGCGCCTTCGGCGCCTATGGCCGCAACCGCGCCGGCCTGATGGACATGGCGGGCAGCGTGTGGGACTGGACCGACGATTGCCATGCGCGGCGCGTGCTGGACGGGCTGCGCGATGGCGCAAGCGGCAATGCGGCGCAGGAGCAGGAGCAGGAAAGCCGCAACTGCGGCATACGCGTCGCGGCCGGCAGGCACGTCGCGTATCTGCCCGATTTCATCCGCGACCCCAAGGGCGGGGCGTGTTCGGTCGGCGTGCCGCCCGCCAACCTGGGGCTGCGGCTGGTGCTGGAACCCGGCTAGGCCGCGTTGCCTGCGCGCTATGCGCCGGCCAGCTCGGCGCTCGCGTCGCAGGCCTCGTCCGCGGCCGGCGACCCGTGGCGACAGGACAGGCAGGCCGAGCAGTCCACGGCGGGCGCGGCGTGCTCGCCCAGGCGGGCCAAGGCGGCGGGCGAGCGCAGCACCACGCGCTTGCGCCCGGCCGAGACGATGCCGCGCTGCTTCCAGTCGCTGAGCAGCCGGCTGACCGTGTGCAAGGTGGTGCCGGTCATTTCGGCGATGTCCTGGCGGGTGATGGGAAAGCCGATGCCGATGCCGTCCTGCATGGGCTGGCCGGATTGCTGCACCAACCTCAGGATGGCGCGCGCGACCCGTTGTTCGACTTCATCGGTGGACAGCTCCTGGATGCGGACGTGCGCGTCCTGCAGGCGTTGTCCCATGGTTTGCAGTGCGGCCGCGCCCAACTGGGGATGGCAGGCGATGAAGCGTTCCCAGGCCGTGGCCGGCCACGCCAGGCAGACGCTTTCCTGCACGGTCTGCACCGTAGCCGGATAGCAGGGCTGCCGCATGGCGCAGGCCAGCCCGAACATGTCGCCGGGATTCACGTAGCGCACCACGACCTGTTCGCCCTCCGGCGTCAGCTGCGCCACCTTCAGGCAGCCATGCAGCAGCACGAAAAAATGCGCGGCAGCGGCGCCCTGGCGATAGGCCAATGCGCCGGCCTCCAGGCGGCAAGGCACCGCGCCGCGCAGCGCGGCGTCCAGCTGCGCATCGGACAAGGGCCTGAACAGATCCAGGTTGCGAAGCAGGGCATGGCACAGGGGCGACGACGCCGCAGACTGCCCGGAAGCGTGTGGAGGGTCCATGCCTTGATGGTGACATCGCGGCCGCGCGGCGGCAATGCACGGCGGCTCGCAAGCTGGTCTGAAGTTTGCGCTACAGCAAAGAACGCAAAAGGTGGCGAGCCTTCAATGGAAGCGCCGACAGACTCGGCGTTGCAGAAACCCGAACAGGAGTTGCACATGAACGCTTTGCGCCCCACCTTGCTTGCCATGGCATTGATCGCAGCGATGGCGGGCGGCCCGGCAGCCGCCCAGAACGCCGATCAACTGGAACGCGCCAAGGTTGCGCTGGTCGCCCCGCCCATGGTCCACCCGCATGAGCAGGTGGCCCGTTCGGGTCCCAAGGTGATCGAATTCACGATGACCATCGAGGAGAAGAAGATGGTCATCGATGACAAGGGCACGACCTTGCAGGCAATGACGTTCAACGGGTCCATGCCCGGTCCGACCCTGGTGGTGCATGAAGGCGATTATGTCGAACTGACCCTGGTCAATCCGGCCACCAACGCCATGCCGCACAACGTGGATTTCCACGCCGCCACCGGCGCGCTGGGCGGGGCCAAGCTCACCAACGTGAACCCGGGCGAGCAGGCCACGCTGCGCTTCAAGGCGGATCGCAGCGGCACCTTCGTCTACCACTGTGCGCCCGAAGGCATGGTGCCCTGGCACGTGGTGGCGGGCATGAGCGGCACGCTGATGGTGCTGCCGCGCGACGGACTGAAGGATCCGCAGGGCAAGCCGCTGCGCTACGACCGTGCCTACACCATAGGCGAGTTCGACCTGTACATCCCCAAGGACGCGAACGGCAAATACAAGGACTACGCGACCCTGGCGGAAAGCTATGGCGACACGGTCGAAGTCATGCGCACGCTGACGCCGTCGCACATCGTCTTCAATGGCAAGGTCGGGGCCTTGACGGGGGCGAACGCGCTCACGGCCAAGGTCGGCGAGACGGTGCTCCTGATCCACTCGCAGGCCAATCGCGATACGCGCCCGCATCTGATCGGCGGCCATGGCGACTGGGTCTGGGAAACCGGCAAGTTCGCCAACCCGCCGCAGAAGGACCTGGAGACCTGGTTCATCCGCGGCGGTTCGGCGGGCGCGGCGCTCTACACCTTCAAGCAGCCCGGCGTGTACGCCTACCTGAACCACAACCTGATCGAAGCCTTCGAACTGGGCGCGGCCGGGCATATCAAGGTCGAGGGCAAATGGAATGACGACCTGATGAAGCAGATCAAGGCGCCGGGTCCGATCCCGCGCTGAGCGCGGCGGCAGGGCGCGCGTGGCGCGCCTTGCCCTTGTCTATCCGCTACGCCGTCACGCCTTTTCCTTTCGGAGCCTTGCCATGTCCTCGCTGTATCGAATTGCGTTCGCCGCCGCCCTGGCCAGCCTGCCCGTCGCGCAAGCGGGGGCCGAGTCGCTGGCCGCCATCAACCCCGCGGGCGAAAAGCTCTACAAGTCCGCCTGTGTCGTATGCCACGCCAGCGGGGTCGCCAATGCGCCCAGGCTGGGCGACAAGCAAGCCTGGTCGCCCTTTATTGCGCAGGGCACGGACGCGCTGTTGGCCACCGTGCTCAAGGGCAAGGGCGCGATGCCGCCGCGCGGCGGCTCGTCCGCGGACGAACCGACCCTGAGGGCCGCGGTGGAATTCATGATGGCTGCGTCCCGCTAGCGGGGAGGGCCTGGGGACCTGTCCTGAAATAGTTGCACTTGCAATTATTAGAATTCCTCCATACGATTGCAATTGCACATGATGCAATTGCAATTCACGATGCGAAATGACGGCGGCCGTACACCGGGATGCCGCCTTCGCGCCCACCAGGAGGACGCCATGGACACCCCGATAGAACCGACCGACGCCGACCCGCAGGAAACCCAGGAATGGCTGGAGGCCATGCAGGCCGTGCTGGCCCACGAGGGCCGGCCGCGCACCCACTATCTGCTGGACCAACTGATCAGCCAGGACCGCGCCGGCCACGGCGGCTATGCCGCGCCGAACGCCACGCCCTACGTCAACACGATCCGGCCGGCGGAGCAGGGTTCGTTTCCGGGCGACATGGGCATCGAGCTGCGGCTGGACGCCTATCTGCGCTGGAACGCCATGGCCATGGTGCTGCGCGCGGGCAAGACCTCGGGCGTGGGCGGACACATCGCGACCTACGCCTCGGCCACGACGCTGTACGAAACCGGCTTTCGCCACTTCTTCCGTGCGGCCACGCCGGACTTCCTGGGTGACATGCTGTACATCCAGGGCCATTCCGCGCCCGGCATCTATGCGCGCGCCTATCTGGAGGGCCGCATTTCCGAGGAAGAACTCGACCGCTTCCGGCGCGAGACGGCCGGCGGCGGGTTGGCGTCCTATCCGCATCCGCGCACCATGCCCGGGTTCTGGCAGTTTCCGACCGTGTCGATGGGGCTGGGACCGCTGATGGCCGCCTATCAGGCGCGCTACATGCGCTACCTGGAAGACCGCGAGCTGATCCCCGCGCAAGGCCGCAAGGTCTGGGGCTTTCTGGGCGACGGCGAACAGGACCAGCC
The DNA here is from genome assembly GCF_003576205.1 of Achromobacter sp. K91. Lineage (NCBI taxonomy): Bacteria > Pseudomonadati > Pseudomonadota > Betaproteobacteria > Burkholderiales > Alcaligenaceae > Achromobacter > Achromobacter sp. K91. The sequence goes on along the minus strand of NZ_QWFB01000077.1, from coordinate 11,706 downwards.
CGAGACGCTGGCGGCGGTGGCGATGGCCGGGCGCGAAAAACTGGACAACCTGATCTTCGTGGTGAACTGCAATCTGCAGCGCCTGGACGGCCCGGTGCGCGGCAACGCCAAGATCATCCAGGAACTGGAAAGCGTGTACCGCGGCGCCGGTTGGAACGTCATCATGGTGATCTGGGGAGCCGGCTGGGACGCGCTGCTGGCGCAAGACCATGACGGCCGCCTGCGCCGGCGAATGATGCAGTGCGTGGACGGCGAGTACCAGGTGTTCAAGGCGCGCGGCGGCGCATACGTGCGCGAACATTTCTTCGGCGCCGACCCGGTGCTGCTGGAGCGCGTGGCGCACCTGAGCGATGAGGAAATCGGCGCGCTCAACCGCGGCGGCCATGATCCTGCCAAGATCTATGCCGCCTACGCCTCGGCGCTGGCCTATCGTGGCCAGCCCACCGTCATCCTGGCCAAGACCGTCAAGGGCTATGGCATGGGCGCGGCGGGCGAGGCGGCCAACACCAATCACCAGCAGAAGAAGATGGCGGATCCGGCCGTGCGCGCCTTCCGCGACCGCTTCTCCATCCCGGTGCCCGACGATCTGCTGGAACAGATCCCCTACATCAAGCCCGCGCCCGGCAGCGCCGAGCGGACCTATTTCGACGCCGCGATCGCGCGCGCGGGCGGCCATCTGCCGCGGCGGCAGGCCGGACCCGGGCCGCTGGCCACGCCGCCGCTGGAGGCGTTCGCCGCGCACCTGAAGGGCAGCGACGGCCGCGAGTTCTCGACCACGATGGCCTTTGTGCGGGTGCTGGCGCAATTGCTCAAGGACCCCGCCATCGGCCAGCGCGTGGTGCCCATCGTGCCCGACGAGTCGCGCACCTTCGGCATGGACGGCATGTTCCGGCAGGTGGGCATTTATTCGCACGTGGGGCAGCTGTACACGCCGCAGGACGCAGACCAGTTGAGCGTCTACCGCGAAGACCGGCGCGGCCAGATCCTGCAGGAAGGCATCAACGAGTCGGGCGCGATGGCCTCGTGGATCGCGGCCGCCACCGCGCACAGCACGCACGGCGTGGCCACGATTCCGTTCTACATCTTCTACTCCATGTTCGGCTTCCAGCGCGTGGGCGACCTGGCCTGGGCGGCGGGCGACATCCGCGCGCGCGGCTTCCTGCTGGGCGCGACCTCCGGACGCACCACGCTGGAAGGCGAAGGACTGCAGCACGACGACGGCCACAGCCACGTGCTGGCCTCGGTCATTCCTTCATGCGTGGCCTACGACCCGGCCTACGCCTACGAGATCGCGGTGATCGTGCAGGACGGCATGCGCCGCATGTACCAGGACGAAGAAGACGTCTTCTACTACCTGACGCTGATCAACGAGAAGACCGCGCATCCGCCCATGCCGCAGGGCGCCGAGGAGGGCATCCTGCGCGGCATGTACCGCCTGCGCGAAGGCGGCGACGGCGCGCTGCGGGTGCAGTTGTTGGGCAGCGGCGCGATCCTGGGCGAAACGCTGGCGGCGGCAGAGCTGCTGCGGCAGGACTTCGGCGTGGCGGCCGACGTCTGGAGCGTGACCAGCTATTCGGAACTGGGCCGCGACGGCCAGGAAGCCGAACGCTGGAGCCGCCTGCATCCGCTGGAGAACAGGCGCGCCGGCTACGCGGAGACGGTCCTGGCGGACAGCGAGGGGCCGGTGGTGGCCGCCACCGACTACATGAAGACGGTGGCCGAACAGATACGTCCGTTCATGCAGGACCGCCGCTATGTCACGCTGGGGACCGACGGCTTTGGCCGGTCAGACACGCGGGCAGCCCTGCGGGCCTACTTCGAGGTGGACCGGCATCACATCGCGCTGGCGGCCCTGAAGGCGCTGGCGGACGACGGACTGATGCCGCACGAGCGCGCGGCCGACGCCATCGCCCGCTACGGCATCGACCCGGAGGCCGTGTCCGCGGCGCGGCCCTAGGGGCAGGCTAGACGCGCCGCGCCAGCAAGGCCCAGATCCCGGCGGCGGACAGCAGGGCGCCGCCGCCCAGGTTGAAGCCGCGCTGGGCGCGGGGCGAGGCCAACAGGCGCCGGGCGGACCCGGCAAAGATGGCATAGGCCGTAGCGTTGATGCCGGCGCAGGCGACGAAGGTGGCCGACAGGATCCAGAGCTGGCGCGTCACGTCGCCTACCGGATCGATGAACTGCGGCAGGAAAGCCACGAAGAAGATGATGCCCTTGGGGTTCAGCGCCGTCACCAGATAGGTGTTGGCGAACAGCTTCCAGCGCGAACCCGAGGCAGTGGCCGTGGGCAGGGTCGCCGGCGACACGCCGGCGCGCAGCAGCTTGAAGCCCAGGTACAGCAGGTACAGGCCGCCCACGATCTTGACCACCGTGAACCAGAACGCCGACGCCGCCAGCAGGGCGCCCAGGCCCAGCAGCGACAGCAGCAGGGCGGTGGAGTCGCCCAGCGCCACCGCCAGCACCAGCGGCAGGCGTGCGCGCCGGCCTTGCGCAATGGAGTAGCTGATGACGGTGAGTATCGTGGGGCCGGGCAGCATCACGAGGAGGGCGGACGCGCCCAGGAAGGCCAGCCAGGTTTCAAGCGACATGGGATCTGCTCCAGGGGTGGGGCTGCGCGCGGCGGCCAGCCTGCGGGCCACTGTATAGCAATCGCGGCCGCCTGCAAACCGGACGTGGCCGGGCGCGCGCGCCGGGTGGTGTTAAATACGGTTTTCCCCGGACAGTGAGCGCGGGCCTGCAAGGGCGCGCGAAGGAAACATCATGGCATTCGATTTTGATCTGTTTGTGATCGGCGCGGGCTCCGGCGGCGTGCGCGCGGCGCGTTTCGCGGCGGGCTTCGGCGCGCGCGTGGCGGTGGCGGAAAGCCGCTACCTGGGCGGCACCTGCGTGAACGTGGGCTGCGTGCCCAAGAAGCTGCTGGTCTATGGCGCGCACTACAGCGAGGACTTCGAGCAGGCCCGCGGCTTCGGCTGGAACGCCGGCGAGCCCAGCTTCGACTGGCCCACGCTGATCGCGAACAAGAACCGCGAAATCGAACGTCTTAACGGCATTTATCGCAATTTGCTGGTCAATAGCGGCGTGACCCTGCTGGAAGGCCACGCCCGCATCCTCGATCCGCACACGGTCGAAATCAACGGCAAATCCTACCGCGCCGCCAATATCCTGGTGGCGACCGGCGGCTGGCCCCAGGTGCCGGACATTCCGGGCAAGGAACACGCCACCACGTCGAACGAAGCCTTCTTCCTGAAGGAACTGCCGCGCCGCGTGCTGGTGGTGGGCGGCGGCTATATCGCCGTGGAATTCGCCTCCATTTTCAACGGCATGGGCGCGCAGACCACGCAGGTCTACCGTGGTCCGTTGTTCCTGCGCGGCTTTGACCAGGGCGTGCGCGAGCATCTGCGCGACGAACTGGTGAAAAAGGGCATCGACCTGCGCTTCAATTCGGAAGTGACGCGCATCGACAAGCAGGCCGACGGCACGCTGGCCGCCACGCTGAAGGACGGCTCCGTGGTCGAGGCCGATTGCGTGTTCTACGCCACTGGCCGCCGGCCCATGCTGGACAACCTGGGCCTGGAGAACACGGCGGTCAAGCTGGGCAAGGGCGGTTTCATTGAGGTGGACGACGAATACCGCACGGCCGAGCCCTCCATCTTGGCCATCGGCGACGTGATCGGCCGTGTGCCGCTGACGCCCGTGGCGCTGGCCGAAGGCATGGCGGTGGCGCGGCGCCTGTTCCGTCCCGAGGAATACCGCAAGGTCGACTACCAGCTGATTCCGACCGCCGTGTTCAGCCTGCCGAACATCGGCACGGTGGGCATGACGACGGAAGAGGCGCGCGCCGCCGGCCACGAGGTCAAGCTGTTCGAAAGCCGCTTCCGGCCCATGAAGCTGACGCTGACCGAGTCGCAGGAAAAGACGCTGATGAAGCTGATCGTGGACGCCAAGACCGACCGCGTGCTGGGCGTGCACATGGTCGGCCCGGACGCGGGCGAGATCGTGCAGGGCATCGCGATCGCGCTGAAGGCCGGCGCGACCAAGCAGGTGTTCGACGAGACCATCGGCATCCATCCCACGGCTGCCGAAGAGTTCGTGACCCTGCGCACGCCGGTCGCCCAATAAGGCGCTACAGCCGTTCGATCATGGCGCGCGCCGCCATCGGCGCGCGTTCCTTCGCGCCATTGATGAAGAACGCAAAGACGTCTCCCGGCCGCGCCTTTTTTTCCGGGGCGCCGGTGAGCGGCAGGTCGGCCGGGTGGCCGCCGCGGGCCCAGCTGCGCAGGCGGTCCGCCCAGGCGTCCAGCGCCTTGGGCGGGTAGCCCGCCTTGTAGGCCGTGCTGGCGCGCATCAGCCGCGCATAGACGAAAGCGGCGGTACGGTCGGCGATGGACGGGTAGTCCTCGCTGTCCGTGTAGACGGTGGCCGCGCCGTGGCGCCGCGCCAGCTCCAGGTATTCCTCGCAGGCGAAGCTGTCATGGCGCACGTCCAGTACGTGGCGCAGCGGCAAGCCGTCCACCTTGTCCGGCAGCAGCGCGAGGAAGGCGCCGAAATCGTCCGCATCGAATACCTTGGTCGGCGCGAACTGCCAGACGATGGGCCCCAGCTTGGGGCCCAGTTCGGCGATGCCGCTGTGCACGAAGCGGTGGATCGAATCCTTGGCGCCCGCCAGTTCGCGGCGGTTGGTCGCGTAGCGCGAGGCCTTCAGCGAAAACACGAAGCCTGCGGGCGTCTCATCGCGCCATTTGGCGAAGGTGGCCGGCTTCTGGGTACTGTAGTAGGTGCCGTTGATCTCGATGGCGGTGAGCTGGCTGCTGGCGTATTCCAGTTCGCGCGCATGCGGCAGGTTTTCGGGGTAGAAGACGCCGCGCCAGGGGGCGTAGGTCCAGCCGCCGATACCGATGCGGATGGCGCCGTCTTTCGGATGAGAATGCGCTTGCGGCATGGCCGGCCCTCCAGGCGTGGGAACCGGACAACTGTATCGCCGGCGCCACTGGTCCGCAAACCCCCGCCGGAAGTTCGCTGTTCCGATACAGTTTTGCGCTAAGGTGTGGATTCACGTTTCCACTTTCCGCGCGGCCCCGCGCCGGCCCATCATGCCCGACCTTACCCATCTGATGACGTTCGCCCTGGTTGCCCTGGGCATGGTGCTCACACCCGGGCCCAACATGATCTACCTGGTATCCCGTTCCATCTCGCAGGGCGCGCAGGCGGGCCTGATTTCGCTGGGGGGCGTGGCGGTCGGCTTCGTCTTCTACGTGCTCTGCGCGGCGTTCGGCATCACGGCGCTGCTGATGGCGGTGCCCTACGCCTACGACGCGCTGCGCATCGGCGGCGCGCTGTACCTGCTGTACATGGCCTGGCAGGCGCTGCGCCCGGGCGGGCGTTCGCCCTTCGAGGTGCGCGAACTGCCCAAGAGCAGCCCGCGCACGCTGTTCACGATGGGGCTGGTGACCAATCTGCTCAATCCCAAGATCGCGATCATGTACGTGTCGCTGCTGCCGCAGTTCATCCAGCCCGAGCGCGGCAGCGTGTTCACGCAGTCGCTGGCGCTGGGCATGACACAGGTTGTGATCAGCCTGACGGTCAATGCGCTGATCGCCATCATGGCCGGTTCCATCGCCGGGTTCCTGGCGGGCCGCCCCTTGTGGATGGTGGTGCAGCGCTGGTTGATGGGCACGGTGCTGGCCGGGCTGGCGGTACGCATGCTGATGGATAACCGCCGCTGATGCAGGCCGAAGACGGTTTCTTTGCTTCCTTGGGCGGCATGCTGGGCGAGGCGCTGCGCGGGGTCGTGGCTGGCTTGAGATGGCTGCTGGGCGGAGTTGGCGGCGCGCTGGGCGATTTCTACGCGGGGCTGTCGGGCGCGATGGGGATGAGTCCATCGGTGTTCAATCTGGTGGTGTTGGCGATTGGGTTGATGCTGCTTTGGGCGGCGGTCAAGGCGTTGTTAAGGCGGAGTTTGTTGGGGGTTTTGGTTTGGGGGTTTTTGGCGGTGTTGGTGTTGGGTGGGTTGATTAATTGATGGGCTTTGTGGTGTCGCGTTTTGCGGATGGTGTTCTTCTTTAGGCGCCAGCCGCGCCGTGGGCCTGGGGCGAGCGGGCCAACGATTGCGGTCCGGAGCCTTCGCTCCGGACTTCCCCGTCGTCATCTTCGTCAAGGCCTTCGGCCTTTCCTTCAGATTCCCTCGGGCTTATCGACGGCCCGCTCGCCCCAGGCCCAAGGCGCGGCTGGCTCCGGCGGTTGAAACTTCACGGGCGCTGGGGCGGGTGGTGTGCTTGGCGTGCTCGCCATCAGTGGGGGTTGGCGGAAGGTCTTGCGGGGCCCGCTCCCGGCCGGCCGCGCGGGCGGCCTCTGGGAGCTTACGCGGTGGCTTGCGGCGAGTGACGGCGCTGCGCGCTGTTTGTCACCGGTTCCTTAAAGGAGTCGGTGCATGGGCAGACGATTCGCTGCATTCGCGCAGCGAACACTATAGAAATTTTATAAATCGCGTATGTATTAATCGGCCGCCCGGGCGGCCGATTAATACGGGCAGTTCACGACTCGCCACTGACCACGGTTCCAGGCACTACAGGCCAAGACGGCGGCAGCCCAACCGATGCGCTGTCGCGCCATTCGCGCAGCGAACACTATCGAGATTTCATGAATCTCGTATGTATTAGTCGGCCGCCCGGGCGGCCGACTAATACGGGCAGCCCACGACTCGTCCCCGACCACGGCTCCAGCAGCGCAACAAGCCAAAACGGCGGCAGCCCAGCGGCGCGGGCGGCGAGGCGGCTCGCAACCTCGATGCGCCCGAGGGAATCCGTAGGAGTCGCCGAAGGCGAGGACGAGGATGACGATGGGGAAGTCCGGAGCGAACGCTCCGGACCGCGATCGTGGGCGCGAGCCGCCTCGCCGCCCGCGCCGCTGGGCGACCTACGAAGTGCTGCGGCAGCGGCCTAGAATCGCTGGCTGACCCGCGAAGTGCTGCGACAGCAACCAGTGCCGACGCCCGACCTACGAAGCCTGCCGCGCCGCCAACACCACCTTCCGTAACCTCTGCACCAACGCCGGAAACCGCTCGGCCCCCGTATTCCCATATCCGATCACCAGTCCGTTATCCTCCGCCCGCGGCGCCACCGCGAACGAGGACAACGCGCCCGGATTCATCCCGATCTTGCGCGCCTGTTCCACGATCTCCCGGTCGGGATATGCAGCAGGCAGCCGCACCGTCAGATGCAGCCCGGAATGTCCGCCCAGGACTTCGTGTTCGATCCCCAGATGCGCCGCCAGCGCCTCGCGCAATGCTCCCTGGCGTTCTCGGTACAGGCGCCGCATGCGGCCCAGGTGGCGCGAGAACTGGCCGTTTTCCATGAAGGCCGCCATGGTCAGCTGTTCCAGCCGGTGGCCGCCGCGCAGCATCTCGATAATGGATGGCATCGCCTGCGCGGCGATGGCTTCGGGCAGCACCACGAAACCCAGGCGCAGCGCCGGGAACATGGTCTTGCTGAAGGTGCCCACGTAGAGCACCGGCGCGTCCTCGACCAGGCCCTGCATCGCGGCGATGGGTTCGCCCTGGTGGCGGAATTCGCTGTCGTAGTCGTCCTCGATGATCCAGGCGCCGGCCTGGCGGGCGCGTTCGATCAAGCCCAGGCGGCGCGGCAGGGACAGCACCGCGCCGGTCGGGTACTGGTGCGACGGCGTTGTCTGGATGAGGCGGGGCGGGCGTTCCTGCCAGGCGCTTTCGGGAATCACGATGCCGTCCGCGTCCACGCGCATGGCAACCACGTCCAGGTCGCCGCCATGGAAGGCGGACTTGGCGCCGCGGTAGCCGGGGTCTTCCAGCCAGGCGGTGTCGCCAGGGTTGGTCAACAGCTGCACGCAGAGCGCCAGCGCGCCCTGGGCGCCTTCGGTGATGACGATGCGCGAGGCGTCGCAGCGCACGCCGCGCGACACGCGCAGGTATTGGGCGATGGCTTCGCGTAGCGCCGGCTCGCCCACGGGATGGCCGTAGCCCAGGGCCGTGGCCGGGGCGGCTTGCAGCGCGCGGTCCTGCGCGCGGCGCCATGCATTGATGGGAAACTGCGTCAGCGCAGGCGTGCCGGGCGTCATGGGCAGCGAACCGTCGTGGGCGTAGCGCGTGGAGACGATGCGCGTCAGCCGCTTGGCGGTGAGCGAGGGCTGGTCCGTGGGCGGCGTCGCGCGCTTGGCGGCGATGGCCGCGGCGGCCGATAGGGGCGCCACCCGCGTGCCCTGGCGGTCGGCGATCACGTAGCCTTCGGCCGTGAGCTGTTCGTAGGCGATCAGCACCGTGTTGCGCGAGATGGCGAGTTCCTCGGACAAGGCGCGCGACGAAGGCAGCTTGCCGCCCGCGGGCAGCTGTCCGGCCAGGATCGCCTGCTTGAGGCGCTGGATCAGTTGGCGCTGGCGCGGCAGGGCGCCGGGGCCGCGCGTCAGCGGGCTGGAAAGCAGGGCGGGGGTATTCATCTTGGCCCTATTAAAATTCTGGATCGTGGTGCTTTTTATGATGCCACGATTCCGATATCGTGAGGGCATGCGTACTGCGTCCGTCCCTTCGGGCGGCGCGCCAACCTGAAGAGGCCCCGTAGCATGCAACCCCGCGTCAACGCCTACCAGCAACCCATCGGCCCGGACATGACGGGCTGGACCACGCGTCCGCGTCCGCCCCTGACACCCATCGTCGGCCGCTATTGCCGGCTGGAGCCGCTGTCGGCCGAGCGTCACGCCGAGGATCTGTTCCACGCGTTCAGCCAGGCGCCGGACGACAGCGACTGGACCTACATGTCGGTGGGACCCTTCGCGGACCTGGCGGCCTACCGTCAGTTCGCCGAGAAGGCGCAGGCCGGCAATGACCCCTTGCACCACGCCATCATCGACCTGGAAACGGGCCGCGCCATCGGCACGCTGGCGCTGATGCGCATCGACCCGGCCAACGGCGCGATCGAAGTCGGCTTCGTGTCGTTCTCGCGCCAGCTCAAGCGCACGCGCATCGCCACCGAGGCCCAGTTCCTGCTGATGAGCCGCGCCTTCGACGAACTGGGCTACCGCCGCTATGAATGGAAGTGCGATAGCCTGAACGCGCCGTCGCGCGCGGCGGCTCTGCGGCTGGGTTTCCAGTTCGAGGGCATCTTCCGCCAGGCCACGGTGTACAAGGGCCGCAGCCGCGACACGGCCTGGTTCGCCATGGTCGACGGCGACTGGCCCGCGCTGCGTGCCGCCTATGAGCGCTGGTTGAGCCCCGACAATTTCGATGCCCAGGGCAAGCAGCGGCAGGGCCTGTCCGAACTGACGGCACAGGCGCGCGCCGCGTGCGCCTGATCCCGGTTGCGCTGGCCCTGTTCTGGGGCCTGAACTGGCCGGCGGTGAAGATCATCCTGTCGATCTTCCCGCCGTTCACGCTGCGCCTGCTCGGCCTGGGCAGCGGCGCGGTGCTGCTGTTGCTGCTGGCGCGAGCCAAGCGGGTGCCCCTGCTGCCGCCGCGCGAGTCGTGGCGCGGCATCATCGTGGGCGGCCTGCTTGCCGTCGCGGCCTTCAACCTGCTGGTGGCCTGGGCGCAGCTCAGCACCAGCACCTCGCGCGCGGCGGTGCTGACCTTCACCATGCCCATGATGTCGGCCGTGCTGGCCTGGGCGGTGCTGGGCGAACGCCTGGACCGGCGCCGGGCGCTGGCGCTGCTGCTGGGCGCGGCCGGGGTTTCCATCCTGGCCTGGCCGGTGCTGCGCGCAGTCTTCGGCGAACACGACGCGGCCGCGGCCAAGGGTCTGGTGTTTCCGCTGGTGGCGGCTTTCGGCTGGGCCGCCGGCACGGTCTACCTGAAGGGCTGGCCGGTGGCCGGCGATCGCATCGTCGTCACGGCCTGGCAGTTGGCGGTGGGCGCGGCTTGCGCCTTGGGCGGCATGCTGATCGCGGGCGAATCGTTCCCCACGCAGGGCTGGAACGGCCGTGTGGTGGCGGCGCTGTCGTTCCACATCATCCTGGGCACCGCCGTCGCGTACTGGCTCTGGTTCGTGCTGAGCGAGCGCGTCAGCGCCACGGTGGCCGCGCTGACCACATTGATGGTGCCGGTGGTGGGAGTGCTGGGCGCGATGGCGCTGGTGGGCGACCGGCCCGCCGCCTTGGACTGGTGGGGATTCGCCCTGGTGCTGGGAGGCGCCGCGCTGATCGTGCTGAACCTGGGCGCGGCGCCCGCGCCGCGATCCAGGCCATAGGCGCGGGTGGATCAGCGCGCGCGCCGCAGCTTCTCGCGCAGCAGTTCGGCGCCGCTCACCAGGGTGATGCCGGTCAGCACCAGCAGCGCGCCCAGCACGAAACCGGCGTCCAGCGGTTCGTCCAGGATGAGCACGCCGAAGCTCACGCCGAACAGCGGCGTCATGAACGACAGGACGGACAAGCGCGAAGCCAGGTAGCGGCGCAGCAGCCAGAACCAGGCCAGATAGCTGGACAGGGCCACCACCACGGACTGGAAGGCGACGCTGAGCACTGCCGCCTGCGTATAGCGAAAGCCGGCGTTGCCGGTGGCCGCGGCGTAGGCCAGCAGGGTAATGGCCGCGACCGCCATCTGATAGAACAGCGTCTTGGCAGGCGCGGCTTCGGACAGCGAGGTCTTGCGGATCGCCACGGTGGTGGCGCCCCAGAACAGGCCGGCCAGGAGGCCCATCGCATCGCCCAGCAGCATGTTGGGCGCGCCGGCCGATCCCGCCGGCTGGCCCTTGCCGAGGAAGGCCACGGCGATGCCGCAGAACGCCACGGCCACGCCCACCCACTGCAGCGGCTTCAGGCGTTCTTCGGGCAGCAGCCAGTGCAGTCCCAGCGCGGTGAAGATGGGCGCGGTGTACAGGAACACAGACATGTGCGAGGCCGTGGTGTAGACCAGGCCCTGCGCCACGAACAGAAATTCCCCGGCGAACAGCAGGCCCACGATGAGACCGGGCAGCGCCGTGCCGTCCATGACGGCACGCAGGCCTTCGCGCCGCCACACGGCCACGGCCAGCACCAGCGCCGCGAACGCCGAGCGCAGTCCGATCTGCATGATGGGCGAAACATCCGCGGCCACCAGCTTGATGGCGATCTGCTGGAAGCCCCAGCAGACGCACAAGAGCAGCATGGCGCCGGTCGCCAGCCCGTCCAGCGGCTGGCGCAAGGGCTTGGCGGCGCTCACGGCAGTTCGGCGGGGTAGCTGTCCAGGGCCAGGCCGATCTGCTGGCGCAGATCCCATTCCGCCAGCGTCGATTGCACCGGGCCGAAGAAGGCGCCGTCGCGCGTCACGAACATGGCGGGCAGGTGGAAGACTTCGTAGCGCTCGACCAGGCCGCGGTTGTCGCCGGCGTCGACCCAGCATACGCGTTCCACGGGCAGCTCCAGCTGCGGCAGTTGTTCACGGGCGACGCGGCAGGTGCCACAGGTGCGGCTGTGGAAGACCAGCAGGGACAGCCCGGGCGCGTCCAGCAGGTAGCGGTCGGCGGTGCTGTCGTTGAGTTCTATCTGTTCCATGGGGCGGGCAAGGCGGGAGAGGGCGCCGGTCGCGGCGCGAGGCGCCCATTATGGCAGCGCCCCGCCCGCGGGCGGGAGATACCCGCGGGCCTGGCAGGGCCGTCCCGGCCTCAGGCGGCGCGCAGCTTGCGGTCCAGTTCCAGCACCGACTGGTACAGCACGCGGGTGCCATCCAGCAGCTGCGCGGGCTCGATCCACTCTTCCGGACAGTGGCTGCGG